>NZ_JBKIUP010000007.1:0-351802 GCF_046602535.1 Klebsiella sp. 1SOBk10mer
GCGGCCGATCGCCGAGGCGCCGTTATAGGAGCCGTCGACGCCGACATATTTCTGGTCGCCGGTCTGGAAGTGGGCGCCATAGCGGGCGTAGCCGCTGAACTTGAGGCCGAACGGAATGGCCATATCCGGCGAGGCGGCGGTGGTCTGCGGGTTGGTGATCACGTCGACCTTTTTGTCGGCCGCGGCGTCGATTTTCGCCTGGCGGTCGGCCAGCGCTTTATCAACGGCTTTGGCGACGATGGCGTCGATCTGTTCCTGAGTAAATTCTTGCGCCATTACAGAGGTAAGCGGAAAAAACGCGGCGATAACCGCCATGGTTAATGGAAGTTTTTTTATCATTGTCATGAGTTTCTCAATATAGGTTAATTTTATTCAGACAATAACCAGCCTATTCTGAGCTGACAGAATATGTCGCTATCATCAGAACAAGTTATTTTTTATTTTGTACGGTCACAGAGGCATTACACAATTATCGCGACTCTTCCTCCTTCACTAATATTAAACAGGTGGCACAATAGCAGAACCATCCGCACAGCGAATTGTTCATCTATAGACAGTCAAACAGATAGCCTTGCGGCGCAGACAGCATAAATACAACACGAACCAATAAACGATATTTCCTGGCAGCGGGCAGATGGCGGAATATATGCCCCCGCAGGGGCATATCAGCCAAATTTAACCAAAGATATAGGTATTGACGAGATTTTCGAGTAATTCCTGACGCCCGCTGTGATGCTGCGGATTCAGATTATGCTGCTCAGCGTACCGGGCAATATTATCCAGCGACATGCGGCCGGCCATAATTTGTTGCCCCAGCTCGCCCTGCCAGCCGGCATAGCGTTTTGCCAGAGCCCGATCGAGCTTGCCATCCTCAATCATGCGCGCGGCCAGCTTGAGGGACAGCGCCATCACGTCCATGGCGCCAATATGGCCATAGAACATGTCGTATTTGTCGGTGCTTTGCCGGCGAACTTTGGCGTCAAAGTTCAGGCCGCCGGTGGTGAATCCCCCGGCTTTGAGGATCTCGTACATCACCAGAGTATTTTCTTCCACGCTGTTCGGGAACTGATCGGTATCCCAGCCGAGCTGCGCATCGCCGCGGTTGGCGTCAACGGAGCCGAAAATGCCCAGCGCGATGGCGCTGGCGATTTCATGATGGAAAGAGTGCCCCGCCAGGGTGGCGTGGTTGGCTTCAATGTTCACCTTGATCTCATTTTCCAGACCAAACTGCTTCAGGAAGCCATACACCGTCGCGACATCGTAATCGTATTGATGCTTGGTGGGCTCCTGCGGTTTCGGCTCGATAAGCAGCGTGCCGCCAAAGCCAATCTTATGCTTGTGCTCCACCACCATCTGCAGGAAGCGGCCAATCTGCTCGCGCTCCTGGCGCAGATCGGTATTCAACAGCGACTCGTAACCTTCGCGGCCGCCCCACAGCACATAGTTTTCGCCGCCGAGCTGGTGGGTGGCGTTCATGGCGGTCACCACTTGCGTGGCCGCCCAGGCAAACACCTCCGGATCGGGGTTGGTCGCCGCCCCGGCGCCGTAGCGCGGGTGGGTAAAGCAGTTGGCGGTGCCCCACAGCAGTTTCACGCCGGTTTGCTGCTGTTTCTCCGCCAGCACTTCGGTCATCACGGCGAAATTATGCAAATACTCTTTCAGCGACGCGCCTTCTGGCGAGACGTCGACATCGTGGAAGCAGTAATACGGCACGTTGAGCTTATAGAAAAATTCAAACGCCACGTCCGCTTTGCGTTTGGCCATTTCCAGCGCATCGCCCGCGGCCTGCCAGGGACGCTCAAACGAGCCGGCGCCAAACATATCCGCGCCATTCCAGCAGAAGTTATGCCAATAACAGGCGGCAAAACGCAGATGATCTGCCATGCGTTTTCCCAGCACGATTTCATCCGGATTATAGTGGCGAAACGCCAGCGGATTATCGGTTTTAGGTCCGGCAAAAAGAACGCGTTCGAGCTGGTCAAAATAAGTTTGCATGATGAACTCCGAAATTGAGGAAGCCGAAAATTAACAACTGTGACACATCGTGTATTCTCATCGTCGGTTGCTCAATTACGTTATTTCACTCAGCGATTGAGAAAATGCTCAAATGTGAGCCATCTCGCAAATAAAACTATTTTAAATATCTCGCTTCGCGCGCGTATAGCGTACACTTCCTGGGGAATTCAGTTGAACATAGCGAATTAAAATGCCGGTTTTGTCACATTGCATATCTGTCAGAAAATTAGCGGCGGATAACGATTCAACGCAGGTGATACAGGCCTTTGCTTCGAGGATCACAGAAGTAAAAAAACATAATTACTTAATTTAAAAACGTAATAGATTCTTCCAGGTCAACTGTGTCAGAAAGTGTTTCACCTACACAAAACAAACCGGAGTCTGCTTAGAATGAGTAAAAACATAATGCACAGTCGGCATGATGAATATCATAAATTAACCCGCGGAGAACGAATTGGTTATGGCATGGGCGACTTTGCGCAAAACCTGGTTTTCGGCACCATTGGGGGTTTTCTGGCTTTGCATATGCTGACGGTAAATACCATCAGCACGGCAACGGCAGGCTTTATTTTTCTTTTTGTCCGTATCATTAATGTGTTTTGGGATCCGATGGTCGGAACCTACGTGGATAAACGAACCTCGAAAGCAGGAAAATATCGTCCCTGGCTGTTACGAGCCGGCGTGCCGCTGGTGATCCTGTCGGCATTACTGTTCGCGCCCATCCCCGGAGTGAAAGGTTCGGTGGCTTTCGCCTTTATTATTTATCTGGCGCTGGACCTGGTTTATTCCTTAGTTAATATTCCCTATGGCTCGCTGAATGCCTCGCTGACCCGCGACCCGGAATCGATCGATAAGCTGACCAGTACCCGTATGATGCTGGCCAACAGCGCCAACCTGCTGGTCTATACCCTGTTCCCGATGTTTGTGCAGATGGCGGCGCCGAAAGATCGCAGCCTGAAAGACACCGGCTTTTTCGGCCTTGAGCTGAATCTGGGCAACTATACCGATCCGTCGGCGAACTACGCCTGGTTTGGCGTGTACGCCATCTATATGATCATCGGCGCGGTGGCCCTGTTTATCTGTTATAAATTCACCAAAGAACGCGTTGTCGCGACCGCCGAGCAGACCGCCAACGTCAAAACCACCGACCTTTTCCACGAGCTCAGACATAACCGCCCGCTGGTTATTCTCGGCATGTTCTTTATGCTGGCCTTTACCTTCATGTTCTTTATGAACACCGTTAACGGCTTCTTCAACCAGTACGTCGTCGGCCACTCCGAATGGATGGGCGCGGTGGGTCTCGTCGCGTCTATTCCCGGCATCGCCTTCCCGATTTTCTGGCCGAAACTGAAAAAAATCTTTGGTAAAAAAGGCTTCTTCCATCTGTTCCTCGCCATGTTCATCGTCGGCGAACTGCTGACCTACGTCTGGTCCCGCGAAGGGATGCACGACGCCCTGTGGCTGGCCTATATCGCCACCTTTATTAAACAGTGGGGCTTAACCTCCGCCACCGGCTTTATGTGGGCGCTGGTACCGGAAGTCATCGCGTATGGCGAATTAAAATCTGGCAAACGCAATGCCGCCATTATCAATGCCATTATGGGACTCTTCTTCAAGATCGGCTTCACCATCGGCGGCGCGATCCCGCTGTGGCTGCTGGCGGTGTATGGATTTAATGAAAGCGGCGCCGTGCAGAGCGCCAGCGCCATCGACGGGATCATTATGACCGCGGTGTGGATCCCGATTGCGCTGGCCGCTATTTCGATGGTGATCATGCAGGTTTATCCGATCTCCGATAAACATGTTACCGACATCAACCGTCAGCTGGATGAGATCCGCGTGTAGTTAAAAAAATTATAAATCAGACCGATTCGTCACTTTCCAATTTAAAAGGTGTAATGAAATGTCACTTATTCAAAACCCGATATTACGCGGCTTTAATGCCGACCCCAGTATTATTCGCGTCGAGGATACGTACTATATTGCCAACTCGACGTTTGAGTGGTTCCCGGGCGTGCGTTTACATGAGTCGAAAGATCTGAAAAACTGGAACCTGCTGCCTTCGCCGCTCTCCACCACCACCCTGCTGGACATGAAGGGCAACCCCTCCTCCGGCGGCATTTGGGCGCCGGCGCTCTCCTGGGCCGATGGGCAATTCTGGTTGGTGTATACCGATGTGAAGGTCACCGAAGGCGCCTTCAAAGACATGACCAACTATCTGACCACCGCAAAGGATATTCGGGGCCCGTGGAGCGACCCGATCAAGCTGAACGGCGTCGGGTTTGACGCCTCGCTGTTCCATGACGACGATGGCCGGAAATATATCGTCCAGCAAACCTGGGATCACCGGGAGTACCATCACCCCTTCGATGGCATTACCTTAACGGAGCTGGATACCAACACGCTGAAGTTAATGCCGGAAACCGCGCGCACCATTTACCGCGGCACCGCCGTGGCGCTGGTCGAGGGGCCGCACCTCTATAAACTGAACGGCTACTACTATCTGTTTGCCGCCCAGGGCGGCACCGTGTTTACCCACCAGGAGGTGGTGGCGCGGTCGAAAACCCTCGAGGCCGACAGCTTCGAAACCGAACCGGGTGACGTGTTCTTAACCAACGTCGATACCCCGGACAGCTACATCCAGAAACAGGGCCATGGCGCGCTGGTCTCCACTCCGGAAGGCGAATGGTATTACGCCTCGCTCTGCGCCCGGCCGTGGAATCGCCCGGGGGAATCCATCTACGACCCGCGCGGCTGGTCAACCCTCGGCCGGGAAACCTCGATCCAGAAAGTGTACTGGGACGATGAGGGCTGGCCGCGTATTGAAGGCGGTCACGGCGGGAAGACCTTCGTCGAAGGGCCGAAAGACGCAATCTTCACCGAAAGCGCCAGCGATAACAGCCAGCAGGATGACTTTACGTCGCCAGCGCTCGACCCGAACTGGAATACCCTGCGGGTGCCGTTTACGGCCAAAATGGGCACCACCGGCAACGGCAAATTAACCTTAATCGGTCAGGGTTCGTTAGCCAATACGCATGACCTGTCGCTGATTGCCCGCCGCTGGCAGGCCTTCTATTTTGACGCCGCGGTGAAGGTGAAATTCGAGCCCTTCAGCTATCAGCAGATGGCCGGGTTAACGAATTACTATAACGACCGCCACTGGAGCTTTGTCTTCCTGACCTGGAATGAAATTAACGGCAAGGTCATCGAAGTCGGCGAAAATAACCGCGGGAAATACACATCGTACCTGAAAGATAACGCCATCAAGGTGCCGGACGGCGTGGAATACGTCTGGTTCCGGACCAAAGTCCGCAAGCAGACCTACAGCTATGAATACAGCTTCGATGGCGTGACCTTCACCGAGATCCCGGTCCAGCTGGATGCCGCAGTGCTGTCCGATGACTATGTGTTGCAGAGCTATGGCGGGTTCTTTACCGGGGCGTTCGTCGGCCTGGCGGCGGTAGACTACGCCGGGTACGGCACCCAGGCTGAGTTTTATCAGTTCGAGTATCAGGAACTGGGCGATAGGTTAGCGGCCGATGGCAGCTACAGCTGGGAGGCTGGCGAGACGCGGGATAAGTAAGAGTGTGTGAGCCCACGCTACCGGTAAGGTAGCGTGGGGTTTGTGGTGTGCGGGAACGCAACGGTTATGCGCTCCCGATTTTTTCCAAGCTTGCGCCGCAGGAGGCGAACGCGATCTCCACTCCCACAGCAAGATCCGTTGTGATAGTTAAAAAGCGATCCACCTGGAATCGCCGCATCTGGTAGGTTGATCGGCAAGGATTTTGCGAGCATCATCGCATTTATTTAGCTGCCAATGTAACGCTATGCCCTCCAGTACGACCCTGCAACACGCGATCGAGAACATCACCATCTGGCGCAAAGGCGAACAGCGTGCGCCGCATAAGCCACTGTTGCTGCTGTACGTCCTCTCGCAGTACCAGCGCGGCCATGCGCGGATGTTCGACTACGCCTCAGAGATACGCGATGAGCTGCATAGCCTGCTGGAACGCTTTGGCCCGCAGCGCCGCCAGTACCGGCCGGACATGCCCTTCTGGCGCCTGAAAGGCGACGGCTTCTGGGAACTGCACAACAGCGAACAGTGCTCAACCCAGGGCAGCCGACAGCCGCCCGGCAAAGAGCTGGAGCTCTGTCACGTCGCCGGCGGCTTTGATGAGCCGCATTTTGCACTACTCAACAGAAATAAGAAGCTGATCAATACCCTCGCCCATCAGATCCTCGAGGCGCACTTCCCGGAGAGTATTCAGGAAGACCTGGCTGAAGAGATGGGGTTTGATCTGCTGCAGATCCGCAAAGAGCGCGATCCGCATTTTCGCCAGCAGGTGCTGCGCGCCTATAACTATGAGTGCGCGATCTGCGGCTTCAATATGCGTCATGATAATACCTCCGTCGCCCTGGAAGCGGCTCATATCAAATGGAAGCAGCACGGCGGCCCCTGCGAAATCCCTAACGGCCTGGCGCTCTGCGCGATTCACCATAAGGCCTTTGATAAAGGCTCCATTGGTCTGGATGAGGATATGCGCATCCAGGTTTCGCCAGCGGTGAACGGCGGGGGCATTGTTGGCAGGCTGTTCTGGGATTTTGATGGTAAGCCGATTACCTTGCCGCAGGGGAAAGAATGCTATCCGCAGGAAGGGTTTGTGGCATGGCACCGGCGGGAGGTGTTCAGGGGATGAGGGGGTATGGGGATGGTGATAAGCGGGTTTCGATGCTGCCTTCTCGCTCCTGAACATCAACAGATCCTTTCGTGTCTGCGCCACCATCGTCTTTAAGCCACATATACGGAGGAATTGGCATCTCATTTGCTACTTATCGTTGAAATTAACTGCAATGTCATAATGTAGAGTACAGTTGAAAGGAATATTAGTATTATCAGCAATATATAAAAGAAAGTGTCATACATCGTATCGGCGTTCACACTCCCGAACAAGAAGTGGCAAATATCCCTTGCGATATTATAATCGAGATAGATTTCCGGCCTTGGAAGTGCACGACCCAGAACCAAAAACAGCAATATGAAATAAATAATCTTACTGATTTTACGGGCAAACGTTGTTAGAGCCACTGGCAACACCTTATTGGCCGCATCCTTAATTTCTCCTCCCTTTTGAGAAAACCATTTCCCTTCATTGCGGTCAACATTCCAGTATTTTCTTAAGGGCAGCGGACCATCTTTCACGACTGCGCTGCATGCGGCTTTATCGCGATATACACCCCGCCCTGAATGCGCAATAAAAACACCGACGCCGTAAAATTAAAAAGGCGCATAATCGGCACCATTTAATATCAACTTTCCCTGTAGAGTCATGACATACCATCGTTCCTTAATGATTTGAGATATGGTAGCGGTTGGTTTAGAGAGGTCCAGAGTTAGGCTATGATTTTCAGATAATATTAATTTTATTAGGAGTTGGGATTAAAGCATTAGGTAGTATGCAGTGGCAGTGTTTGTGTAAGTATCCCGTATAATTGAGCCATTCATATTTAGAGATCATTAAGATCTGGCCGGATTATTGGATGATTCGCAGCGTCGCAGGCATGTGCGCTATCCGGAACGACTGATGGTTTAGCTGACTGAGCAGTTATGTCGTCCGTTGCCATAACCTGCAAAGATATCCTGTTATTTGCTCCAGTCACAGGTTGAAAAACAACGCCTGTTTTCGTGATTAGTGTTAGAATCATGGAACAGAATATCATAAATGTAGACCTTTACGCATGAGTTGAGGCTTTGTTTCTGGCGACACCACCCATGCTATACCTACCCACGTCATGGCTTAGAATTATGAGAAATCGGAGCAGATCCAGGCTATGCGGGAGACAACAAAGAATTATATTTTGTGAGTATAGTAACTCTTAATTGTTATCTCCGAAAGCTAACACATTAATAAGAAAAGAATATTACCTACGAATTGTTACCCATAACCCATTCTAAGTGAGTGGCTATATTTTTATTCCTATCTATGTTAATTTTCCCATCAACAAAATCGATTACAAAAAAATGTTCATTTTTCGGCTGAACAGTGTTGGAATAAAAAGAGAAGTATTCATTGTTATTTTCACATTGAAAATCTACAGCGATTGCTTTTACTCTCTTGTGGTTAACCAGCTCTGTGAACATTTTATTTAAATCCGGGCGTTTACTTTCTTTATCATCATTTTGTAGTTCCGTATCAAAGTATCGTATAAAACAATTTTCAATGATCCTCCCCTCTTTATCTACCTCAACCTCATCTATCTGAGAATTAGCAATACCAAAACTAACATTATAATCATCATTATGTGATATTACTACAGGATTAAATATGCTAAAGTAAACAAAAAAATCATTATCCTCGTTTGAAACATTATAAAGCATTCTTGATAAACCACGATGAATAAAATCTATAGGTCGTTTATGTGGGTGACGAGTATATCCAACATAATGTATCTCAGTACTTATTCCCAATTTTATATAGTTATCTTTAAGAAAATCATGGATAGAAATTACACTCACATGTTTACCATCATGTTCAACATATAAATATTTATCAGTCACTCTTATTTTTGGCATTATTTTCCTCTTGCCACTTGGCGTAACATCAAAAAAAGAATATTTTAACTTTAACTTTCTACACTCCTGTCCAATTAATAAAGTTAGGTTTAAGTCCTTCGTAAAATAAGAGTAACTTGGTTTTTTCTCAGTGGAAAACCTAACTTTTTTTTTTTGCACCTAAAAAATAGATAAATCTTTTTTCACAATGCTCATTCAAATAAGCCTCAACCGACCCAAGATAATTCTTTATGATTTTATTGGTGTCAATACTATCGGGTGGGTTTATAAGCATATCATACCAAATGCAATTAGTATTTATAAGTTCTACCCACCAAGACTTTTCCGATTCAAAATAAATTTTGTTGGAATTTATAAAGCCAAAATCGCCACGTCCCATAATACTACCTCATAAAATATTTACCGCAGTTTAACTAAAACTCTTTTGTATACCAAAGTTATTTCTCTTAGTTGACATGAGAAAATAACATTCTATAAAGAGCTTCTGACTTTAATGTCTAAGCATTGTATATCAAATATTAAAAAAAGTTCCAGCAGATAAGCTAAGAGTATGTAGAGCCTTTGCAAAAAATGATTGTTACTGATGCTGTAACCGTATTGGACTGTCCCCATCCCGGTAATCGATTCTGCCCTATAGTTTGAGCATAGGGGGAGCATATGGACATGACCCTGGCCCAAATTCAGTGCAGTGCTAAATCAGAGAGCTTCGTCTTTCCGGAGACTTCGGATGAATTCAGCCGGAGTCATGTCATTTAATGATGAATGCGTTCTCTCATGATTATATTCCCTGCGCCAGTTGTCGAGTTTGTCCTGCGCATCTTCCAGCGAGAGAAACCAGTGAATGTTCAGGCTTTCATCCCGCAGACTGTCGTTAAATGATTCAATTAACGAGTTATCCGTTGGTTTTCCGGGGCGGGAGAAGTCCATTGTGACCCCGTGCTCATACGCCCATTTATCCAGACTTTTCGAAATAAACTCGCTGCCGTTATCTGTCTGAATACGTACCGGCAGGCGCTTGCCCAGCACCCGTAACCTTTCCATCACACCGACCACATCCTCACCTTTCAGCGACTTCCCGGCATGGATCGCCACACACTCCCGACTAAAATTATCCACTACAGTCAGCGCCCGGAAACGTCGTCCGTTAAACAGGTTATCCGACACGAAATCCATACTCCAGCACTGATCGACACCGGTCAGGACCGGACGCTGCTGACGATGTGCTGCACTGACATGCCTGCGGGGGCGCTTTTTGCGCAGGTTGAGGCCTTCCAGACAGTAAATCCGGTGTGTTTTCTTGTGGTTAACAGGCCAGCCTTCCCGCCGCAGCTGAATATGAATACGCGGACAACCGTAGCGGATCCGGGTTTCCGCTATTTCCCGGATACGCAGGGTTATCGCCCGATCATCCCACCGGATCTGCCAGTGGTAAACGGTTCTGCTCTGCATCAGCAGTCCGCATCCCCGTCGGACACTGATACGGTAAGCCTCCCGCAGAAAATGCACCGCCTGTCGCTTCTGAGCCGGCCTCAGAACTTTTTTTGATAACTTCCTGCAGCATCTCCTTGTCCAGACTTAAATCGGCCACCAGACGTTTCAGACGCTAATTCTCTTCCTCAAGCTGGCGCAGGCGGCGCAGCTCTGTCACGCAAATGCCGCCAAACTTTTTCTTCCAGTGGTAAAATGTGGCTTCAGAAATGCCCATCTTTCTGCAGACTTCCTCCACCCGAGTGCCGGTTTCGGCCTGTTTCAGCGCAAATGCTATCTGTTCTTCGGTATAGCGGGTCTTTTCCATGGCGATGTGCCTCTCTGTGAGATGGAAGAAAGACCGGAGACTTCAGTTTAGCCTGGCAATGTTTTCAGGGAGGAGATCAAAATCAGAGGAGATCACTGGCACAACATCTGCGCTTTCAGCAACGCCTGAATGACATTAACGATATGCAGGAGTGATATTAATGGCACTTAAATGTCCCGAATGCGGTACGACGGCACACGCCAGAACCTCCGCCTATGAAGCACGATCGGTTAAACGCTCATGGTATCAGTGCCAGAACCTGGAATGTTCCTGCACATTTACCGCACTCGAAAGTGTGGATACGATAATTATGAAGCCCCGGCGCAATGAAAATGTACCAGTCGAACCGGAGCAACCTGAAAAGCAGCAGAGAACGCTCAATCGCTATGGCTCCGCGTCAAAGCTGTCAGGCCGTCAGCAAATCCCTGTCTGATTAGCAAAAAACGCCCACGTAATCCCGGTCCAGTACCGGGATTTTTTACGCCTTTTCCCTGGCTGGCCTGAGAGCGCGTGAGTGCATGTCTATGGCGCATGAAAACGCATGAGTGTCATGCGCCATTTTTGACGCGAAAGCCCTTGTGCGGCAGCTTCTGAGACGATTTACGGGGTGCATGAAAACCAGTCTGTTAAGCGAAGCGGGCAGGCGGGCGGGGCTGCGCGCGCTGAGATACAAAAGATAACCAATTATCAATGAGGTCATACTCAATAATTTGGCTATCAGCCAGTCACATGCTTAATGCTACAACTTGATAGCTCAATTTTTATCACGCATACTGCTGGCATTATCCGTAATCAGATAACTCCTAAAGAACTGATTAGAACGGCTTCAAATCACAACTTTAGACTGAGAGGTTGAACAAGGAATGAAATCTGAAGACACTAATTCGTTACATAAAATATACAATCCAGTTTATGGACTTGATAATATCGTATTACTTGCACAAGAGTGTCAGTCTACAGATCCAGTAAAAGTTAATCTTCTTTGCTTAGGATTCAAAGAAGACTTACCCAAAGACAAAGAGCTTGCTGAAACTTTATTTTTAGAGTTAGTTCATTATTGCATTCCCCATCCAGTTATAGCGAAAAGAAAAGCCTTAAGTCAAACTGAAGGCAAAGATGAGGCAAGGCTTTATAGTGAACTTGCAAGAGAAGCACGTAGTCTTTTTATGAAATATAAATTAGAAAGTACGTTAACTATAAAAAAAGGTGAAACTCAGGAGAAGTTTGAACAACGAGTAAGGAATGCTAATTTACGCTATGGTGAAGTGGGTGAATTAATATCATAGTGTATAGCAATCCATTTTTTAAAAGCAGCGCAATTAGTCTCAAAAATGGCTCTCAAAACATCATCTGAAATGCCTGTTTTTGGACTGGATGGAATACATGCAACCGTAGATGACGAGGGAACATTAACGGTTTTTTATCTAGAATCTAAAATGACAAGAGAGTTCACTAGTGGCTCTGAACAATTTTCTAAATCAGTAAGTGGTTTTGAAAGCGATAGAAAGAGCCGTAGAAATGAATATAGAATACTACAAGATTTGAGCAACTTAGAGTCCCTAGAGGGAGAGGAGCGAAAGAAAGCAGTACAATACTTTGATCCTTATTCAAGTGAATCATCAAATGTCAGAGAGCGCTTCGTTGGAATTATTGCCTACAATGAAGAAGGTTATAAAAATAAAATAGCAATTGACGATGAATCCCCACTTTCCATCCATTTAGATCACTTTAAGAAAAGTTATATCGGTAGTTATAAAGATAAAGTAAAAATTATAACAGAAGACCTATCAAAAGCGGGAGCGACCCCGCAAAAATGTAGGGCGTACATCTTTGCATTGCCTGACGTTGATACTTTTAAATTGGATTTTGCAAAGGAGTTATCAGGTGAACACTTTAGCTAATGAAGTCATCAACCAAATAAAAAGTCGTTTAGAATTTAAAAATGATCTTGTTTTTTTATTTGCATACTCTTTTTTGCAGAAGCATACACAAACTTCTTTCTCTGCACTTCAAGGCAAAATAGAAAGTGACAGTGTCGTTATATACAAAAGATTAATTGAGTCTGCATACTTATTTTCCCAATCCGAGTCAGACGAGGATAAAAACTTAGCTCAAAGCATTGCATATCATCTAAATATAATTACAAGTGATAACTATTTAAAACAATTATCTGAAAATTTATTAAGGGCACTTGGTAACCTCCCAGGAGCAAGTTATTTAAAAGAAAAAAATGGATTTATACCAGAAACCTTTTATGCTTATTTAAAAAGATCTTTCATTGAAAATGAAAATAAAGTAAAAATAGCCAACAAAGAGATAATATTAACGAACTTTCAAAAGAAAGTATGGGAATCATTACATTCAAATGTTCCACAAGCTATATCTGCTCCAACCTCAGCTGGTAAATCGTTTTTAGTCGTAGAGATGCTTGCCAATAGGATAATTAGTGGGGAATTAAACTCTGCTATTTATATAGCACCTACTCGAGCCTTAGTAAATGAGATAACACAAAAATTTATTAACAAGACTTTACCATATCAAAATGAAGTTAGAGTAACATCCATACCTACAATTAACGGTGAATATTATAAACAGATATTTGTCTTAACACAGGAAAGGCTACAGGTCCTTCTTGATAATTTTAAAAACAAAATAGACATAGTAGTTATTGATGAGGCCCAATCAATTTCTGACGAAATTAGGGGGATGATATTACAGGATTGCCTAGACAAAATAAGCATACAAAACCCAGATGCAAAATATGTTTTTCTTGCGCCTGGTGCCGAAGGCTTCAATGATTTAGCTGATATTATTGGTATTGATACAATCCACGTAGAAAAAACCAATTTATCTCCAGTGGTCCAAAACAAAATAATTATTAAAGTAGACCCTGCGAAAGAAAATAACTTACAACTATCATTATTAGATAACTCAAACATATTATCTATAGGTGAATTAACTTCAACAAGAGGATTTGCTAATGAAAATACTAGATTAGCTGCTGTAGCTTTAGAATTAGGAAAAGATGAGGGCTCTCTTGTTTATGGAACCGGAGCTGCTAATGCAGAAGACGTTGCCAAGCAAATATCATCTGGGTTGCCTCTTCTAGAAAATGATAGCGATTTGAAAGAACTTTCAAATTTTATAAAAAAACATGTCCATAAGGATTACTCTCTTGCAAATCTGGTATTAAGAGGGGTGGGGTATCATTATGGTAAAATGCCTAGCTTATTAAGAGAAACATTAGAAAAAAACTTTACAAATAACAATCTTAAGTTTTTAGTGTGTACTACAACTCTATTCCAAGGGGTTAATCTTCCAGCAAAAAATGTTTTTATTGATACACCTACTCGAGGGAACAGAGGGGAAGCATTAGATCCAGCATCGCTTTGGAATTTCGCAGGACGGGCTGGTAGACTAGGTTATGCATTCTCGGGGAATGTTTATCTTATTGATTATGATGATTGGGAAACAAAACCTTTAGATTCTAAAATAGATTTCAAAATTACATCATCTTTTAAGAAAGTAATCAATGAAGATTTTGACACAGTAATATCCCGTTTAGATAAAAACAATCATTTAGGAGTAAGCCAATATAGTAATGTTGATGCAGCGGCGGGTCTTTTAATTTCCAGAGCAGCAAAAGGCGATTTACACAATTTTCTTGAGAGATCTTTTCGAACGATTCCTGATAAATCTAAGCTTGAAATTATTGAAGATGCTACATATAGCTCACTAGAATCTCTTAATATCCCCCATAATATATTGACGTTAAACTGGACTGTCGATCCATTTGGGCAGGAAAGATTATACAATAGATTTATTCAGAAGATAAAAGATAATAAGATTGACGAACTTATACCACGACATCCTTCAGGCAATGTTTACACTAATTACGTTGGTGTTTTTAGCAGAATAAATAAATACATTCTCAATCATAATACATCTAAGTTTTCTAACTACCTCACAGCCATGGCATTAAATTGGATGAGAGGGAAATCCCTTCCAGAGATCATATCTCTTTCGATAGCAAAGAAAAAAGAAAAAAATTCTACCCGACCAGTGAATGTAGACCGAGCTGTACGAGAGGTTTTTGATTTCGTTGAGGATAACCTGCGATTCAAATACGTTCAACTTGGTAAGGCATATATTGATTTATTGCGACAAGCTTTAATTGAAAATAATCAAGCTGAAAAAGCGGAAGAAATATATGACTTCCCTTTATCACTTGAATTAGGTGTTTCCTCAATAGCTGGACAAGTTTTTATTGAGCTAGGGCTATCAAGAATATCAGCATCCTATCTCGAAAATATAATCCCAAACTCTAATCCTACAATAAGCACGGCAAAAGAGTGGCTAAGAAACAATGATTATGATTCATTAAACTTGCCACTTACCATTTATTCAGAATTAGAAGACAAAGGATTGTTATAATATCATTAGACATGAAAGGGCTGTATTCTTCAGCCCTTTCTTAAAAAAATTAATTGCGATTGTTCATTTTGGCGAAATCATATGGTGTTATGTAAATGATTTTTATCTCATCAAGATAGTCAGCCCACCACTGGACCATCAACCGGCGCTCATCCAAATGTTCAGAAGTATGAATATATGCTGCACGTACATTGTTACGTTCCGAGTGGCTTAGCTGGCGCTCTATCGCATCATCGCTCCATAAACCTGACTCTCCCAACGCACCACGCGCCATCGTCCTAAACCCATGTCCGCAGACCTCTGTTTTAGTGTCATAGCCCATCGCACGTAATGCGCTATTTACCGTGTTTTCACTCATAACCTTGGTTGGGTCATGATCCCCCGGAAAAAGCAGCTCTTTATCACCACTAATCTGCTTGAGCTGCTCTAACAAAGCCATCGCCTGCAGACTAAGCGGAACGATATGCTCCTCTTTCATCTTCATGCCACGGTATGAGTACCGCACGCCTTTAATTTCTTCTCTTTTTGCAGGTACACGCCAGAGAGACTTATCGAAGTCGAACTCATCCCAACGCGCGAAACGTAATTCACTGGAACGTACAAAAGTTAGTAAGGAAAGCTCAACCGCGATCCGTGTCATTATACGGCCACGATATGCAGCAAGACGTGCAAGAAACTCAGGGAATCGACTTGAGGGTAAAGCGGGGTAATGTCGCGCTTTGGTTGTCGATAGCGCACCGGCCATATCACTGGCCGGATTAGAGTCGATGTAATCGTTCTGAACGGCATAACGCATTACAGCCGTGACACGTTGTTGAAGACGCTGCGCAACGTCATGCTTACCACTGGCATCAACTTTTTTAATCGGTGCTAACAGGTGGCTGGTTTTAAGCTGCCGAATGTCGGACGAACCGATATGAGGGAAGATATAAAGCTCAAGATAGCGCAGAACGCGTGATCGATGGTCTTCACTCCAGCGCTTGTTACTGGCATGCCATTCACGAGCAATGGTTTCGAAAGTGTATGCCCCCGAATTCTCAGCCTGAGCTTCTTTCTGTTCGGCTTTTGGGTCAATGCCCTGTACTAAGAGCTTTTTAGCCTCGTCACGCTTTGCTCTTGCCTGAGCAAGCGTCACCGTAGGCCAAACACCAAAGGCAAGGCGATCCTCTTTTTTGTCAGAGGGGCGTCTGTATTTCATGCGCCAGTATTTAGAACCCTTGGCCGAAACCTCAAGATACAAACCGCCGCCATCGGCCATTTTGTAGGTTTTGTCTTTTGGCTTTGCGGTCTCGACCTGTCTGGCGTTGAGCTTCATCTGGGGGCACATTTTTTATCGAAGTTAAGATGCCCCCAATTATGCCCCCAATGACATCCGGATTTCAACGGACTACCTCGGACAACTCAGGACGTAAAATCGCTGCAAACGTTGATTTTAAAGGGTTTGATGGAATTTCTCGGATGGTCTGGGAAGTACTAATGGTGCGAAGGCCGCACCGCAATTCACGCCATAACCAATTGAAATTCATTGGTTTATAAAAACAAGAAACCACATTGTATACTCACATGTATACTCAACGCGATTCCCTGAGAATATATCTAGCTAAAAACTACTCTTCATCTTCTTCCACAGGCTCCAGCGCGTCAAGTACGACTCGTACCATGGCAATAGAACCAATACGGATAAAAGCATCTTCTCCATCTTCGTCGGTTAACATATAACGATCTGTGGTTTCAGGCTCGCAGTCCAGTTTGTCAAAGAACGCATTCAACTGACAGATATCATCCGCCTCTTCGTTTTGCGGCGCATCAGGCTCAACACTCAGCGGAATCACAGGGCCACCGTTCACCAAGGTGATATGGACATTAAAATAATCGTCTTCGTAATCATCATCTTCTTCAGCAACGATTGGCGGTAGACCATCAGACAAGAACTGGTGAAATACCACTTCACGCATATTTAACGCATAACGATACTGATCCGAGTCAAAGACAAAGAACCGCTCTACATTCGGGCTAGCTGTTTCCTGAAAATAA
Source organism: Klebsiella sp. 1SOBk10mer (assembly GCF_046602535.1). Lineage (NCBI taxonomy): Bacteria > Pseudomonadati > Pseudomonadota > Gammaproteobacteria > Enterobacterales > Enterobacteriaceae > Klebsiella > Klebsiella sp. 1SOBk10mer. The sequence goes on from NZ_JBKIUP010000007.1 coordinate 16,851, forward strand.
TAATAAAACCTCCGCTTATCAGCAGCTGAAATGGGCAACAATAAATAATCCTGCTGCCCCTGTAGCCAGAGTTTTACGATCCAGAGACCGCTATCCATTTCAATACCGCTTGTAGCTATCGCCTCAAGATCATCATCGGTTTTACGGCGCTTCTTGTGAAAGTCGTTAATCAACCGATCGCTTTCCGGGAATACGATGTTTAAAGGCTTATCCAAAGCATTGCATATTGCCTGTGCAGTGCCCAGCTTTGCTGCGACCTTTCCGGTTTCGATGCGTTGGATTTGCTGTTGGCTGGTGCCGACCATATACGCCAGTTCGCGCTGCGTAATCGACAGTTGAGTACGAAGCTGTTTGATGTTGTTCTGTAACATGGCATCACTCTTCTCATGAGGTTGATGGCTGACATCAAAACACAAAAACGCGTAAATACACACAAACGTGTTTTCAGATAGGAATTTGTCATAAGTGTGGAAGATTTAAAAGGCCATCACCCAAAAGAGAAGACCTTTTACACTCACTTAGCAGCCAGCATCCCCGGATAGTGTCGGGCGATGATGTCATTCAGTTTATCGACCAGTCCTTGTCGCTTAAAGGTGATATGTGCCGTTCCCTTCTGAAAATATTTGATGGCAAACATCTCGTCCTCGTAACGATTGCTGTGCCTGTTCTCATGGATATGATCGCCGAGTCGACGAGTGACGTCGGCACGGTTGTCGGGAACTGGTTTCCCGTCCAGAAGCATCAGCATACGTTCAAGATCCGCTAACCGGTCACGTTGCCAGCCCCAGTTAAGCCCAAATCCCCAACGGTCGAATTTGACCAGTCCCGTCACAATGATTTTCGCGCCAAACTTACAGGGGCTGTTCGTCCGATAGTCCCAGCTTAAGCCTTTGAACACATTTATCACTCCGCGCTCAAACACCTCCCCCTTGTTCAGATGCAGTTGCTCAAAGGTGCTCATAATATTCTCTTCGCTGACAGCCGGAATGTCGTCCTTTTCCAGGCTGTTGTACCACTGCTCACGGGCTACAGCATCCATCAGACTGAGCATCCCTGACTTCTTCATGAGGTCTCGCCATATACCGCGATCGAGATTGCGGGTAATAGCTTTCATCGCCACTTCTGGTTTTTCCATCAACCAGCAGCCGCAACGGAAGTTCTGCTTCATCGCCCAGTCCAGCGCGGTTTTTCCGCCGATACTGTGGGTCAGCGTTGAAATATCGTCAAGCTGCTGTATCAACGTTTCAATCTGCGCCAGCGCGGCATTACGTCCGGTGACGGTGCGTTCAATGCTGGTGGAACAAATCACCTCGGTGTGACCGGTTAATACTTCGGGTTCGGTGACAGTAAGTTCTGACATTGTTTATTTCCTTTATATAAAGCAAAGCGCCAGCCGATGAGGACTGGCGCTTGTATGTACGTGATGAGTAGGGTGCGAAGGCTAATCTGTACCGGCCTGTTGCAGAAGCTGAAGATGACGAAGATCGCGAACATCCCTGAGCACCTGTTCAATCCATGGCAACAGCGCCGCTGAATCGGTATTGTCTTCGTCGTTATCGAAGATGATGTTGCTGTCGCAACAGATGTTTTCCTGCAGCCAGTCGATCAGAATACTGAGGGCGGTTTCAGTGGTTAATGGTGGCATGAAAATACCTTGTGATTACCGGGGATGCATCACTAGTCAAAGGTGGTAAAGCCGGGCAGCACTTAACCTGAAGCATCAAAGTGGATGATGTCAGCGGAATAGCGACGCATAAGCGTCACCACTAACCGGCGACAGGCCTTTGATAACCCCATTCGCTTCAGCTCCAGGACCGGGTATAAGCGGGCGTTCAGCCTGAGCAGATAGCCGTAGCCGGTGTACAATATCCCGTCGCTGTTGCTGCCGTCATGTCGCTGAAGAGAGGTCTGGTCCAGAATAGTGTTATCCTGACGGGTAATATGCGCGGTACTGCACTGGATGCCGTTAATGCGCGTGACAGGCGGCAGTGGATCTTCAACAACCAGCTTCCCGGGCTCGTCAGCAACGCGAAGTGAATAACCGTTGTCACAGACCACATCAATCAGCGCAGCCAGTTCGATACCGTCGATATCGACGGCGATCCGGCCCATGTTGAGGGCCAGTATGTTGAGGGTATCGGCCTCCACTGTGAGGGACAGCTTCATGGCTGCACCTCACGGTATTTACCGGTGGTGATGTCGGTCACCGTTCTGTAGTCGTTGCGGGTCATCAGCCCGGTGGCTTTGCGGGCGCGGAGAATATCGATACTGCTGATAAGCGGCGACTGTGTTTCTGCGCTGAAACCGGGACGGTCGGTGCGCACCAGATCGTACTTTTCCACGATAACATTCACGGCATCGCACAGTGAGATACCCGCGTCGATATGCTCCTGAATCACGCAATCGTGACCAAATGGCGTGTCGTTAAGCGTCAGACCGTAGTGACGATCCAGCAGGTGACTCAGAAGCTGCTGCCAGATATCCACCGGTGACGGGCGTGGCGAAGCCTCCTGCCTGGAGGATAGCGGTTGGGTTTGCATAGTGGGATCTCTTTGTTGATGGGTTAAAATAAGGGAAAGTCGTGCGAAGGTTTACGCGGTTGCTGCAGGCGTTGGATAAATCGCAATATAAATGTAGCCATGCGAGCCGAGTGAATCGGCTTCGCAGGTCAACCCTTTTGCGTAGAGCGTAACGCCGTGCTGATGGTGAGGATTGAGTTCACCGGAAACCAGCATCAATTCCAGCTGTTTGAGTAGTACCGGAAAGGCTTGGTCAAGATGGCGTAAATCCGCCTCGCTGAACTGACCGGTGATGCTGGCGCGGTCGGCGAGATAGTGCACCTGGTTGCCCTCCTGCACCAGTCGTGCGCCAAAGCACGGTGTGACGGTGGGCTTAAGGCCCCACCAGGGTTCAGCGATATCGTGGTTTACTGCCGGTATTTCATTCGACAATTTAGCTTTCCTTAAATTAACGTTAATTGAGCGTGACGCTGCGCAGGACGACATATGGACCGTTGCGGTTCTGACGGCGCTCTGCAAAGACCGCGAGCACACCGCTGATATCCTGGACTTCCCGCCCGGCATAGTGACAGATGCTGCCGGACCATTTGCATTTGCCGGTACAGAAGCGAAACAGCCGGGACTGCGGATACTGGCGGTATATCGCCATCGTCTGACGTTTACTGATAATATTCATCGGGTTATTTCCCTGTTGTGCTATAGCCAGCCACGCTCTGCAAACGAGGTGATTTCCATACCACCCACCACCAGGTGATCCAGCAGACGGATATCCACCAGTTCCAGCGCCTGCTGGATACGCGTAGTGACCTGACGATCGGCCTGGCTGGGCTCCGCCTTCCCGGAGGGATGGTTATGTGCCAGCACGGCAGCAGCAGCGTTATACCTGAGACCGGATTTCACCACTTCGCGGGGATGGACCTGCGTATGGTTGATGGTGCCGGTGAAGAGGGTTTCATGGGCTATCAGGCGATGCTGGTTATCAAGAAAGAGGACGGTAAACTCTTCCCGCTCCAGTGACGCAAGCTGCAGACGCAGCCAGTCGCGGACGGCATTGCTGGAGGTAAATGGCGCGCCGGGTTCACGTAGCTGGCGTTCCAGCAGGGTTAAGGCTACCCGGATGGTCTGCTGGTCAGTGGGGGCTAACTCGCGGGCAAACAGCGGGAGTTGTTGTTCCATAGCGACTGACCTCAGTCAATAATGCGCATAATGGTGTTGCATTCCGCGTGGTTGAGCGCGTAGTCCCGCAGGCGGTAATAGTGCTCTGTCATGGCGTCGCATTCGGTGCGCATGGCGTGGTGGCTGTAAGCCATCAGGCTGGCCGCTATGCCCGCGGCCTCTGCGCTCACCTCCGCGCCGTTACCATTCATCGGGTTGAACAGCGTCCATTTTTCATCATCGCCACTGCCAGGCTCCGGAGCCATAAACGCGCCATCGTTACTGAGCGTATAAAAACACCAGATACCTCCGCTGTAATCCGCGCACAGACGGTCCATCCAGGCGAAGATATGTGGTTCCAGGGTTATCCACTGTGGGATGTTGCCGAAGTATTGCGGCCAGAAGCCGATGCGCTGTTCATCGGGCAACAATGTGGCGGTGAGGGTGTTGGTATTTTCGGTGTCTGAAAGGGTTTGCAGATTTGTAGCGTTATTCATTGGTTATTCCTTTTGAAAGATCATCAGTGCGGCCCTGATTAACGGGAACCTGATGTGGATGTGGAAACTGTGATTTGAGGCGTGATGGCGAAGGAATGCGTTACCGGAGTTCAGCAGGTGGTATGTTCAGGTGTAACTGTAGGCAGGATTGTGCATAGCCATCGACATCAACCAGTGAGGGCCAGATGCCGTCACCCACTGACAGTCGGCACAGGCTGAGTTCACCAGGCCGGTAGCAGAGATGCCTGCACCAGGCGCAGAGGTCATCGTCGGATACAGAACGACAGCCGGGCTGGTTTTGCAGAGAGACGGGCCAGGCAGCTGTCTGGCAGGCATTTTCAGGAACGTGCTGCATCAGCTCAGCGCCAGCTGCAGTTCTTCTGCCATCACCCACAAGGCCCGGTTCAGTTTAAGGTCACCGTCGATACCGTTGACAGCGCGGGTGCGGCTGCGTTTGCCCTGCGCTGAACGCCCGGATAATCCTCCTTTAATCAAATTTTCCTGGAGCCTTTGGTAAACCGTCCACAGGTCATTGCTTTCGTCCTGCCAGCGGCGCGGTGAGAGGATTTGCGACTCGGTGACGGGTTGATGTTCTTCACCAAAGCGGTACGTCAGTGCGGCTTTTGCCAGCGCATGCTGTGCCGGCGGTGGTAGCAACAATGACTGCATGGCATCGCGCTTCTCTTCCACCCGGTCAAAGACCCCGAGCACCTTGTAAGCACCTTCGATAACCTTCTCAACCACGTTGCCCCTGTGCGGAACTCTGATTTCACCAAACGACTCTCCGCAGACGAGTGAATTAGTACAGACGCTTCTGAAGTACCCTGGTAGCATCTGGTAACTACTTGATCCATCATGTGAATTTAAAAGAATAATCTCCGGGACCTGCATGCCGGTGATTTGCCCGGCGCGTCTCAACCGGAGCAGGTGTTTGGTATGTTCACGTTTGCCGGGGTCACGGACGCGGGACTGGCAGGCGAAGAACGGTTCAAACCCTTCCCGCTGCAGATTCTCCAGCAGCGTGATAGTCGGGATGTATGCATATTTCTCACTGCGGGACTCATGCCTGTCTTCACTGAACACGCTGGGAACAACCTGCATCATTTCATCGCGGGTCAGTGGACGGTCGCGGCGTATCTGGTTAGTACGGCCAAAGCGGCTGGCTAATCGCATCGTAAAAACTCCTGTGTGGTTAACGGCATAAACGCAGACAGGTCACACTCCGGTAAGGAAGCATGGCCCGTGGTGCTGTTTTGCGGTAGTGCCAGATTGAAGAAAATAGTGGTGTTGCTAAAGAGTAAGCGTACAGCGAAAACCGTATTGACGAACGAGGGCTATTTAGTTGGCAGGACTGTGCACCACGGCAACAGTTCGCTGACCCGGTTTATCGGCCAGTCAGCAATAACGTCAAGAACATAGCGAAGGTAGCCTTCTGGATCCACATCGTTCAGCTTGCACGTCCCGATCAGGCTGTACAGCAGCGCACCTCGCTCACCACCATGATCCGAACCGAAGAACAAGAAGTTTTTTCGGCCCAGACTGACCATCCACAGCGCGTTTTCGGCGATATTATTGTCCGCTTCCGCCCAGCCATCTTCCCCGTAGTACGTCAGAGCTGACCACCGGTTTAGCGCATACGTGAACGCCTTTGCCAGCTCTGAGTGTCGCGACAGGATTTTCATCTTTTCACGCAGCCAGCTTTCCAGGGATGTCAGTAGCAGTTTCGCTTTCTGCTGACGTTCGGCAAGGCGCTGCTCTGCCGGCATTCCCTTTATTTCCGCCTCGATGGCATACAACTCACCGATACGTTTCAGGGCTTCCCCGGCGGTGGCCGTCTGAGTACTTATATAGACGTCGTGGATTTTTCGACGCGCGTGGGCCCAGCATGCAGCTTCTGTTAGCGGGCCATCGTTACGCTCTGCGCTGAACAACCTGTCGTACCCTGCGAAGGCATCGGCCTGCAGTACGCCATGATAATGGCGAAGATGCTGCTGAGGATGTTTCCCCTGTCGGTCAGGGGAGAAGGCGAACCACGCCGCTGGCGGGTCTGACGATCCAGCGCTTCGGTCATCACGCACATACGTCCAGATGCGCCCGGTTTTCGTCTTCTTCCACCCCGGTGCCAGTACCGGCACCGGGGTATCGTCCGTATGCAGTTTGCGGCAGTCCATCACGTAACGATAAAGGGCTTCATCCAGCGGTGCCATCAACCGGCAACACGCATCCACCCAGTTGGAGAGCAGAGCCCGGCTCAGATCCACGCCCTGGCGGGCAAAGATTTCGCACTGGCGATAGAGCGGCAGGTGCTCGCAGTATTCGGCCGTTAACACGCGGGCCAGCAGACCCGGCCCGGCGATACCCCGATCGATGGGGCGTGATGGTGCCGACGCTTCAACGATGCAGTCGCATCGGGTGCAGGCCTTTTTCACCCTGACCGTGCGGATCACTTTCAGGGCGCTGGAGACCAGCTCCAGCTGCTCTGCGCTGACTTCGCTGAGGTATGCCATATCGCTGCCGCAGTCCGGACAACAGGTTTCGGCGGGCTCCAGCCTGTTTATTTCGCGTGGAAGATGGTCAGGCAGAGGACGACGATGGCGCGACTGGCGATGCTGACGCGGAACCTGCTGATCGTTATCCCGGCCGTTGTAACGTTCGCTTTGCTGCTCCTGCTGTTTCAGCAGGGCTTCGGCTTCTTCAACCTGCCGGCGCAGCTTTTCAGAACCGGTACCGAACAGCATCCGCCGTAGTTTTTCTATCTACGCCCGCAGATGCTCTATTTCGCGCTCTTCGTTCTCTATTTTCTCTTCAGCGCGCGCCAGCGCTGAACGCAGGAGCGACTCAGTCTCAGCAACGAGACTAAGCTGACTGTCTTTCTGGCGAAGCGCGTCTTCCAGCGCGGCGATACGGGCGAGATAGTCCTGACTCATGACCCCATTTATAATGCGGTCATGCTCTTTTTACAACATTGTCAGTGAGTTAAGACGAGCTGTTTTTGGCTGACGCCAGTCCAGCTTATCGAGGAGCATGGCGAGTTGTGAGCGGGTAATGGCGATTTTACCATCGCGTACAGCAGGCCAGATGAACTGGCCTTCTTCCAGCCGTTTGGTCAACAGGCACAGGCCGTCAGCATCGGCCCAGAGTATCTTTACGGTGTCACCTCTGCGGCCACGGAAGATAAACAGGTGGCCGGAGAACGGGTTTTCATCAAGGGCATGCTGTACCAGCTCGCCCAGACCATTGAACGATTTACGCATATCCGTGACGCCAGCAACCAGCCAGATACGGGTACCTGACGGGAGGGATATCATTGGCTTCTCCCGGTCAGCTCGCGGAGCAGCACGCCCAGCAACTCCGGCGAGGGGTTTTCGAGGCTTATTTTACCGTGGCGGAACTCCACGCTGCAGGAGGAAGCATTCAGCGGACACTGCCCGGAACCGTTATCTTATGTTGGTGGTTCAGATACACGGGCTTGAACCCTGGAAGGCATCGGGCTGCATACGCTTTGCCAAATCTAATCGTATTAATTTTAATCAGTCTTCAAGATACAAGGAAGGCAGCCTCACAGCCGTTGCCGCTGGAGAACAGGTTGTGCCCGCGTCGGAGCTGGCGTCTGCGATGAAGCAAATCAAAGAGCTGCAGCGCCTGCTGGGCAAGAAAACCATGGAAAACGAGCTGCTTAAAGAAGCTGTTGAATATGGTCGACAAAAAAAGTGGATAGCGCACGTGCCCTTGTTGCCGGAGGATGGCGAATAAGCCTTGTCAGTCGTTGCCTCCGGGTGTCACGTGCGCAACTGCATGCCATGGCCCGTCGGTCGAAGGACTGGCAGGATCGTCGGCTCAAGCGCAAGCCTGATGATACTGAAGCACTGGCCCGTATCCATGACGTTATCAGCGATCTGCCCACCTATGGTTATCGTCGGGTATGGGCACTGCTGCGCAGGCAATCAGAAACTGACGACATGGCGGTGATCAATGCCAAACGTGTATACCGCATCATGCGTCAGAATGCGCTGCTGCTTGAGCGTAAACCGGAAATACCGCCATCGAAACGGGCGCATACAGGGAAAGTGGCCGTTGGAGAAAGTAACCAGCGGTGGTGCTCTGACGGCTTCGAGTTCAGCTGTGATAACGGTGAAAAACTGCGGGTCACGTTCGCGCTGGACTGTTGCGATCGTGAGGCACTTCACTGGGCGGCCAGTACCGGTGGATATGACAGTGAAACCGTGCAGGATGTCATGCTGGGTGCAGTGGAGCGTCGCTTCGGTAACAGCCTGCCGACATCCCCCGTTGAGTGGCTGACAGACAACGGTTCAGCCTGCCGTTCTCATCAGACGCGTCAGTTCGCCAGAATGGTAGGACTGGAGCCTAAACATACGGCGGTACGTAGCCCGGAAAGCAACGGGATGGCGGAGAGCTTCGTGAAAACGATGAAGCGCGATTACATCAGCGTCATGCCAAAGCCCGACGGGTTAACAGCGGTAAAGAACCTTGCGGAGGCCTTCGAACATTACAACGAATGGCATCCGCATAGTGCACTGGGATATCGTTCGCCACGTGAATATCTGCGGCGGCGAAGCAGTGATGGGTTAGGTGATAAAAAGTGTATGGAAATATAGGGGCCAAACCAAGGAGATATGGCCGCATCGTAGCGGGAGAAGCATGCAGATATTCTGCAGGAGGACTGCAGGAGGACTCACCGGGGAGAGGGAATAATGGCAGTTTCAGAGTATCAGAACCACTGATTGTTCTTATCAGACACATTGGCCTCCGTGAGTGAAATTACAAAATGGCAGCATTTCTGCTACCGTTATCACAGGAGTAATATAGATCTGAATTTTTTTTCAATGTCATTCTTGAGGGAGGTGAGTTGTTCCTGGTAAGAGGACCGTTTGAGGGAGTACAGAGTAGGTGTAACAGACCATTTTTTAGCTGACTATGATTTGAGAAATGAGTGCTAACTTGAGAGTAAAAACAAGCGGTTATCTGATGTAAAAATACGAGGTTTAAGTATTTTCTTCTATTGTATTCCTCTATAAATATACGTTAATATTTGTCGGGTTGGTAATACAATAATATAGGTACACTTATTAGTGTTTACATGATTATATTAGCAAGCGTATCAGATAGAGCAATGGTTATATGTGCAAAATCATATAACAAACTCATTCAATGAATATAACCAACCTAAGATATTATACCTGATGTCAAATCAATAACACGCATTCGCCCCCTATCACTTCCTGATATTAATCTACAGAACAGAAAGTAATTTATTACTGTCTGGATATATCCTATTGAACAAACTCACTAACACAAGGTCTTTCATCATGAGTATCAATACTAACAGCTACGGCACACTGAACAAGAATTACGTTAAACGTATTCAGGATACTATCACTAAAGCCCTGAATGAGTATCCGCGTGTAATGGTCCTGAGGGTAGATCTTCGTTTTCCTGAGATTGAGACAGGCTCATATAACTCAGATTCAGGAATAGTCACCCGTTTCGTTGTTTCTCTTAAAGCACAGATTGAAGCTGACTTACTGAAAAAATGTCATGCAGGTAAACGAGTTCATTCTTGCCATGTTCGTCATATCTGGGCAAGGGAGTTTAATAAGTACGGTAAAAAGCATTATCACGTGGCCTTGCTCTTTAATCGTGAAGCCTATGCTTATCCAGGAAGCTATATTAGCACCGATGGAGAATATACCCACAACCTGGCCATGATGATTATGGAGGCCTGGGTACGGGCACTGGGGTTGAATACTTTGGTTAATCATCAGAAATATTATCCCCTGGTAGAATTTCCTGCCAGTTGCTACTACCACCTGAGTAAAAACAACAATAACTATGCGGCTCAGTTATCCAATGTCACTGACAGGCTTAATTATCTGGCCAAGGATTACAGCAAAGATAATTCAGACAGCCAGCGTAACTTTGGATGCAGTCAGTACTGATCAGGTCATCAATATTTTTCTACTGACGAGAGGAATGTTATGGCGGAGTACCAGGTTAACGATAAATCAATCCTTCCTGGCACTCCTGTCTTTCATTCCATTAAGACAGAGAGAAATCGTCATGACTAATACAATAACCCACAGCCTGCTCAGTGATAAGATGGTCGATATGGCATTCATTACTGAATATACAGGGTGCAGTGATAAATGGTTCTATAAATTAATACAGGATGGTTTATTCCCAAAACCGATTAAGCTGGGGCGCAGTTCACGCTGGCTTAAGAGTGAGGTGGAGAACTGGGTTAAATTACGTATTGCCACCTCACGTAATCAGGAATGAATTCACAGATAATCCGATGTTAATTATACTTATCCGATTACAAATCCATATAAAACGAAGGTTCAGCATCCATCAGATGTTTTAGCCCGCACCATGCTATTGAGTTGCTTAGCCTGCTTTGTGAGCCACTATACTTATGGTTGTTTTTTAAATCTGGCTTTCGTTGCTACAGTAGCACCGAAAGCCAGTGTTTTTTAGGTTATTGCCTTAAAAGTGATTATATGTTAATCGCACATCGGATGAGTTAGATGGCCGTGGCATTGTTTCATATGAAAGTCATCTCTCTTTTGATATTTTTTGTTTTCATCGCATGAAATAGCATTCAGGTATTACTGAGTCGTCAACTGATTGCAACATCATAGGGTCTTCCTGTTGTATTATTATATGACTGGATAATATTGAAGCCAGAGTGCCACCAAAATCCTCTGGGGAATAGAACGTCGCCATTTTTATAGTGGGGGCTGACGTAAAGTGCGCGATGTGAATTCATCTGAATGATAACAAAGTAGCCCTGACTGATTAACTGATTTAGAACTGGCGTCAGTTTCTCAGTGCGTCTGAGGCGATGCGGTCCATATTTTTCCAGGTCGTTTTTTAAAATAGCACAGTTGTTATTTTGCCTGATTCTGTCCATAATCCATGAATCCAGTTCGCGAACATCCTGTTCAAACTGGAAACGTTCTGACATCGTATAAAAAATCATGCAGGCTTGGTTCAGATGCCATTCCATTAAGTTAATTGCACATTGAGTTGCCTCGAGAGAAATTATTTCGGGGGTGTCGTCGTAAAAAAACTGGATAAGTGCGGCTATTCTGAGGATGTTGGCGCTTGCTTTTGATGCTATATCACGGATATGTTCCCATTCGCCCTGTGATGCTATCTTTTTTTCAATTTCTGTACGGTTGTTTTTCCAGTATGTCAGCGCTTCATTTTCCAGAGTTAGCTGTTTCTTACTCGCTGTGGGATTGTTAATTAAGCACCTGTTAAGCTTGAGAAGCTCGTCCAGTCTCTGGTGGAAAATATTTAAATCATGGTCTGCATCTATTTTTTCGTGAGTTACCTGACGAGAGCCAATTGAACTTTCTACCCATGAAAAAAGAAAACGGGACAGGAAACCGCTATCTCGTGCTGATACACCATTTTTATTTATGTAGTTCCTAAACACCCCGGGTTGAGACATTAATGAAAATGTCAAACGCGGGGTGATTTGATAAATTTCTCCATCTGCCCGACGAAAATCAAACATCTCACCATCCCAGGCTTTGTTCAGCAGTCCCGTATTGTTTTTCAGATAACTTTTAAAAAAGGTAATAGCTTCATCAGAGATAAATCCTGCTTCAGGATGTTCATTCAGACCTTCAACTAGTGCTTTGAGTGAGGTATCTTCATAAATGAAATTAGGCCGGGCAGGACGCTGTGGTTCATTTTGAGCATGTTTGCTTATTTCTGCCTCTTCATTTTCTCCTGAATAGTTCTTTTTTATCGCCTGTCTTAAATTGCTTTCAAGAGCCTGTTGACGGATTTTCCAGAGTCTTAATTTTTTCTTATAGTCGATGACCTGCTGTTCGTATTGCTGAATAATCTCTGTTGCAAATGCGTAACAGGGTTTCATGACCTGCTTGTTAATGGTTGTTTTTCCTTCGCCCGATTCGGCGATAGTCATCAGGTAAAGTGAACAGGGCTCTGGCATATTCGTATGGGGCTGAATAACCTCAATCAATGACTGGCAAGTTAATGACGTTGCTGCCAGTACCACATTGCCAATTAGCTCTACCGGGATCTGGGTATTGTTATGTAATGCCTGGATGACATTCCGGAGAACAGGGGGGAATTGCTGGACCGGATAGGGTTCTGAGGCTTTTTTCACAGGACTGTACTGCAGTGTCGGAAGATTTACCTGGCTGGCATTATACAATTCGGGGGATAAATTCATCGACCTTGTTCCTTCGTCATTCCGTAGTGTGGTAACACAATTCAGACAGCATAAAACAGAACCTGAGGAGGATGGTAGTGTTAGTGTCTCTGTCAGTCCTGCCTGCTGTCATAACTGTATTACAGATAACATTGACGGCAATGACTCCAATTTACTGGTAGTGTTTTATGTTCAGGTAATGCCCGATGACTTTGTCATGCAGCGCCACCGATTTGGAGAACGACAGGGACTTCCTGCCCAGCCTTGCCAGATGCTGTCTCAGATTCAGGTTGTGTCGCTCAATTCGCTGCGCGTAACGCTTACTGATGACGTGCAGTTTTCCCTTCAGACGTGACTCATACAGCGGCCAACCATCCGTCATCCATACCACCACGTCAAAAACTGACAGCAGGCTCAGAAGACGCTCCAGTGTGGCCATAGTGCGTTCACCGAAAACGTGGGCTACCACCGCCCAGCGTATCCTGTCATACGCGTAAAACAGCCAGCGCTGACGTGATTTGGCCCCGACGTAACCCCTTTGCTCGTCCATCTCCGCACAGACGATGATGTCACTTCCCGGCTGTATCCGGGAGGTTACTGACTGCGGCCTGAGTTTTTTAAATGGCGCAAAATGGTGTTGAGGCCCACGCCCATTAGTCGTGCGGTGGCACGGCAACCGACACCGTTCATAGCCATATCAATGATTTTCTGGTGTGTACCGGGCTGAGAAGCGGCATAAGTGAAGGTGAGCTGCCATGTTTTACGGCAGTGAGAGCAGAGATAACGTTGATGCCCGGCAGTACTTTTGCCATTACGCATCACGCCTTCAGTAGCGGAACAGGAGGGACAGCAGACGGAGACTGAAGCCACGGGAGCACCTCAAAAACACCATTATACACTAAATCAGCAAGTTGGTAGTATTACCCGAAATACGCTGACGTAGCGAGTTTTAAGACTGTCGGGGATATTACTGAAGAAGAGCGTCAGGGCATCCTTGCTTGCTTCGCACATCAGCGACTTAAGATAGGTCAGTACATCAGTATGCAGTTGGTGTAACTCGGGGATCTGGCGAATAAAGGCTTCAGCGGCCTCCCATACAGGCTTACTATCCGGCAGATCATAGTCGTAGGTCGTCGTGAAAAAACGCATACTGATCATCGGTGATTTGTAGCGGCCGTTGGTACCGAGCGCAAGCTGATTTGTCAGCAGTTCACTTTCCTTCTGATGGCCAAAAGTGAGCTGAGGGTTCTTATCTGAGGTATGCCATTTTGCCCTGGCCTTATTAATCCCCTGCACACCTGCGTTCCGCCCCCAGCATCGAATAAATATTCTCCAGTTGGATAAGGCTTGCCGCGATAAACTCTCTGAGCTGCTTTTTGGGATAGCGTATTTTCATCGCGCCAGCGGTTTGCACAGCATCATCCAGCATTATTTTTCGGATGACGCTGTGGTGCAGCAGGTTGAGCGTATACTGCCTGACATCATTGGCAATAGAAGTGATGCGTCCGTGAAAGAGGTCCAGTCCCCAGGATGACCAGATAACCAGTTGGCCCAAAGGGTCGATATTCATCTCGCCGGTCAGCGACTCATCATATTCAGTTAAAAATTTATCAATGTACATTGTACTGAATTCGTTGGAGAAACTACGAGTAAAAATAGCATGACGCGTGGCGGGAGCCCTCTATCAAGGTCAATGTTTATCAGTTTATAACATCCCGTTAAGGTACCTGCGGATCAGAAATGGACACAAACACTCGCCCTCATAGTAAAGTACACCGGCATTAGTTCTTCCCTCGGAAGCGAGGAACAATGATCACAACACCACTGACAGTCCCCTATGAACGTGCTCGGAATTAGCATTCTCGCCGCGGATCTCGGCATTGGTTAAAGATGCTTGTCACTCTTGCGAGCCCCTTCCAAGCCTGACTCTAACCTACTGATTTTACGTTAAGGGAGTCCGCCGCCTTTGTAGGTTCGCAGTATAATCTCTATTTATTCAACAACACCATCCATTACTACAAGGTCGACCAAAACCATATTGCAACGGTGAACTGTCCCCGAATGATATGGACAGATGAATGATAAAACAGTGTTCTGATTAACTTGACCAGAACAAGCACCACCATGCAGGTGAGATTTAAGTGCTCCTTATTAGAGCCCTCCCCTCTCACAAATTGCCTTTTCTCATGGCATCCGGTCCCTTCCCCCATTACAATCATTGTTTGTTTTTTGCGAGCAGCATAGCAGTTTTCAGAGGGTAGAAATGACGGTGAAAAACGACAAAGCATGGATTGGAGACCTGCTAGGCGGGCCGCTTATGAGCAGGGAAAGTCGAATCATCGCTGAGCTCATGCTTACCAATCCCGATGAACAGACCTGGCAAGAGCAGATCGTTGGTCATAACATTCTACAATCCTCCTCTGCCAATACGGCGAAGCGCTATGCCACAACGATAAAACTACGCCTGAATACGCTTGATAAAGTGGCGTGGTCACTTATTGCGGAAGGAAGCGAGCGCGAGCGTCAGCAATTGCTGTTTGTCGCTCTGGTCCTCCATTCACCGGTTGTTAAAGACTTTCTGGCTGAAGTGGTGAACGACCTTCGCAGACAATTTAAAGAAAAGCTTCCTATGGATAGCTGGGATGAGTTTGTGGCCAGCCATCTTCGCCAGCAGCCCGTACTCACCAGTTACTCAGATTCATCCATCAAAAAAATGGGTAACAACCTGATCAAAGCACTGGCTGAAGCAGGTTATCTGGATACGCCACGTCGACGTAATCTCCAGTCAGTCTTTCTTTTACCAGAAACTCAGGCAACCTTGCAGCGCCTTGGACAACAAGAATTGGTTTCTATTCTGGAGGGGCAACGGTGATCGATCCCGTGCTTGAATACCGCCTGTCACAGGTTCAGAACCGCATTAGCGAAGAGCGCTTCCTCAAAAATAACGGCTCCGGTAATGAGATTGGGTTCTGGATTTTTGATTATCCTGCTCAGAATGAGCTGCAGGTACGTGAACACCTGAAGTATCTGTTCCGTAATCTGGAAAAGGACCACAAGTTCGCGCACCTCAACATCTTTCAGATCATCATCGACATGCTCACTGAACGTGAGTTATTTGAACGCGTCTGTCAGCAGGAAGTGAAAGTAGGTACCGAAGCGCTGAAAAAACAGCTCGTTGGCTTGTTAAACCAGAAAAAGATCGCAGATTACATAGCAAAAAAAGTCGATCTTCAGAATCAAGAATTTGTCATCCTGACGGGCATGGGTAATGCCTGGCCGCTGGTTCGTGGTCATGAGCTGATGAGCGCCTTGCAGGACGTGATGGGTTTCACCCCCCTGCTGATGTTTTATCCGGGAACCTATAGCGGACACGACCTCTCTCCGTTGGCGGGCATTGATTCCCGAAATTACTATCGCGCCTTCAGGCTGGTACCCGAAAGCGGGCCTGCGGCGACATTGAATCCTCATTAAAGAGCACAGCAATGAATATTGAACAGATCTTTGAAAAACGTCTGGACCGAAATATCAATGGCGTTGTAAAAGCCGAACAGACGGACGATGCCAGTGCCTGGATTGAGCTTGATGAATACGTCATCACCCGGGAACTGGAAGGACATCTGCGCCACTTCTTTGAATCTTATGTTCCGGCAACCGGTCCGGAGCGCATACGCATGGAAAATAAAATCGGCGTATGGGTGTCAGGGTTCTTTGGCTCAGGTAAATCACACTTTATCAAGATTCTGTCGTATCTCTTGTCTAACCGCAAAGTCAGCCATAACGGTACGGAACGTCATGCATACGCCTTCTTTGAAGACAAAATCAAAGATGCTCTGTTCCTCGCTGATATCAACAAAGCGGTCCATCATCCGACGGAAGTGATTCTATTCAATATTGATTCTCGTGCTAACGTCGATGACAAAGAAGATGCCATCCTTAAAGTCTTCCTGAAGGTATTTAACGAACGGGTTGGCTACTGCGCTGATTTTCCGCACATCGCCCATCTGGAGCGTGAGCTGGCTAAACGCGGCCAATACGACGCGTTTAAGACCGCATTCTCCACTATCACTGGATCAAGTTGGGAAAAAGAGCGCGATTCCTACTATTTCATCAGCGATGAAATGGCAGAAGCCCTAAGCCAGGCCACAGGTCAAAGCGTTGACGCCTCGCGTCAATGGGTGGAACAGCTCGATAAGAACTTCCCATTAGATATCAATAATTTTTGCCAGTGGGTCAAAGAGTGGCTGGATGAAAACGGCAAAAATATCCTCTTCATGGTAGATGAGGTCGGCCAGTTCATCGGTAAAAATACGCAGATGATGTTAAAGCTGCAGACTATCACTGAAAACTTGGGTGTTATCTGTGGTGGACGCGCATGGGTTATTGTTACCTCCCAGGCAGATATCAATGCGGCCATTGGCGGCATGAGCAGCCGCGACGGGCAAGATTTCTCTAAAATACAGGGCCGCTTCTCAACTCGCCTGCAGCTTTCAAGCTCCAATACCTCCGAAGTTATCCAAAAACGTTTGCTGGTGAAAACCGATGCTGCAAAACCCGCGCTGGCTAAAGTCTGGCAGGAAAAAGGCGACATTCTGCGTAACCAGCTTGCCTTTGACCCTACAACCACCGCTTCTTTGCGTCCTTACACCAGTGAAGAAGAATTTATTGATAACTACCCGTTTGTCCCGTGGCACTACCAGATTCTGCAGAAGGTTTTTGAGTCTATCCGGACCAAAGGTGCCGCCGGTAAACAGTTAGCCATGGGTGAACGCTCACAGTTAGAAGCGTTCCAGACTGCGGCACAGCAAATCGCCCCGCAGGGTCTGGATTCTCTGGTGCCGTTCTGGCGTTTTTATGCCGCGATTGAGAGCTTCCTGGAACCGGCCGTCAGCCGCACCATCACTCAGGCCTGCCAGAATGGCATTCTTGATGAATTCGATGGCAACTTACTGAAAACGCTGTTCCTGATCCGTTATGTCGATGTGCTGAAAAGTACACTCGATAATCTGGTCACCCTTTCCATTGATAAAATCGATGCTGATAAAGTCGATCTGCGCCGCCGCG
This sequence comes from Klebsiella sp. 1SOBk10mer, assembly GCF_046602535.1. Taxonomy (NCBI): domain Bacteria; kingdom Pseudomonadati; phylum Pseudomonadota; class Gammaproteobacteria; order Enterobacterales; family Enterobacteriaceae; genus Klebsiella; species Klebsiella sp. 1SOBk10mer. The sequence continues at coordinate 34,292 of NZ_JBKIUP010000007.1, forward strand.
TTGAAAAAAGCCTGAACAAACTGGAACGGGAAATGTTGATTGCACGCGTTGAAGACAAATACGTGTTCCTGACCAACGAAGAAAAAGAGATCGAGAACGAGATCCGCAACGTCGAAATCGATTTCTCAGCGATCAATAAAAAACTGGCGTCGATCATCTTTGATGACATTCTGAAAAACAGAAAATATCGCTATCCAGCGAATAAGCAGGACTTTGATATCAGCCGCTTCCTGAACGGGCATCCGTTGGACGGCGCAATGCTTAACGATCTGGTGGTAAAAATTCTCACGCCAAAAGATCCGACCTATACGTTCTATAACAGCGATGCCGCCTGCCGTCCTTATACTTCGGAAGGTGATGGCTGTATTTTGATTCGCCTCCCTGAGGAGGGACGCACCTGGACCGACATTGATTTAGTCGTTCAGACCGAAAAATTCCTCAAGGACAACGCCGGACAACGCCCGGAACAGGCCAGCCTGCTTTCAGAAAAAGCCCGCGAGAACAGCGTTCGCGAAAAAATGCTGCGCGTCCAGCTGGAGTCGCTTATTGCCGAAGCAGACGTCTGGGCGATTGGCGAGCGCTTACCGAAGAAATCTTCGACGCCATCCAGCATTGTGGATGAAGCCTGCCGTTACGTGATTGAAAACACGTTCGGCAAGCTAAAAATGTTGCGTCCTTATAATGGCGAAATCGCACGTGAGATTAATCACCAGCTTACTTTAGAAAATGATGCGGAACTGGATCTGGGCGACACAGAAGAATCCAATCCCGACGCAATGCGCGAGGTGGAAACCTGGGTCAGCATGAACATCGAGTTCAATAAGCCAGTCTATTTACGCGATATTCTGAACCACTTTGCTCGTCGTCCTTATGGATGGCCAGAAGAAGAAGTGAAGCTGTTGGTTGCTCGCCTAGCACGTAAAGGCAAATTCAGCTTTAGCCAGCAGAATAACAATATCGAGCGTAAGCAGGTTTGGGAGCTGTTCAATAACAGCCGTCGCCACAGCGAGCTACGTCTGCACAAAATTCGTCGTCACGACGAATCACAAATTCGCAAAGCCGCCCAAACCATGGCGGAGATTGCCCAACAACCGTTTAGCGAACGTGAAGAACCCGCACTGGTCGAACATATCCGTCAGGTCTTCGACGACTGGAAGCAAGAGCTGAATGTCTTCAGAGCGAAAGCGGAAGGTGGAAACAATCCAGGCAAAAATGAGATTGAGTCAGGTCTGCGCCTGCTGAATTCCATTTTGAATGAAAATGAAGATTTTGCCCTGATTGAGAAGGTCACCAGCCAGGCCAATGAACTGCTGGATTTCAGTGAAGATCGTGAAGATTTGGTCGATTTCTACCGCAAGCAGTTTGCCACCTGGCAAAAACTGGGTGCTGCACTGAATGGCAGTTTTAAATCCAACCGCAGCGCGCTGGAAAAAGACGCCGTGGCGGTAAAAGCGCTGGGTGAACTGGAAAGCATCTGGCAGATGCCGGAGCCTTACAAGCATCTCAATCGCATCACGCCGCTGATTGAACAGGTTCAGAACGTTAACCATCAGTTAGTTGAACAGCACCGCCAGCGCGCCCTGGAACGAATTGACGCCCGCATCGAAGAGAGTCGTCAACGTTTGCAGGAAGCGCATGCCACATCGGAGCTGCAAAACAGCGTTCTGCTGCCGATGCAAAAAGCCAGAAAGCGCGCTGAGGTCAGCCATTCGATTCCGGAAATTCTGGCGGAACAGCAAGAGACGAAAGCGCTACAAACGGATGCAGAAAAGAAGATTAACCAGTGGATCGACGAGCTGCGTAAAAAGCAGGAAGCCCAGCTACGAGCAGCGAATGAAGCCACACGCGCTGCAGAATCACAACAGACCTATGTTGTGGCAGAAAAACCCGTAATCCAACCGGTACCGAAAAAAACGCATCTGGTCAATGTCGCCAGCGAGATGCGCAAAGCCACCGGTTGTGAAGTGCTGGAAACCGCCGAGCAGGTGGAAAAAGCGCTTGATACGCTTCGCGCTGCCCTGCTGGCAGCCATTGAGGCAGGTGACCGGATTCGTCTTCAGTAACCCCCATTTCAGGGCAGCGCTCTGCTGCCCTTTGCAGGATTTTCTATGAATACCAATAACATCAAAAAATACGCTCCACAGGCCCGTAACCAGTTCCGCGATGCGGTGATCCAGAAGCTAACCACGCTGGGGATTTCCGTCGATAAAAAAGGCACTTTGCAGATTGCTGATGCCGAGAGCGTCGGTGAAACCGTGCGCTATGGTCAGTTCGACTACCCCAAATCCACCCTCGTCCGCCGCGATCGTCTGGTCAAACGCGCCCGCGAGCAGGGCTTTGACGTGCTGGTTGAGCACTGTGCCTACACCTGGTTCAACCGCCTGTGCGCCATTCGCTATATGGAGATCCAGGGTTACCTTGACCACGGTTTCCGCATGCTCTCGCATCCGGATAATCCAACCGGCTTTGAAGTGCTGGATCATGTGCCGGAAGTGGCGGAAGCATTACTGCCAGAGAAAAAGGCACAGTTGGTGGAGATGAAGTTGTCCGGTAACCAGGACGAAGCCATCTACCGTGAACTGCTGCTGACCCAGTGCCACGCGCTGCATCGTGCGATGCCGTTCCTGTTTGAAGCGGTCGACGATGAAGCTGAACTGCTGCTGCCGGATAACCTGACCCGTACAGACTCCATTTTGCGCGGTCTGGTGGACGGCATTCCGCCTGAAGACTGGGAAGACGTTGAGGTTATCGGCTGGTTATATCAGTTTTATATCTCTGAAAAAAAAGATGCGGTTATCGGCAAGGTAGTAAAGAGCGAAGATATTCCTGCCGCCACCCAGCTTTTTACCCCAAACTGGATTGTGCAGTATCTGGTGCAGAACTCCGTTGGCCGCCAGTGGTTGCAGACCTACCCCGACTCGCCGCTGAAAGGCAAAATGGACTACTACATTGAGCCAGCCGAACAGACGTCAGAAGTGCAGGCGCATCTGGCAGCCATTACGCCTGCCAGCATTGAACCGGAAAGCATCAAAGTACTCGACCCGGCCTGCGGCTCCGGGCATATTTTGATTGAAGCCTATAACGTGCTGAAAAATATCTATGAAGAGCGCGGATATCGTGCCCGTGATATTCCGCAGCTGATTCTGGGAAATAATATTTTTGGTCTCGACATCGACGACCGCGCAGCCCAGCTTTCCGGCTTTGCCTTATTAATGATGGCTCGAAAGGATGACCGCCGGATATTCACCCGCGATGTACGCCTGAATATTCTCTCTCTGCAGGAGAGCCTACATCTGGATATTGCTAAGCTGTGGCAGCAGCTCAACTTCCACCAGCAGAACCAAACCGGCAGCATGGGGGATATGTTTGCCGAAAATACCCAATTAGCCCATACCGACAGCGCGGAATATCAGCTGCTGATGCGCACGCTGAAGTGCTTTGTTAATGCCAAAACGCTGGGCTCATTGATTCAGGTGCCGCAGGAAGAAGAAGCGGAGCTGAAGGCGTTTCTCGAAGCGCTGTATCGCCTTGAACAGGATGGGGATTTCCAGCAGAAGACTGCAGCGAAGGCGTTTATTCCGTATATTCAGCAGGCGTGGATACTGGCGCAGCGGTATGATGCGGTGGTCGCGAATCCACCGTATATGGGTACTGGTGGGATGAATAGTGATTTGAAAATATTTGCTAAAACTTACTACCCTGACAGCAAATCAGATCTCTTTGCGATGTTTATGCAACGTGCTTTTTCTTTACTTAAAGAAAATGGATTTAATGCACAAATAAATATGCAATCATGGATGTTTTTATCTAGCTACGAAACTCTACGCTACTGGTTATTAAATAATAAGACATTTACCACAATGGCTCACCTTGGTGCTCGGGCGTTCGGGCAAATATCCGGGGAAGTTGTTCAAACCACCGCATGGGTGATTAAAAACTCTTATATCGTAAATAATCAACCAGTATTTTTCCGATTAATTGAAGGTAGCGAAGAGCAGAAAAAAAATGAATTAGCTAGTCGCGAGAAACGTTTTGATCATACCTTGCAAGAGGATTTCATGAAAATACCAGGCTCTCCAATAGCTTATTGGTTGAGCTCACCCGCACGTTACATTTTTGAAACTTCTCCTGCAATAACATCAGTAGCGACATCTGCAGTTGGCCTACAGACCGGTGATAATGACAGGTTTTTAAAATATTGGTTTGAAGTACAAAACGATAAAATATATCTAAATGCAATTGATAGAAAGAGCGCGTTAAGCTCTCAGAAAAAGTGGTTCCCATGTAATAAAGGCGGGGCATTTAGAAAGTGGTATGGAAACCAAGACTATGTTGTTAACTGGGAATATGATGGTATTGAAATAAAAAACTGCGTCGATGAAAATGGTAAGCTACGCTCACGCCAGCAAAATTCAACGTTTTATTTTAGAGAAAGCGTTAGCTGGTCTGATGTAACTTCAGGTGATAATGCTTTCAGGTATATACCTAAAGGTTTTATATTTGATGCCACTGGTCACTCATCATTTTATAATAATGATAGTGATCTCCATTTATGCTTAGCATTTCTTAATAATATTTATTGCTCATATATAACAAAAATACTCAACCCAACAATACATTTTCATGTTGGCTATTTCAATAGACTTCCTTTCCCTGAAGATATAAAAAAACACTCCGATGAAATCATCTCTTTGGCAAAGGAGGCGGTTTCATTGAGTGCCAATGATTGGAATGGTTTCGAACGCTCATGGGAGTTCAAGAAAAACCCATTAGTAGCGGAGAAAAAATCTTCCTTAAGAGATAGCTTTATATTTTACAAAAATAACTGTTATGATAATTTTAACCGGTTATATGAAATAGAATTTAAAAATAACAAGCTTTTTTTAGACTTATATAAATTACAAGATGAATTTAATGCTTGCCCAGATGCATCAACCATATCACTTGACGTAAATCCTTTATATAGATATGGATCATCTTTAAAACCGGAACAATATCAAGCCAGATTCTGTTCAGATAGTATTGTTGAACTTCTGTCTTACAACATCGGCTGCCAAATGGGCCGCTATTCCCTCGATCGCGAAGGCCTCGTCTACGCCCATGAAGGCAGCAAAGGCTTTACCGAACTGGTCGCTGAAGGTGCCTACAAAACTTTCCCGGCCGATAACGACGGCATCCTACCGCTGATGGATGACGAATGGTTTGACGATGACATCACCTCTCGCGTCAAAGAGTTTGTCCGCACCGTCTGGGGCGAGGAACATTTGCAGGAAAATCTCGAATTTATCGCCGAAAGTCTCTGTTTATACGCGATCAAGCCGAAAAAAGGCGAATCTGCGCTGGATACTATCCGTCGCTATCTTTCCACCCAGTTCTGGAAAGATCATCTGAAGATGTACAAAAAGCGCCCGATCTACTGGCTGTTCAGCTCCGGTAAAGAGAAAGCGTTTGAGTGCCTGGTCTATCTGCATCGCTACAACGACGCGACGCTGGCGAGAATGCGTACTGAATACGTGGTGCCGCTGCTGGCGCGCTACCAGGCCAATATCGATCGCCTGAACGAACAGGTCGATGGTGCCTCCGGCGGCGAAGCCACCCGTCTGAAACGTGAGCGTGATAGCCTGAGCAAGAAATTCAACGAATTGCGCAGCTTTGACGATCGCTTACGCCACTATGCTGATATGAGAATCAGTATTGATCTCGACGACGGCGTTAAGGTTAACTACGGTAAGTTTGGCGATCTGCTGGCGGATGTGAAAGCCATTACCGGCAATGCGCCTGAGGTGATTTAATCAAATAACTTACCTTCCCACACCACCGGGCTTCAGCCTGGTGGTGATCTCGATACGGGAAACCAGCCTTATTCAGGCATCCGTCACCTCCAGTTCATGATAAAATGCGGCTTTATGTCAGAACGCGGAACACGGTTTCCAGGCGTTCAGGCATCTTCGAATTTACCGAATCAACATGGGATTGTGACCTTGCAAAATCAGGAATTTATTGCCGGCCTTAAAGCAAAACTCGCCGAAAATCGCATCGTTTTCTGGCACGATCCTGATAAGCGTTTCCTCGAAGAGCTGGGTAACCTCGAACTGGAGAACATCACGCTGCTCGATATGACCGACCAGTCACAGCTGGAAGTGAAAAAGCGCATTGAAGTTGATGAGCCTGAACAGCAGTTTTTGCTGTGGTTCCCCCACGATGTGCCACCCAAAGAGTCCGACTGGCTGCTGGATATTCGTCTTTACAGTACGGAGTTCCACGCCGATTTCGCCGCCATCACGCTGAATACGTTAGGCATTCCGCAGCTTGGCCTACGCGAGCACATACAACGCCGGAAGGCATTTTTCAGCACTAAACGTCTTTCTGCCTTGAAAGGCCTAGTGACTGAGCAGGAAAACGAAGCCTCTCTTGATAAGAAGATGGTTGCGGTCATCACTGGCGTAAAAACAGCAAAAACGGAAGAGATTCTGTTCAGCCTGATTACCCAATACGTTAACCAGCAGAAAGATGACGACAGCGATCTGGAAAACACGCTGGCGATGCTGAAACGCCACGATCTGGAAGGTGTGCTGTGGGGCATTCTGAATCAGGAAATGGGCTATCAGGCCGAGCATCCTTCGCTGGAAAACCTGATCCTCAAGCTGTTCTGTACCGATCTCTCCGCACAGGCTGATCCGCAGAAACGCGAATGGCTGGAAAAAAACGTGCTGACCACGCCGTCAGGCAGAGCCTCCGCGCTGGCCTTTATGGTCACCTGGCGTGCCGACCGTCGCTACAAAGACGCTTATGATTATTGCGCACAGCAGATGCAGGATGCGCTGCGACCAGAAGACCAGTACCGTCTTAGCTCACCGTATGATTTGCACGAGTGCGAAACCACGCTGAGCATTGAACAGACCGTTATTCATGCGCTGGTGACGCAGCTTCTGGAAGAGAGCACCACGCTTGACCGTGAAGCCTTTAAGAAGCTTCTGTCCGAACGACAGAGCAAATACTGGTGTCAGACGCGTCAGGAATACTACGCCATCTATGACGCGCTTCGTCAGGCTGAACGACTGCTGAATCTGCGTAATCGTCATATTGACGGTTTCCACTATCAGGACAGCGCAACGTTCTGGAAAGCTTACTGCGAAGAGCTGTTCCGCTTTGACCAGGCCTATCGCCTGTTTAACGAATACGCGCTGTTGGTTCACAGCAAAGGCGCAATGATCCTGAAAAGCCTGGATGACTATATCGAAGCGCTATATTCCAACTGGTACCTGGCAGAATTAAGCCGGAGCTGGAATAAGGTTCTGGAAGCCGAAAACCGTATGCAGGAGTGGCGTATGGTGGGCGTTCCACGTCAGCAAAACTTCTATAATGAGGTGGTTAAGCCACAGTTTAACAATCCACAAATCAAGCGCGTGTTCGTGATTATCTCCGACGCGCTGCGTTATGAAGTGGCAGAAGAGCTGGGCAACCAAATCAATACCGAGAAGCGCTTTACTGCCGAACTGCGTTCCCAATTAGGCGTGTTACCCAGCTATACCCAGCTGGGAATGGCGGCATTGCTGCCACATGACGAGATGTGCTACCAAACGGGTAATGGCGATATCGTTTATGCAGACGGGCTGTCTACCTCAGGTACGCCTAATCGCGATTCCATTCTGAAGAAATATAAAGGGATGGCAGTAAAATCGGACGATCTTCTGAAATGGAAAAATCAGGAAGGACGGGATCTTATTCGCGATTACGAAGTCGTTTATATCTGGCATAACACCATTGATGCCATGGGCGACAGCGCATCTACGGAGGAGAAAACCTTCGAAGCGTGCCGCAACGCGGTGGTTGAACTGAAGGATTTAGTGACCCGTGTGATTAACCGTCTCCACGGTACACGCATTATTGTCACGGCGGACCACGGTTTCCTGTTCCAGCAGCAGCCCCTTTCCGGGCAGGATAAAACCACGCTGCAGATCAAGCCAGGCAATACGATTAAAAACCACAAACGCTTTATTATCGGCCATAAGCTTCCTGCCGATGATTTTTGCTGGAAAGGAAAAGTGGCGGATACCGCAGGCGTCAGCGATAACAGCGAGTTCCTGATCCCAAAAGGGATCCAGCGTTTCCATTTCTCGGGCGGCGCGCGATTTGTGCATGGTGGTGCCATGCTGCAGGAAGTCTGCGTTCCCGTATTGCAGGTGAAAGCGCTGCAGAAAACCGCTGCCGAGAAGCAACCTCAGCGTCGTCAGGTAGATATCGTGAATTACCATCCGCTGATCAAACTCGTCAATAACATTGATAAGGTCAGCCTGCTGCAAACCCATCCGGTAGGTGAATTATACGAAGCGCGAACTCTGAACATCTTCATCGTCGATAACGCCAATAATGTGGTATCCGGTAAAGAGCGAATCTGCTTTGACAGCGATAACAACACAATGGAAAAACGTGTGCGTGACGTTACGCTGAAGCTGATTGGCGCGAATTTTAATCGCCGTAATGAATACTGGTTGATACTGGAAGATGCGCAAACGGAAACGGGTTACCAGAAGTACCCTGTAATTATCGATCTGGCATTTCAGGATGATTTCTTTTAAGTGAGGCGATATGCAAACCCATCATGACTTACCCGTTCCAGCTGTATCCGAAGGGGAACTCGTCGCAGAAGGTTACGATCTGGACGCCTTGCTGAATCAGCATTTTCGTGGTCGGGTGGTACGTAAGGACCTGACTAAACAGCTCAAGGAAGGGGCTAACGTCCCGGTCTATGTGCTGGAGTACCTGCTCGGTATGTACTGCGCTTCCGACGACGACCAGATCGTCGAACAAGGCTTGCAGAATGTTAAGCGCATTCTGGCTGATAACTACGTCCGCCCTGATGAAGCGGAGAAGGTGAAATCGCTCATTCGTGAGAGAGGATCCTACAAGATCATCGACAAAGTGTCGGTAAAGCTCAATCAGAAAAAAGACGTTTACGAAGCCCAGCTATCTAACCTCGGCATTAAAGATGCGCTGGTGCCATCGCAGATGGTCAAGGACAACGAGAAGCTGTTGACCGGCGGCATCTGGTGCATGATCACCGTGAACTACTTCTTCGAGGAAGGACAGAAAACGTCGCCCTTCTCCCTGATGACCCTCAAACCTATCCAGATGCCTAATATGGACATGGAAGAGGTGTTTACCGCGCGCACCCACTTCAACCGCGACCAGTGGATTGACGTTCTGCTGCGTTCCGTGGGTATGGAGCCCGCCAATATTGAGCAGCGAACCAAGTGGCACCTGATCACCCGCATGATCCCTTTCGTGGAAAACAACTATAACGTTTGCGAACTTGGCCCACGCGGTACCGGTAAAAGCCACGTCTATAAAGAGTGTTCGCCAAACTCACTGTTAGTTTCCGGTGGGCAAACCACGGTTGCCAACCTGTTTTACAACATGGCCAGCCGCCAGATTGGCCTGGTTGGCATGTGGGATGTCGTGGCGTTTGATGAAGTGGCGGGGATCACTTTCAAAGACAAAGACGGCGTGCAAATCATGAAGGATTACATGGCGTCTGGCTCGTTTTCCCGCGGCAGAGATTCGATTGAAGGCAAAGCATCAATGGTGTTCGTCGGCAACATCAATCAGAGCGTTGAGACGTTAGTCAAAACCAGCCATCTGTTAGCCCCCTTCCCTGCCGCGATGATCGACACGGCGTTTTTCGACCGCTTCCACGCCTATATACCCGGCTGGGAAATCCCGAAAATGCGCCCGGAATTCTTTACCAATCGCTACGGCCTTATCACGGATTATCTCGCCGAATACATGCGGGAAATGCGCAAACGCAGCTTCTCCGATGCGATTGATAAATTCTATAAGCTGGGTAATAACCTCAACCAACGCGACGTTATCGCGGTAAGGCGCACGGTTTCTGGTCTATTGAAACTTCTTCATCCCAATGGCTCTTACAGCAAAGAGGACGTCTGTGTTTGCCTGACCTACGCAATGGAAGCCCGCCGTCGTGTCAAAGAACAGCTTAAAAAGCTGGGCGGACTGGAATTCTTCGATGTGAACTTCAGTTACATCGATAACGAAACGCTGGAAGAATTCTTCGTCAGCGTGCCAGAACAGGGCGGCAGCGAATTAATTCCGGCTAGCATGCCAAAGCCAGGCGTAGTGCATTTGGTTACGCAAGCGGAAAGTGGTATGACGGGTCTGTACCGCTTCGAAACTCAGATGACCGCAGGCAACGGTAAGCATAGCGTTTCTGGTCTGGGATCAAGCACCTCGGCAAAGGAAGCTATCCGGGTTGGATTTGACTATTTCAAAGGCAACCTCAGCCGCGTTAGCGCAACAGCGAAATTTTCTGAACATGAGTACCACCTGCACGTAGTCGAATTGCATAATACCGGACCAAGTACCGCGACCAGTCTTGCCGCGCTGATTGCGCTGTGTTCCGTTTTACTGGCGAAACCCGTTCAGGAACAAATGGTCGTGTTAGGTAGCATGACGCTCGGTGGTGTGATCAACCCTGTTCAGGATCTGGCGGCTAGCTTACAACTCGCCTTCGACAGCGGCGCGAAAAAGGTACTTCTGCCGATGTCTTCCGCAGTAGATATTCCGACTGTGCCAGCCGAGTTATTTACCAAATTCCAGGTTAGTTTTTACTCTGAACCGGTAGATGCGGTTTATAAGGCATTGGGAGTAAACTAAATATATCGAGGAGTGGGTCTCACTCCTCGATATATTATTTAGCTGAAATTAACCCGCCCGCACTTCCTTTAACTGGCGGCCCCACTTATCCATCGTGGATTTATCAACATTCATTGTAGTTGCTGCAGCAGCAACGATGTAATGCTGATCGAGTACAAGCTGGGCGGCTTCGAGGCGAAACTCTGGGCTAAAATTACGTGGGTAGAATCATGTCACCTGTTTTTGACTATGAGGCAATGGGCAGCAGAATAATATGATGATGCTGCAGTAATTTTAACGTGACATAGATTTCTGAACGATTTCTTGAAAATAAATACTTGCTCACAATTTTAATTGAACAAGTATTTATACGTTTCATTATCATGTTCCCAGTATCTTTATTGCGATCTATCTGGAAAGATTAAAACTATAATTACCGCTATTAGTCTTAACCTCGACTTCTGACCACATACATTTTGAGTATCTATTATTCATCTCAACCCAATTCCACCCGGAGTTTGCATAGGCAACCTTTTGACTGATAACAAGAGAGAAATCTGTACCTTTACCATAGCCCAGAGTTACTGGTCGGGTATTCCACCGATAACAACTACCACGGTCTATACTTAAACCAGTAATCGTTACACTATCCTTCATACCATAAACATAAACATGTCTTCTTATAGTGTGCTCAGCACTGACATTACCTTTGAAGTTGTAAGTGGTATCTTCTATTTTGATCTTAACAGGTGATTGAGATGATATCTTCTCTGATTCTGAGTTGGATTTATTACTTTCATGTTCGTTAATATTGTCTGAATGTTCATCGGGGATACCATGCATCATATTGCTGTCACCCAAATGTTGTTCCCAGACATCATCGCATTTTATCGTATTTATTTCTTTCCCCTGTTTTAAAACAGTTATTTCCCCATCAGTATTTTTTCCATCATCGATATAGGAAACAGAGTAAGTATACTCATTTTCTGGTATGTTCAATGTATGTATCGACACGCCCTCAGCCCTACTGTAATTCCAGGCCTGACTTAGCTGGCTCACATTTTTTACCAAAGTGATTTCAGGAATCACCCCACCCCCTCCGTTAATATCCGATTTACCGAATAAATAAGTGACCTCATTATTATTCCTCAACACAGCCACTTCTTTAGTGGTTTTACCTTTTATGATACACCCGAACAGAACATCTGAATCTCCATAAGGTGATGCCATTACTGAACAGGAGGCGGTTATTACCCCCAGAGTGATTACATATTTCAGTTTCTTTAAAAATTTCATACAAACCTCCTCTAAAAATAAAAAAATATATAAGAAGCACTTACCCCAAAGGTAAGTGCTTTGCCTCAAAAATGCCTATTCAATATATACAACAATCTTACCATCTGATTGTTCTGTCACGGTAATATCTTTAGTTGTCCCATCACTAATCTGAGCAAATCCATAGTGCCGTTTTCCTTCACTTTCAGTTAACGTTACGTTCTCACATTGCTGTGAGTACTGGCGTAGTTGCCTATGATAGATATCCGTTACCACCTCACATGCTGAGCGCTCCAGCATTGTTTTGCTACTGTTGAATGCAAAGTTCCCGATGCCATATACAACCCATATTCCAAGCCAGACCAGCAACAGCATTTTTCCCTGACCAACGGCTTTACAACGTTTAGCAATATAGACTGGCGAAAAGAGAATCCACCATTTTGAAAAGCTTGCCTTACCATGTTTATCCAGTAGCTTCCAGTCCATATAGAACAAAATAACCAGGGCAATCATAACGAACAGATTAACCGTATAGTTGACAGCTAAACTAAACAAACATGCAGATAAAACGCCGATAACAAACAATCCCGTTGCAATCCAGATATATTTCTCATGTAACGACGAGTTGTCTATATTTAATAATTTACGGATATTCTCAGCACTTACCAAATCAGACTTGTTACGATCGCCAACAATAAAAGAAATTAATTTATTATTATACAGTACCCTGGCTTCATCGTTTAACAGAATGGATTTCATTTCACGGATGAATTTTAAATCTGCATCATCACGTTCACTTACTTTTTGTATCGCATGGTTTAATTCATCAACGCTGGCATTCATATCCAGTTCAAGATATTCATAATAGTTTATCATGATAATTCCTTATCTTTACATAATAGCCAAAATATTACAGAGAATGTTAAACTGATATACTTCAAGAGTGTTGAACAGGAGATGGGTATGGCGGTAGATATAAAGGAATTATTAAAATACGTGATCATTTCCCTTATAAACATAACAAAATAACAATACCTATAAAAACAAGTAACACGAATAAAAAGCCAATACCAAGATAGGCTTTAAAAAGCCTCTTAATTCTGTCTGGTTTCATTTTGACCTCACAACTACAGCAAAAAGAATCGCACCAAATATGGGGTCTATAAGCATACTGATAACAAACCATATGAAGAACGAACGGCCACTGGCCTGAGCCAATTTACCAATAACTATCGATGCTCCGATCCACAAAAGTAAAAGAATAAATGCCATCGTTGGCTCCTTGAAAAATAGCAATAAATGACTGAAGTGGTGGTTTAACACCGTCACTTTGTCCGGTAAGCATGTTGAATAGATGGGCAGACTTATACCTGCCGCAATGAAACGTCCTTACTATAGGCGCATGGTGCATCTCCTTATTGTCACCCGGTGAGAATCCTGGCCTGATTCTAATCAAATCCTTTCTAAGATAGGGAGGTTGTGAGTGCAGGTAAAATTGTTATTACCGATCGAATTTCAATAATTGATCTGTATAATCTATCGTTAAAAACGATCAATTTTATGTAATTGATAGTTTTTAACTATCATTATAATGATATCGATCGTTTTTGTAGATCGGTTTATGCGGGGGATGGGGTGTATTAAAATTGATGAGGCAAGTAGTGGATATTTTTTATTCATTAAAAACATAAGGATATGACATTTTTCATAACCTTCTAGTCAAAGGTATGACCACAATCGCCACACTCATATCTGTCAAACAGGAGTCCATCAAGGGCTGAGCCGGTAACCGCTCCCGCAGTTGCACCAGCCACAAACCTCCCAAGCACAGCACCAATAACAGCCCCGGTCGCAGTCCCCAGAACTGGCACAACAGAGCCAATTGCAGCCCCCGAGCTTGCTCCACTAAGGGCTCCAGCCACACCTCCAGCAATACCTCCAGCCTTCCTCCCAATGTTACGTTCGCTAACGTGTTCTGAACCACATTTTGGACACATTGTAACCATTGATAAAATCTCCTGATTTTCGGGTGTTAAAAAGCAAAAAGGCACCCGAACGTTAAAGTACGGATGCCTTCTTTATGTAATCACTCATGTTGAATCTACGGGGTTAAGGGGCCAACATATAGCGTCATGTGTTATCTGGTCAGCATGGGATTATTAATTTTCGCAAAATCAAAAGGACTAATACTCTTCTCCCGATTTGCATCCAGGAAGTTTGCCCACCATTGCAGCATCAACTTGCGTTCATCCAGATGTTCCGCTTTATGGATATATGCTGCGCGTACCGAATTACGTTCCATATGGCTCATCTGGCGCTCCACCGCATCCTTCGACCATAAACCTGACTCAATTAACGAACTACAGGCCATTGTGCGGAAGCCGTGGCCGCAAACCTCAACTTTAGTATCATAGCCCATCACCCGTAGCGCACTATTTACCGTGTTCTCGCTCATGGGTTTACGCGGATCGTGATCGCCAATAAAAATCAGCTCATGTTCACCACAGAACTGTTTTATCTGCTTCAGGATCGCCAGCGCCTGCTTTGATAGCGGCACCAGATGAGGTGTACGCATCTTTGATCCTCGCTGAGAATGTTTCACGCCGGGAATAGGCTCTCGCTCAGGCGGGATGGTCCACATTGACGTTTCAAAATCGATCTCTGACCAGCGAGCAAAACGCAGCTCACTGGAGCGAATAAAGATAAGCAGAGTAAGTTCCGTTGCCCAGCGGGTTAGCGGCCTGCCGGTATAACCGTCTATTTTCTCGAGTAACTCAGGGATACGCTTTAATTCTAGCGCCGGACGATGTTGTCGATTGCCAGAGGCGACGGCTCCAGCCATCTCCTGCGCTGGGTTGTAATCAATCAGCCCGCTTTGTACTGCATAACGCATGATGGCCGTGGTGCGCTGTTGGAGACGAGAAGCCACCTCAAGACGTCCAGACACTTCCACTGCTTTAATTGGTGCCAGTAAATCACGAGTACCCAATTCAGCAATGTTGCAAGTACCAATTGCCGGGAAGATATTGTCCTCCAGGCTCTTTTTTACGCGATTAGCATGATCTTCCGACCATTTTTGGTTAGTCGCAAGCCATTCTCTGGCAACCTTCTCGAAAGTAATAATCTCTTTCGCCTGCTCTTCTTTTAAAGCACGCTTATGCTCACGAGGATCAATGCCAGCAGCAACCAGCTTTCTAGCCTCTTCTCTCTTTTGTCTGGCATTAGCTAACGAGATTTCAGGATAGACACCGAACGCCATCAAATGTTGTTTACCGCCAAAACGGAAACGAAATCGCCAATACTTTGAGCCGTTAGGTTTTACAAGTAAGGACATACCGTCGCCGTCAACAAGTGAATACTCTTTCTCCTCAGGTTTCGCAGAACGAACTTTAGTATCCGTTAAGGCCATAATGGTCCTCCTTCCATTGGTATGTCGTGAGTATACAAGCAATATCGAATCGACAAATATACTCATTAGTATACTCACAAACTTGTTGATGTGGGTTGAGTTAGGTTGACTTCAGTTGAGGGAAAAAGCGGGTAAAGCCTTGTATGGCGCGGATTTCTGGCATAAAAAAAGACGTCGATTGACGTCTATTTATATACTTTTGGTGCCGAAGGCCGGACTCGAACCGGCACGTATTTCTACGGTTGATTTTGAATCAACTGCGTCTACCGATTTCGCCACTTCGGCACTGAAGGGGATGCGGAAACGTTCTGGATTATACCTGTCGGCGGCGGCCATGCAAGCGACAGCGTGTCATCATTGCGCTAAGTGTTGAAAAAAACAGCGCTATCCTGCGCAGCGTCACCTTTTGCTGCCGTTCCATAGCGCGACGGCCACCAATCCCCCTCCTCTCACAACCTCGCGACCCCAACTCCACATGCAAACCATTACCCCTTCCCCCTCAATAACACCCAAATCCCACTCAAACTCATCTCAAATTATTCTCACCTCACTCTCACCCGCATCCCCAGCACAACCCATCTTTCCCCAGATAAATTCCCCTCACCAAGCGCCAACTATCTCCCCCAACCGCACCCACCACCATTCCCATATATTCCAGAAAGTTTTAGCCAATGCCTTTTTGTTATTCACCCACTCCGCAGCAAAATATTAATTTCATCAATATTTTTATAACTTTACATTAATGAAAAGTTTTCTTTTTGCCGTTTATTCCAGGATTTTCCTCAGGCGTGAAGGATTCCGGTAAACACTATTTTTACTAGTCGCTGTACGAGTCTTGATGGACATATTCACTCGATGAATTAACTCAGGAGAATACTTGTGACGACGTTAAAACCTTTGCTGGCCCGCAACCGCAGCTGGGCGCTGCAGAAGTGTCAGCATGATCCGGACTATTTCGAAAAATGGGTCGACGGGCAGCGGCCCCACTCGCTGTGGATCGGCTGCTCCGACAGCCGCGTGCCCGCCGAGGTGCTCACCGGCAGCCAGCCCGGCGAGCTCTTTGTCCACCGCAATATCGCCAACATGCTCGATCCCGCCGACGACAACGTCATGAGCGTCCTGCAGTATGCCCTCCACTACCTTGAGGTGGACCGGGTGGTGCTCTGCGGCCACTACAGCTGCGGCGGCGTGCAGGCGGCGCTCTCTCTGCCCACCCTGCCGCTGGCGCAGGAATCCTCGGCGCTGGCTCGCCGCATCGGCCAGCTGCGCCACACCCTGCATCACGAAATTGCGCAGATCGCCGATGACTGTTGTGTTGCGGCCTCCTCCGGCGCCAGCGCCAGCACCGATTCGGAGCGCTCTCGCCATGCGCTGGACGCCCTGGTGGAAGCCAACGTTCGCGCCCAGTTCGCCCGTCTGCTGGAGAGTGAGCCGGTGCAGACGGTGCTCGCCAGCGGGCGGCCGCTCAGCCTGCACGGCTGCGTCTACGATCTGGCTTCCGGCCATTTAAGCACCCTCGTCGAACACCTCTCACCGCAGGAGCACGCCCCATGAACACGCTTCGTCAGGACTCTCTCGCCGGCATCGTCGTCTTCCTTGTCGCCCTGCCGCTGTGCCTCGGCATCGCCCAGGCCAGCGGCTTACCGCCCTTCGTCGGCCTGCTGACCGGCATCATCGGCGGCCTGGTCGTCACCGCCCTCAGCCCCTCCCGCTTCGCCGTCAGCGGCCCCGCCGCCGGACTGGTCACCATCGTCGTCGCCGCCATTGAATCTCTGGGTTCCTTCTCCCTCTTCCTGATGGCGCTGGTGCTGGCCGGCGCGCTGCAGCTGCTGTTCGGCATCCTGCGGGCCGGGCGCTTTATCTCGCTGGTTCCCGCCAGCGTCATCAAAGGCATGCTGGCGGCTATCGGCATCCTGCTGATTATGCAGCAGATCCCCGTCGCGCTCGGCACGGCGGAAGAGACCGGGCTTGCCGATGTGGTGCAGGGCAATGCCGCTTCCTCCGTCACTGCGATGGCCGTCGCCGCGGGCGGCCTTCTGGTGCTTTGGCTGTGGGGCTCGCCGCTTATCCGCCGGGTGAAGAGCCTGCGCTGGATCCCCGGGCCGCTGATCGCCGTCCTGCTCGGCTGCGTGACCACCCTGCTGCTGACCCATTTTGCGCCGCAGCAGCTGGCCGCTCTGCCGCGCATCACCCTGCCGGCGTTCGGCAGCCTCGGCGACCTGCTGGGCGAGCTGGAGTCGCCGGCGTGGAGCGCGTGGCGCAATCCGTCGGTGTGGGTGGTGGCGGTGACCCTGGCGCTGGTCGCCAGCCTCGAAACCCTGCTCAGCCAGGAGGCGCTGAAAAAGCTGCGCCCGCAAAATCCGCCGCCTTCGCCGAACCGCGAAATGGTCGCCCAGGGCGTCGGCAACCTGCTCTCCGGCGTGCTGGGGGCGATGCCGATAACCGCAGTGATCGTCCGCAGCTCGGTGAACGTCAGCAACGGCGCCCAGAGCAAACTGTCGATCTTTATCCACGGCGTGCTGCTGTTGATCTGCGGCCTGTGGTTCAGCGGCCTGCTGACCTTAATCCCGCTCGCCAGCCTCGCCGCCGTGCTGCTCTATACCGGCTATAAGCTGGCGACGCCGCGGCTGTTCATCGAGCAGTTCCGCCAGGGGGCGGCGCAGTACGTTCCGTTCCTCGCCACCATCGGCGGGATTATCGCCTTCGGCATGCTGGCGGGGATCGGGATTGGTCTTGCCACCCAGATGGCGTTCAGCCTCTGGCGCAGCCATCGTCACTCGCTGCAGCTGGCGCGCTACGATGACCACTACGTGCTGCGCATCCAGCAAAATCTGACCTTTATGCACAATCCGCATCTGCTGGCCCTGCTGGCGAAAATTCCGGAAAAGAGCGTGGTGATCGTCGAGCACGACAGCGTCGGCTATCTGGACCCGGACGTGCGGGCGGTGCTGGATGATTTTGCCGAGAGCGCGCCGCAGCGCGGCATCCGCCTTAATCAGTGGCCGCTGGCCAGCCGCTGAGCTTAACGGGCGGCTGGTCCGCCCGCTTCGCGACCCCTCCGATTGCCAAGCGCCGTGGAATACCATGCTCTACACTTTCTGGGTTATCACGCCAACCCCAAGGAAATAAACATGAGCATCATTAAAAGCTACGCCGCCAAAGAAGCGGGCGCCGATCTGTCGCTGTGGGAGTACGATGCCGGCGAGCTGCAGCCGGAAGATGTTGAAGTTGAAGTGGAATACTGCGGGATCTGCCATTCGGACCTGTCGATGATCGACAACGAATGGGGGATGTCGAGCTACCCGCTGGTGGCCGGTCACGAGGTGATTGGCCGGGTGGCGGCGCTGGGCAGCGCGGCGCAGGATAAAGGGCTGAAGATTGGCCAGAAGGTCGGCATCGGCTGGACGGCGCGCAGCTGCGGTCATTGCGACGCCTGCATCAGCGGCAACCAGATCAACTGTCTGGAAGGCTCGGTGCCGACCATTCTCAACCGCGGCGGCTTCGCCAATAAGCTGCGCGCCGACTGGCAGTGGGTGATCCCCCTGCCGGAGAGCATCGATCTGGCGTCCGCCGGCCCGATGCTGTGCGGCGGCATCACCGTCTTTAAACCGCTGCTGACCCACCACGTCACCGCCACCAGCCGCGTCGGGGTGATCGGCATCGGCGGCCTCGGCCATATCGCCATTAAGCTGCTGCGGGCGATGGGCGCGGAAGTGACCGCCTTCAGCTCCAACCCGGCCAAAGAGCAGGAAGTGCTGGCGATGGGCGCCGATCGCGTGGTCAACAGCCGCGATCCGGAAGTCTTAAAAGCGCTGGCCGGTCAGTTTGACCTGATCATCAACACCGTGGCGGTGGATCTCGACTGGCAGCCGTACTTCGAAGCCCTTGCTTACGGCGGCAACTTCCATACCGTCGGCGCGGTGATGAAGCCGTTCCCGGTGCCGGCCTTTACCCTTATCGGCGGCGACCGCAGCATCTCCGGCTCGGCGACCGGCAACCCGTCCGAACTGCGCACGCTGATGAAGTTCGCCGGGCGCAGCAAAGTGGCCCCGACCACCGAGCTGTTCCCGATGTCGCAGATTAACGAAGCGCTGAAGCACGTTCGCGAAGGCAAAGCCCGCTACCGCGCGGTGCTGAAAGCCGACTTCTGATGGTTCTCTCCCGCCGGGCGGCCCGCTCGCCCGGCGTTTTCCCCGTCGCTTCATCAAACCGTCATCTCCCCGCCATGCCTCTGTAGTCATTGCTTCCCACAATCCGGGCTTCGATAAATGGCTGAACGAGATGCGCGTCACCATGAGAAAGACCTGGCTTCCCTGGCTGATCCTGTCGCCTTCCCTGCTGTTTTTACTGCTGTTTACCTGGTTCCCGCTGGGGCGTTCGGTGTATGACAGCCTGTTTGATACCCGCATGGCCAGCGACGGCGCACAGTACGTCGGGCTGGATAACTTCGCCCGCCTGTTTGCCGATAACGTCTTCTGGCAGTCGCTGGGCAATAACCTGCTCTATATCCTGCTGACGGTGGTGCCCGGGGTGACCCTCGCCCTGCTGCTGGCGGTGGCGCTGAGCGAGAACCATCGCGTCAACCGCTGGCTGCGCACCGCCTTCTTCTTCCCGATGATTATCCCGATGGTCAGCGCCGCCGCGCTGTGGCTGTTTATCTTTATGCCCGGCCTCGGCCTGCTCGACCACTATCTGGCGAAGCTGTTCGGGCCGATGAACAACAACTGGCTGGGGCGCAGCAACAGCGCGCTGCTGGCGCTGGCGCTGATTGGCGTGTGGAAGTTCGCCGGCTACTACATGCTGTTTTTCCTCGCCGGGCTGCAGAGCATTCCGGCCTCGACGCGGGAAGCGGCGCTGATGGAAGGGGCCACCCGCACCCAGGTATTTTTTAAAGTGACGCTGCCGCTGCTGCGCCCGACGCTGAGCTTTGTAATCACCACCGCGCTGATCTACTCCATTACCCAGATCGATCACGTGGCGGTAATGACCCGCGGCGGGCCGGACAACGCCACCACCGTGCTGCTCTATTACATCCAGAATCTCGCCTGGGATACCCACGACCTCGGTAAAGCCTCCGCCGCCACCTTCCTGACCCTGGCCGGGCTGTTCGCCTTCTCGCTGATTAACCTGAAACTGCTGGAGAAAGGAGCCCACTATGAGCGCTGACATCTCGCCGCTGCTGGTCCGCTCGCCCACCGCTACGCGTCCACTGTGGTTGCGCCTGCGCCGCTCGTCGCCCTTTACGCTCACAGTATTAATGTGCTGCCTGGCGCTGCTGTGGATCAGCCCGTTTATCTGGATGCTGGCCACCTCGTTCAGCGCCACCACCTTCGGGGAAGATATGGCCTCGCTGCTGCCGCGACTGCCGCTGACCCTCGATAACTTCCGCGACGCCTGGAACAGCGCCGACTGGCTGAGCCTGTACGCCAACACCCTTATCTTCACCTTCGGCACCTTCTTTGTGCAGCTGTTGACCATCACCACCGCCGGGTACGTCTTCGCCTGCCACGAGTTTCGCGGCAAGCAGACGCTGTTTCTCCTGTTCCTGGTGCAGTTGATGATCATGCCGGTAGTGATGATGGTGCCGAACATGCTGACCCTGAAAACCTTCGGCCTGCTCAACACCCTCACCGGGGTGATGATGCCCTACTTCACCTCGGCGTTCGGCGTGTTCCTGATGCGTCAGGCGTTCCTCGCCATCCCGAAAGAGCTGGAGGAGGCGGCGCTGATGGAGGGCTGCCGCTGGTGGCAGGTGTTGTTCCGCGTGCTGCTGCCGATGTCCTGGCCGTCGGTGCTGGCCTTCGCCACCGTCAGCATTACCTACCACTGGAACGAGTACCTGTGGCCGCTGATGATGCTCAACGATCCCGATAAGCAGGTGCTGACCGTCGGGCTGGTCTCCTTCGCCATGGGCGCCGAATCCGGCGGCCAGTGGGGCACCATCGGCGCCGGGACGCTGATGGTCTGCCTGCCGCTGATGCTGGCGTTCATCCTTTTTCAGAAACAGTTCCTGCGGAGCTTCGGCTTCTCCGGGATCAAATAAGGAGTGATTCATGCTGTTAGCGCACATTTCCGATACCCATTTCCGCAGCCGCGGCGAGAAGCTGTACGGCTTTATCGACGTCAACGCCGCCAACGCCGACGTGGTCTCGCAGCTTAACGCGCTGCGCGAGCGCCCGGACGCGGTGGTGGTGAGCGGGGATATCGTCAACTGCGGCCGCCCGGAGGAGTATCAGATGGCCCGCCAGATCCTCGGCAGCCTGAACTATCCGCTGTATCTGATCCCCGGCAACCACGACGACAAAGCCCATTTTCTGGAGCATCTTCACCCGCTGTGCCCGCAGCTGGGCAACGATCCGCAAAATATGCGCTATGCGGTGGATGACTTCGCCACCCGCCTGCTGTTTATCGATTCCAGCCGCGCCGGCACCTCGAAGGGCTGGCTGACCGACGAGACCATCGGCTGGCTGGAAGCCCAGCTGTTCGAGGGCGGCGACAAACCGGCGACCATCTTTATGCACCACCCGCCTCTGCCGCTGGGCAATGCGCAGATGGACCCGATCGCCTGCGAAAACGGCCACCGTCTGCTGGCGCTGGTGGAGCGTTTCCCGTCGCTGACGCGCATCTTCTGCGGCCATAACCACAGCCTGACCATGACCCAGTATCGCCAGGCGCTGATCTCCACTATCCCTGGTACCGTCCATCAGGTGCCGTACTGCCACGAAGACACCCGGCCCTATTACGACCTCTCCCCGGCTTCATGCCTGATGCACCGCCAGGTCGGCGAGCAGTGGGTGAGCTACCAGCACTCGCTGGCCCACTACGCCGGGCCGTGGCTGTACGACGAAAACATCAGTTGCCCAACGGAAGAGCGCTAACCGCCATGCTCAGTCTGCAAAACATCAGTAAACGTTTCGACGGCAAGCCGGCGCTCAGCGCCCTGT
Source organism: Klebsiella sp. 1SOBk10mer (assembly GCF_046602535.1). Classification (NCBI taxonomy): domain Bacteria; kingdom Pseudomonadati; phylum Pseudomonadota; class Gammaproteobacteria; order Enterobacterales; family Enterobacteriaceae; genus Klebsiella; species Klebsiella sp. 1SOBk10mer. Next base: position 56,573 of record NZ_JBKIUP010000007.1, read on the forward strand.
CGCTGGATATTCACGAAGGCGAATTCGTGGTGCTGGTCGGCCCGTCGGGCTGCGGGAAAAGCACCCTGCTGCGCCTGCTCGCCGGGCTGGAGCCGGTTAGCGAAGGCCAAATCTGGCTGCATGATGAGAACATCACCGCCGCCACGCCGCGCGAGCGCAACTTCGCGATGATCTTCCAGAACTATGCCCTGTTTCCGCATCTGTCGGTGCGCGACAACATCACCTTCGGCATGCAGGTGCGCAAGGAAGAGAAAAGCAGCTGGCAGCCGCGGGTGGACAAAGTGGCGCAGATGCTGCAGCTGGAGGCGCTGCTTGACCGCAAACCGGCGAAACTCTCCGGCGGCCAGCGCCAGCGGGTGGCGATGGCCCGGGCGATCGTGCGCAATCCGCGGCTGTTCCTGATGGACGAGCCGCTCTCCAACCTCGACGCCCGTCTGCGCAGCGAAGTGCGCGACAGCATTATGGCCCTCCACCAGCAGCTGAAAACCAGCACCATCTATGTGACCCACGACCAGACCGAGGCGATGTCGATGGCCGACCGCATCGTGGTGATGAACGGCGGCCACGTGCAGCAGGTCGGGCGCCCGGAGTATCTGTACGCCAACCCGGCCAACCTGTTCGTCGCCGGGTTTATCGGTTCGCCGGCGATGAACCTGCTGTCGCTGCCCTGCGCCAATGGTGAAGTACTGTTGGGAGAACAGCGCTATCCGCTGCCGCCGCGCCACCGGGATCAGACCCGCGTCTGGCTGGGCGTTCGCCCGGAACATATTACCGACCGCGTGGAGGAGGGCCATCTGCGCCTCCCGGCCACCGTTCTGCAACGAGAACTGATGGGAGCCGACTACCTGCTCCACGTCAGCACCCCGATCGGCACCCTGCGCTTTAGCCGCCGCCACCGCGGCACGGTGCCGGAGAAAGGCGAGTCGCTACCGATCGGCTTTTCGCCTGCCGATGTGCATCTTTTTCATGCTGAGACCCAGCATAATTTATTGATGGAGTGTAATCATGTTTAAACCTCTTACGGTAGTCGCGGTTGGCCTCAGTCTTGCCCTGAGCGGCGCGGCGCTGGCAAAAGAGAAAATAGACTTCATGTTCCCGGCGCCGGTGGACGGCAAGCTGACCATGGAGATGACCCGCGTCATTAAGCAATTCAACGACTCGCAGCAGGATGTCGAAGTGCGCGGCATCTTCACTGGCAACTACGACACCACCAAGATCAAAGCCGAATCGGCGCAGAAGGCCGGCCAGCCGCCGGCGCTGGTGATCATGTCCGCCAACTTCACCACCGATCTGGCGCTGAAGGATGAGATCCTGCCGATGGACGAGCTGTTTAAATATGGCGATCAAAAGGCTGGCGATTTTCTGCAAAAGGAATTCTGGCCCGCGATGCATAAGAACGCCCAGGTGATGGGCACCACCTATGCGATCCCGTTCCATAACTCGACGCCGATCCTCTACTACAACAAGACGATGTTCGATCGGGCCGGGATCAAACAGCCGCCGCAGACCTGGGCCGAGCTGCTGGCTGATGCCAAAAAGCTGACCGACGAGAGCAAAGGCCAGTGGGGGATCATGCTGCCGTCGACCAACGACGACTACGGCGGCTGGATCTTCTCGGCGCTGGTACGCGCCAACGGCGGGAAATACTTTAACGAAGACTATCCTGGCGAGGTCTATTACAACTCGCCGACCGCCATCGGCGCCCTGCGCTTCTGGCAGGATCTGATTTACAAGGACAAGGTGATGCCGTCCGGGGTGCTGAACTCGAAGCAGATCAGCGCCGCTTTCTTCTCCGGCAAGCTCGGGATGGCGATGCTCAGCACCGGCGCGCTGGGCTTTATGCGCGAAAATAGCAAAGATTTTGAGCTTGGGGTGGCGATGCTGCCGGCCAAAGAGCAGCGCGCGGTGCCGATCGGCGGCGCCAGCCTGGTGAGCTTTAAAGGCATCAGCGATGCGCAGAAGAAAGCGGCGTATCAGTTCCTGACCTATCTGGTGAGCCCCGACGTGAACGGCGCGTGGAGCCGCTTTACCGGCTACTTCTCGCCGCGCAAGGCGTCATACGATACGCCAGAGATGAAGGCCTATCTGCAGCAGGATCCGCGGGCGGCGATCGCCCTTGAGCAGCTGAAGTACGCCCATCCGTGGTACTCCACCTGGGAGACCGTTGCGGTACGTAAGGCGATGGAGAACCAGCTGGCGGCGGTGGTTAACGATGCCAAAGTGACGCCGGAAGCGGCGGTGCAGGCGGCGCAGAAGGAAGCCGACGCGCTGATGAAACCTTATGTGGATAAGACCGCGCTGGCGGAAGTGAAGTGACGCTTTACCCGTCATCGTCACCCTCACCCTGGCCCTCTCCCTGAGGGAGAGGGGACGGTACGGCGCTGTGGTTAAGCCCTGGGCCCGGGAGAGGGAACTGTCCGGCGCCGTGGTTGAGCCCTGGGTCCGGTTGAGAAAGGAAAAAAGCAGGCCATACCCGGTATGGCCTGAAAATGTCACAACGATTAGATCCCTGCCGTTTCGCGAATATATTTGCGCGCTTTGACGGCGTATTCGAAAGGATTGGCCAGGGCAGGATCCTGCTCGGCTTCCACCACCATCCAGCCTTTATAGCCAAAGTCGTCCAGCAGCTTGAACACCGGACGGAAATCGATCACCCCGTCGCCCGGGACGGTGAAGGTGCCTTTTTTCACGCCGTCGAGGAACGACAGGCCGTCGCGGCGCACCTGGTCGATCACCGGCGGACGGACGTCTTTCAGGTGAACGTGGTTGATGCGCGGCAGATACTTTTTGAGGATCGCCAGCATCGGCGCTTCGCCGCCTTCGGAATACCAGGCGTGGCCGGTGTCGAACAGCAGGAAGACGCGCTCGTCCACCAGCGACATAAACTTGTCGATTTCCGCAGTGGTCTGGATGCCGGTGCCCATGTGGTGATGCAGGCAGACCTGCATCCCCTTCTCCGCCGCCAGGCGACCTAGGGTGTTATAGCCTTCCGCTACCCGCTGCCACTCCTCGTCGCTGAAGCACGGCTTCGCATCGCCGAGGATCGGTTTATCCAGCCCCTGGATGCTGCCGCTCTGCTCGGAGCAGCCAATCACTTTCGCGCCCATCGCATGAAGGAAGTTCATGTGATTGACGAATTCATCAATGGTTTTTTCCCGCTGGCCGTTGGCGAAAAAGGTGCTGAACCAGGCGTTGCAGATCTGAATGCCGCGGATGTCCAGCATCGGCTTGAGGACCGCCGGGTCGCGCGGATATTTGCTGCCGACTTCGCTGCCGGTAAAGCCGGCCAGCGCCATTTCGCTGACGATCTGCTGGAAGGTGTTTTCGCTGCCGAGCTCCGGCATATCATCGTTAGTCCAGCCGATCGGGGCGATAGCCAGTTTGACGTTATCTTTGTTCATAGTAGGGCTCCTGCCGCTGCGCCTTAGCGGCGCAGCAATTCACGTTCAATGAGTTCACGGGTTTCCACTGCCTGGTATTTCATTTTTTCCGGGTAGCCAAACAGCGAGGTGGCGACAATCGGCTCCCCGCCGACCTTGAAGGTCTGCTCGGCGAATTTCATTTCGCGCAGGGTGCGGAACAGCGCGTCGAAATCCACATCCCCTTCCCCGACGCCTACGTGCTGGTGCACCACGGCATCCACGCCCGGCGGGTTAACGATATAGCGGCAATGTTTCGTATGATTGCGGGTGTCCGCAATCAGGACATGGGAGAGATCGCTCCCGGCATAGCGCAGCATGCTCGCCACATCGCCGACGCCTTTGTCGTAGAAAAAGGTGTGCGGCACGCTGTAGACGTACTTCACGTTATCGCTGCGGAACGACTTCACAATATCGACGGTTTCATTGTTCTCTTCGCAGAAATCCCAGGGATGCGCCTGGATCTCCACGCGGATGCCTTCCCGCTCAAAAATCGGCAACAGCTCTTCCATCGAGCGATAGAACATTTCATCGCAGATCTCAGGCTGATTCGGATCGCCGGAGAACTCGGTGTTGATCACCTGAACGCCCATCTCCACCGCAATTTCCACCAGCCGTTTCCAGTTTTTCACCGCTGCCTGACGGCGCAGTTCGTCCGGGCCAGACCAGCGGTAGACGCAGATAAACGACGACAGCTCAAGGCCGGTATCGCGCAGCGCCTGCTTGTACTCCGCCATGATCTCCCGGCTGGCGCGCGGGTGCTTGTAGAACGGGTTAATCTGCGGGTGCGGCGACTGTTCAATGTACTTGTAGCCCCACTCCGCTACCTGATGGACCATGCGGGTGATCCCGAGGTCCTTAATCACATCCACATCAAAGGCAATTTTCATCGTCGTTACCTGTGCAAAGAAGTTCCGTCAGCAAAACGTGCTTAACGTTTATAGAATGCCGGGCACTCAGGCAGCGTCACTTCAACCGGCTCGCTGGTTCCCTGCGCTTTAATGCAGGCGTCCGCCGCCACCGACGCCGCGTAGCCGTCCCAGGCCGACGGGCCGTGCAGCTGGCCGGCTTTGACGTCGTTGATAAAGGCCTGCAGCTCGACGTCGTAGGCTTTGATAAAGCGGTCTTTCCAGTCGGTCAGAATGGCAGTCGACAGGCTGGCGGACTTGCGCATCTGGACGGCAGACGGCTCCGGCAGACGGGCAATCCCGGTCTCGCCGACCACTTCGCACTGGATGTCATACCCGTACTGGCAGTTCACGAACACCTCGACGTCGATCAGGGTGCCTTTTTTGGTTTCAAAGGAGACGATCTGCGGATCTTTCAGACGCGCGTGGGTGTGCGAGGTGGAGCGCGGGAAGCGCACCTGCACGGAACGGTAGTCATCGTTCAGCAGCCAGCGCAGCACGTCCAGCTCGTGGATCAGGGTGTTGGTGATCGCCATATCGGTGGTGTAGTTCTCGCCGACCGACTGGTTGCGGTGGGCGCAGCGCAGCATCAGCGGCGCGCCGATATCGCCATCGTCGATCACTTTTTTCAGCGCCAGATAGCCTTCGTCGTACGGGCGCATAAAACCTACCTGCACCAGGCGACGGCCGGCCTTCATTTCAGCATCGACGATGCGGCGGCAGCCTTCCGCGGTCATCGCCAGCGGTTTTTCGCAGAACACCGGCTTACCGGCGGCGATGGCGGCCAGGGTGTACTCTTCGTGGGTCGGGTCCCAGGAGGTGACCAGGATGGCATCGACATCGCTGGCGTTAATCACGTCGTGGCCGTCGGCGTAGACTTCCGCCTGCACGCCCGGCAGCGCGACCGCCGCACGGGCGTTGTCGGCATTGATATCAGACACCGCCACAACGGTGGCGCCCTGCAGAACCTGGGTGCAGCGACGGATGTGTTCTTTACCGATAGCGCCAGCGCCGATGACACCTAATTTGAGCGACATAATGGTTTTCTCCGTAAGTCTGTAGGATTCAGAGTGGATGTTCGTTTTAGTAATCACGCGCCTGGGCGCGCTTTTCATTAATCATTTGCGCAACTTTGCGGATCCGCTCAGAGAGCGCCGTCTGGGCGACGCCAACGTTCCACCAGCTGCCGTATTTGTGCACCATGGTCTTCGGCAGCACTTTAATATCAATCAGGGTGCTGACCGTTTCGCGACGGGCGGCGTCCAGCGCGTGGCGCAGTTCGTCCAGGGTGGTGACGCGCCAGGTTTTGCAACCGTAGCCGGCGGCGATGGTGGCGAAGTCCACCGGCACCAGGCCGCCCTGCAGCTGGCCGGTTTCCGGCTGGCGGTAGCGGAACTCGGTGCCGAAGCTGTCCATCCCGTGCTCCATCTGCAGGTTGTTGATGCAGCCGTTGGCCATGTTGTCGAACAGCACGACGTTGATCTTCGCCCGCTCCTGCAGAGAGGTGACCAGTTCAGAGTGGAGCATCATGAACGAGCCATCGCCGACCAGGGAGTAGACTTCGCTCTGCGGCTGCGCCAGCTTCACGCCCAGCGCGGCGTTGACCTCATATCCCATGCAGGAGTAGCCGTACTCCACGTGGTAGGTGTTTTCCGCGCGGTTGCGCCAGACGCGCTGCAGATCGCCAGGCAGGCTGCCCGCCGCCGCGACGATCACCGCCTCGGCCGGCAGCGTTTCATTCAGTACCCCAAGGACGCTGCTCTGGGTCAGGGTGGAGTCGGTGATCTGGCGGAATTCGCGATACACTGATTCGCGATCGAGATGATCATCGATCTCCGGGACAAAGGATTTCTCCTGCCACACCGCCTGGTAGACGCGCTGGGTCTCTTTTAACTGACGGCTCTGCACGCTCTCGATCTGCGCGCCCCAGCCGGCCTGCCAGCCGCTGTCCGCCAGCGCCGCGTCGAGGGCGGTCATCGCTTCCCGGGCGTCCGCCAGCATGGCAATGCCGTCCAGCTTCCAGGCGTCGAAGTTGCTGACGTTAATATTCAGGAAACGCACCTCCGGGTGCTGGAAAATCCATTTCGAGGCGGTGGTAAAATCGCTGAAACGGGTGCCAACGCCGATCACCAGGTCGGCCTCTTTCGCCAGCAGGTTCGCCGCCAGACAGCCCGTCTCGCCGACGCCGCCGACGTTCAGGGGGTGAGAAGAGACCACCGTCCCCTTCCCGGCCTGGGTTTCGGCAAAGGGCACCCCGTAGCGCTCGGCGAAACGGGACAGCGCTTCGCCCGCGCCGGAGTATTTCACCCCGCCGCCGCAGACGATCAGCGGTTTACGACTGGCTTTGATGGCCGCCACGGCGTCCGCCAGCTGCGCGGCGCTGGCCGGGCGGCGGTCAAGACGGTGCACCCGGCGCGCAAAGAAGGATTCCGGGTAGTCCCAGGCTTCGCCCTGCACGTCCTGCGGCAGGCACAGCGTCACCGCGCCGGTTTCCGCCGGGTCGGTCAGGACGCGCATAGCGTTGATGCAGGCGCTCATTAGCTGTTCCGGGCGGGTAATGCGGTCCCAGTATTTGCTGACCGCGCGGAAAGCGTCATTGGTGCTGATGCTGAGATCGTAGCTCTGTTCAATCTGCTGGAGCACCGGGTCCGGCTGGCGGGTGGCGAAGACATCGCCCGGCAGCAGCAGCAGCGGAATGCGGTTGGCGCTGGCGGTGCCGGCGGCGGTGATCATGTTGGCCGCCCCCGGACCGATGGAGGAGGTGCAGGCGATAATCTGCCGGCGCAAGGCCTGGCGGGCAAAACCGGTGGCCGCGTGGGCCATCCCCTGCTCGTTGCGCCCCTGATAGACGCGCATGTCGCCGCTGTCCTGCTCCAGCGCCTGCCCCAGCCCCAGGACGTTGCCATGGCCGAATATCGCGAAAATGCCTTTCACGAACTTCAGCTCTACGCCATCCACTTCCAGGTACTGGTTATCGAGGAACTTCACCAGCGCCTGCGCCGTTGTCAGTCTCAGTTTGCCCATGATGCACAATCCTTATTGTTCAGTATTTGTGTGTGGCGTCGCGCCGATGCCGCCGGGGCCGCCGGGGCCGTCGTTCACGTCACTGGAATACCTGTGGATTATAGGCAAACATTTTTTTCATTAAATACAAATACAGAAGAAATATTTCATTTTGCGAGAAGGATCAAACTCTCTACCCATTTCATACGTTTCACTTACATTCCTGACACGTTTTCGGGCCCTTTTTTGCCGCAGCACACGGAAATATCCCCTTAAAAATCATAGGTAAATGGCTGTCGTGTGGCGTTTCATTTTCTCCCGGGTCAACAGTGGGGACGATCCGCGCTCACGCGAGGCTCAGTGCGGCAGAGTGGTAGATCCCTCACACTTTTGGTTTTTTAATTTCGAACGAGTTTGCAAATGAAATATTTATTTCTCAAACTAAGGGTAACCAATAACCCTCAGGCTGTTCACGGAGTCGACGTCGGGATCCCGACCCTTCCAGGCAGCAGACACCAAAAAGGAAATCCTAGCTATGAATGCAGCAGTAAAGCGGCTCGACGTCATCTGTATAGGTCGGGTGGCCGTCGACCTCTATGCCCAGCAGATCGGTTCGCGGCTAGAAGACGTTGCCAGTTTCGCGAAATATCTGGGCGGCTCCTCCGGCAACGTGGCCTTTGGCACCGCGATTCAGGGGCTGAAATCGGCCATGCTGGCGCGCGTTGGCGATGAACACAACGGCCGTTTCCTGCGCGAAACGCTCAACCGCGCCGGGGTGGATACTGAGTATCTGATTACCGACAAATCCCGCCTGACCGCGCTGGTGATGCTGGGGATAAAGGATCAGGAGACTTTCCCTCTGATTTTCTACCGCGATAACTGCGCCGATATGGCCTTAACGCCTGACGACATCAGCGAGGAGTATATTGCCTCCTCCCGGGCGCTGGCGGTGACCGGCACCCATCTGTCGCACGCCAACACCCGCGCCGCGGTGCTGAAGGCGCTGGAGTACGCCCGCCGTCACGGCCTGCGTACCGCGCTGGATATCGATTACCGTCCGGTGCTGTGGGGACTCACCTCGCTCGGCGATGGCGAAACCCGTTTCATTGAGTCCGGGCCGGTCACCAGCCAGCTGCAGGAAGTGCTGCATCTGTTCGATTTGGTGGTCGGAACCGAAGAAGAGTTTCATATTGCCGGGGGCAGCACCGATACCCTGACCGCGCTCAAAAATGTGCGCCATGCCACCAAAGCCACCCTCGTCTGCAAGCGCGGGCCGATGGGCTGCGTGGTGCTGGAAGGCGACATCCCGGACAGCTGGGACCAGGTGCCGCTGCAGCAGGGCGTGCGCGTGGAGGTGCTCAACGTGCTGGGCGCCGGAGATGCCTTTATGTCTGGCCTGCTGCGCGGCTGGCTTAACGACGAGGGCTGGGAGCAGGCTTGCCGTTATGCCAACGCCTGCGGGGCGCTGGTGGTCTCCCGCCACGGCTGTGCGCCGGCGATGCCGACCAAAGTCGAACTCGATGACTATCTGCAGCGCGCCGAATCGGTGCCGCGCCCGGACGTCGACGAGCGCCTCAACCACCTGCACCGGGTGACCAGCCGCCGCCAGCAGTGGCCGGAGCTGTGCATTTTCGCCTTCGACCATCGCAAACAGCTGGCCGATCTGGCGCGGGAGACCGGGCGCGATGAAGCCTGCATTCCGCAGCTCAAGCTGCTGTTGTTGGCCGCGGCCGAAGCGGCGGCGCAGGAGGCGGGTCTTGACCAGCGCAGCGGTATTCTGGCCGACGGCACCTACGGCCAGCGTGCGCTAAACGCCATTACCGGCAAGGGCTGGTGGATCGGGCGCCCTATCGAACTGCCCAGCTCGCGACCGCTGCGTCTGGAGCATGGCAACATCGGCTCGCAGCTGATCGACTGGCCGCTGGAGCATGTCGTCAAATGTCTGGTTTTCTATCACCCGGATGACCCGGCGGCGCTGCGTGCAGAGCAGGACGCCCTGCTGCTCGAGGTGTGGCAGGCCTGTAACAAGTCAGGCCATGAATTGCTGCTGGAGGTGATCCTGCCGGAAAATGGCCCGGACAAAGACGAGCGCCATTACCACACCATGCTGGAACACTTCTATCAGCTGGGGATCAAGCCGGACTGGTGGAAGCTGCCGCCGCTCTCCAGCGCCAGCTGGCAGCAGATCACCGCCCTTATCGAGCGCGAAGATCCGTGGAGCCGCGGGATCCTGATCCTCGGCCTCGACGCGCCTTCCGACAAACTGCGCGCCGGTTTCGCCGAAGCGGCCGCACACCCGATGATCAAAGGTTTCGCCGTCGGGCGCACCATCTTTGGCCAGCCGTCGCGGCGCTGGATGCAGGGTGAGCTCAGCGATGAGGCGCTGATAGAGGAAGTGAAACGCAACTACCTGACGCTTATTGGCTACTGGCGCGAAGCCCGCCGCTGATCCCCCGACGCCCGTCTCCGTCACCTTGCGGAGCGGGCGTTTTTCTGTTTCTTCGTGAAATGAATCGCGTATTTCGTCGCAATAAATGAAAAATTCGCTTCATTTGGTACACTGGAAGCCATATTCCTTCCATTTTCTCAGAGCGCACTCTATGGCCAATAACCCAACACAGCTGACCATCCTGCAGGATGAAATCAGGCGTCGCTACGATACGTTAAGCAAACGCCTGAAACAGGTCGCCCGCTATATCCTTGATAACAGCAATAGCGTGGCTTTCGATACCGTGGCCTCCATTGCGCAACAGGCGGACGTTCCCCCTTCCACGTTGATTCGTTTTGCCAACGCCTTCGGCTTCAGCGGCTTTAACGAAATGAAACAGATGTTCAAGCAACATTTGATGGAAGAGACCGCCAACTATACCGAGCGCGCCCGTCTGTTCCGCCAGACCACCAGCGATGAGTCCAGCCCGCCGGAAACGCCGACGGAAATTCTCAATATGTTCACGATGGTGAACAACCAGGCGCTGCAGCAGCTGGCGATGCAGACCTCCAGCGATGAGCTGGAGCGCGCGGTGGCCCTGCTGGGCGAGGCGGAAAATATCTACGTCATTGGCCTGCGCCGGTCGTTCAGCGTCGCCTCCTATCTGACCTATGCGCTGCGCCACCTCGATCGCAAAGCCTTTCTGATCGACGGCCTCGGCGGCATGTTCACCGAGCAACTGAGTCTGGTCGGCCCGAAAGACGTGGTGGTGGCGGTGAGCTTCTCGCCGTACGCCCGGGAAGTGGTCGAGCTGGTGGAGCTGGGCGCGCAGCGCAAAGCGCGGCAGATCGCCATTACCGACAGCCAGGTCAGCCCGCTGGCGGCCTTCAGCGATGTCTGCTTTGTGGTGCGGGAAGCGCAGGTGGATGGCTTCCGCTCGCAGGTTGCTTCCCTGTGCCTGGCCCAGACGCTGGCGGTGTCGCTGGCGCTGAACAGCAGTCAGGAGTCTGAGGCCAAGCAGAAGGCGTGAGATAAGCCGCCTGGCGTTAGTTGCCCGGCGGAGTTGTATAAGCCTGCGGGAGGCGCCAGTAGGCCGGGCAAGGCATTTATGCCGCCATCCGACACAAAGACGGGTATGGCGTCGGAGGTGTCCTGCCCGGCGGCGCTGCGCTTGCCGGGCCTACGGTATAGGGGCTTACGGGAGGATCCCGTAGGCCGGATAAGGCGAAGCCGCCATCCGGCACAAAGGCAGGTATGGCGCCGGAGGTGTCCTGCCCGGCGGCGCTGCGCTTGCCGGGCCTGGGATATGTGCACCTGCGGGTCGCCGTAGAGACTGTTATCGGTTTGCAACTTTCCCGGCCAGACAATGCGTTTATCACGTGTAACTTCAGCGAAATTTGCGCTCCCGGTTAATCGTCTGCGTTATGCCTGGCATGGCGCAGGGAGCGCACAGGGGGCGGCCAGTCGCCGCCGCCCCCTGTACCCCCGGGCTCCGGCCAGCAAAATCGCCGCTGCGCGGTCCCTTCGACTTATCCCTGCAGGCTTCGGGTCGGGCCGAGGCAGCGTCCCTGCAAAACACGGCCCTCAGCCCGCATCCATGCGGGCTGCCCCGGCCTTCCGGGAACGTCTCAGCGATTTTGAGGCCGTCAGCACCGGCAGTTTCAGTCGCGCAAGTGGGTAAATCAGGGACAGGTCGCAGGGACCCTGTAGGCCGGGCCAGGCACAGCCGCCACCCGACAACATCCCAGGTATCGAGTCTGATATCTTGTCCGGCGGCGCTGCGCTTGCCGGGCGTGGGTTATATGGGCTCAGGAGAGGATCCTGTAGGCCGGATAAGCGTAGCGCCATCCGGCATAAGACGGGTATGGCGCCTGAGGTGTCCTCCCCGGCAGCGCTGTGCTTGCCGGGCCTGAGAGAGAGATTCTGCGGAGCGTTACGCTACAAATGTACCCGCTGCTCTCAAACAAAAAGGCCGGTTAGCATTGCTAACCGGCCTTTTTTATCGGCGTCTGCGCGTCACGTTAGTCGTGACGCGGATACTCCGGCGTGTTGATCCAGGCGTGGTCATCTTCCCAGGTGAACAGCCATTTCCGGTCCGGCCCGGCCATGACGTTCAGATAGTAGCTGTCGTAACCGGCAATCGCCGCCACCGGATGGTAACCGCGCGGCACCATCACCACATCGTGGTTATAGGGCGCCATGCAGGCGTCCAGGCTGCGGTCGTCGGTGTAGACCCGCTGGAAGGCAAAGCCCTGCGGCGGATCGAAGCGGTGATAGTAGGTCTCTTCCAGCTGCGTCTCTTTGCCCGGCTGGGCGGTATCGTGCTTATGCGACGGCCACGAGCTGGTGGCCCCTTCGTCGGTGTAGACTTCCACCACCAGCAGGCAATCAGCCTCGGCGCTGTCCGGCAGAATATTATGCACCCGACGCTGGTTGCGCCCTTTCCCACGATGCTCGACGCCGACATCTTCCGGCCGAATAAGGCGTGCCGGGAAGCTGCCTTTGCCCGGCGCGCTACACACCGCCAGCTCCAGATCGGAATCGGCGGTCACCTCGACCCGATCCTGCGGCGGCACGTACACCGACCACGGCGGGGTGCGTTCAAACGGCGACATCCGTTTACCGAGATTCGGGAAATCGGCCTGCTGCGTTTTCACCGACGCCAGGCCGGCGACCAGCACCAGGCACAGCTCGCGGTCGCCGCTCTCCAGCGTCACGGTCTGCCCTTTTTTCAACATCCAGACATCAAAGCCGATATAGCGCCAACCGGCGCTTTGCGGCGTAATATGCTGGATCTGTCCCTCTTTTCGCGATTTAGCCAGTAACGACATGGCGCTCTCCTTCGCCGATTAACCTAACGTCGGCATGCTGAATTCAGATACGGTCTGCTGCCCTGCCGGCCAGCGTACGGTGGCGGTCTTCATGCGCGTGTAGAAGCGCACGCCGTCCGGCCCGTGAACGTTCAGCGCCCCGAACACTGAGCGCTTCCAGCCGCCGAAGCTGTGGAACGCCATCGGCACCGGGACCGGCACGTTCACCCCGACCATCCCCGCCTGCACGTCGTGGACGAATTCACGCGCGGTGTGGCCGTTGCTGGTGAAGACGGCGCTGCCGTTGCCAAACTCGTGGCTGTTGACCAGCTCGAGGGCGCTGTCATAGTCCGCCGCGCGCACAATCCCCAGCACCGGGCCAAAGATCTCTTCGCGCCAGATGGTCATCTCCGGGGTGACGTGATCGAACAGGGTGCCGCCGACATAATAGCCCGCGTCGTAACCCGGCACGCGCAGTTTGCGGCCATCGACCACCAGTTTTGCCCCTTCGCTTTCGCCTTTATCAATATAGCCGAGGACTTTTTTCTGGTGAGTATCAGAAACCACCGGCCCCATCTCGTTCTCTTCCTGGCCGCGCATGCAGCCCGGGCCCACTTTCAGCGCCTCCACCAACGGCTTCAGGCGGGCGATCAGTTTGTCGGCGGTTTCATCTCCCACCGCGACCACCACCGGCAGCGCCATGCAGCGCTCGCCTGCGGAGCCGAAGGCGCCGCCCATAATGGCGTTAACGGTGGCGTCAAGATCGGCATCCGGCATCACTATCGCGTGGTTTTTGGCGGCGCCAAAGGCTTGCACGCGCTTGCCGTGGGCGCTGGCGGTCTTATAGATATACTCCGCCACGCCGGAGGAGCCAACGAAGCTCACTGCCGCAATGCGCGGGTCAGTGTACAGCTGCTCGGCATCTTCATTGCTGCAGTGCACGACGTTAAACACGCCGTCCGGCAGACCAGCCTCTTTCAGCAGCTCTGCCAGACGCACGGCGGCCGTCGGCGCCAGCGCCGGCGGTTTGAGGACGAAGCTGTTGCCGCAGGCCAGCGCCAGCGGGAACATCCACATCGGCACCATCGCCGGGAAGTTGAACGGGGTGATCCCGGCCACCACGCCCAGCGGCTGCATCAGCGAATAGCTGTCGACGCCGGTGCCGACGTCAGAAGAGTATTCACCTTTAATCAGGTGCGGGATCCCGCAGGCGAATTCGACCACTTCCATGCCGCGGGTCAGCTCGCCCAGCGCATCCGACCACACTTTGCCGTGCTCGCTGACGATGATCCCCGCCAGCTCTTCCACGTGCTGCTCCAGCAGCATTTTGAAGTTGAACAGCACGCGGGCGCGGCGCAGCGGCGTGGTACGGGACCAGCTGTCAAACGCATCGCGAGCAACCTGAATCGCCTCAGAGACTTCCTGCGCGGTCGATACCGTGACTTCGCGCACCGCTTTGCCCGTCGCCGGATCGTACACCGGCATCGTTTCGTTGCTGCTGCTGATAACGGTTTTCCCGCCAATAAAGTTTCCTGTGATCGTCATGTTCTCGCCTCATAGTGAAGAGGGCCAGCGCACACCGGCCCGTCGCTGATTCTGCTGTGCTATAACCGTAGTAAAATGAAATTTATATTTCAACATTGTTGTGAAATGAAATTTCATTTTGGTGATAACAGTCGCATTTTGCGCTCACGCATCGCTTACACGCTTCCCCCATCGAGCCGCGCCGCCTCGTGATGCCAGGCTCCCCGTCCCGGTCGCTCCCGCCGCGGCGGCCGGGAATATTTTGCGAGGCAGCTCAAACAATCATCATTTTCATTCTTGCTTATTTTGGAATAAACGTTTTGACTGTTAGCCAATTGAACGAACCTAACCCTCTTCCGTCAGGAGTGTCCTATGGCCATCGCAATGCAACGTTTTTGTATTAACCGCAAAATCGCGCCAGCGCTCAGCATTGAAGCGTTTTTCCGTCTGGTGAACCGTCTGGGCCTGAATAAAGTCGAGCTGCGCAACGATTTACCCAGCGAGAAAGTGACCGACGATCTGAGCCATCAGCAGGTGCGCGAGCTGGCGGCGCGTTACCACATCGAGATCCTGACGATTAACGCGGTCTATCCCTTTAACCGCCGTAGCGAAGAGGTGCGGCAGCTGACCGAGTCGCTGCTGAAAGAGGCCCAGGCCATCGGCGCCAAATCGCTGGTGCTCTGCCCGCTCAACGACGGCAGCGAGGTGCCGGCCAGCGACACTCTGAGCGCCCTGCACGACCTGGCGCCGCTGTTCGCCTTCTACGGCATCCACGGCCTGGTGGAGCCGCTGGGCTTCCCGCAAAGCTCACTGCGATCGGCGCACCAGGCGCAGACGCTGATCCATGACGCCCGCGTGCCGTTTAAGCTGCTGATCGACACCTTCCATCACCATCTCTACCCGCAGGCGGCGGACGAGTTCAGCCAGGTGGAGGTGGCGGATATCGGTCTGGTGCACCTCTCCGGGGTGGACGATACCCGTCCGCGCGAGCAGCTCACCGATGCCGAGCGCATCATGCTGACGCCGCAGGATCGCCTCGGCACCTGCGAGCAGGTTAAAGCGCTGGAAGCCCGCGGCTATCAGGGGGTATACGCTTTTGAACCCTTCGCTCCCGAGCTGGCGCAGTGGAGCGAAGCGGATATCGAGCGCGAAATTGAGCAGAGCATTGCGCTTATCCAACGCCACTGCGCCTGAGGCCTCTCGCGACAGCGTGCGCGGCGCGTGACGATTTCCCCAACGCCGGACGACGAGGTTGCCTATAATCGTCGCAGGATAAATGGAGGAATCGATCATGAGCTCACCCCTGTTGATTGCGCGCACGCTGGATAACGCGCTCTATTTGTTGCCCGCGATGGCCAACCGCCATGGGCTGATCACCGGTGCGACCGGCACCGGTAAAACCGTCACCCTGCAAAAGCTGGCTGAGTCGTTTTCGGAGATTGGCGTGCCGGTATTTATGGCGGACGTCAAGGGCGACCTGACCGGCATTGCCGCCGCGGGCCAGAGCTCAGAGAAGCTGCAGGCGCGGCTGGAGAAGATCGGCGTCAGCGACTGGGAGCCGCACGCCAACCCGGTGGTGCTCTGGGATATCTTTGGCGAAAAGGGCCACCCGGTGCGGGCGACGGTCTCCGATCTTGGCCCCCTGCTGCTGGCGCGCCTGCTCAATCTCAATGAGGTGCAGAGCGGCGTGCTGAACATTATTTTCCGCATCGCGGACGACCGCGGCCTGCTGCTGCTCGACTTCAAAGACCTCCGCGCCATCACCCAGTTTATCGGCGACAACGCCAAATCTTTCCAGAATCAGTACGGCAATATCAGCAGCGCCTCGGTCGGCGCCATCCAGCGCGGGCTGTTGACCCTGGAGCAACAGGGCGCCGGGCACTTCTTCGGCGAGCCGATGCTGGATATTGCCGACTGGATGCGCGTCGATGCCAGTGGCAAAGGGGTAATCAATATCCTCAGCGCTGAAAAGCTCTACCAGATGCCGAAGCTCTACGCCGCCAGCCTGCTGTGGATGCTCTCCGAGCTGTACGAGCGCCTACCGGAGGCGGGCGATCTCGACAAGCCCAAACTGGTGTTCTTCTTCGATGAGGCGCATCTGCTGTTCAACGATGCGCCGCAGGTGCTGCTGGATAAAATCGAACAGGTGATCCGTCTTATCCGCTCCAAGGGCGTCGGCGTCTATTTTGTCTCGCAGAACCCGGCGGATATTCCCGACGCTGTGCTCGGCCAGTTGGGCAACCGTGTGCAGCACGCGCTGCGCGCCTTTACGCCGAAGGATCAGAAAGCGGTGAAAACCGCCGCCCAGACCATGCGCGCCAACCCGGCCTTCAGTACCGAACAGGCGATCCAGGAGCTGGGCACCGGCGAGGCGCTGATCTCCTTCCTCGATGAGAAAGGCAGTCCGTCGGTGGTTGAGCGGGCGATGGTTATCGCCCCCTGCTCGCGGATGGGGCCGGTCAGCGATGACGAGCGCAATGGCCTGCTGAATCACTCGCCGCTGTACGGCAAGTATGAAGAGGAGGTGGACCGCGAGTCGGCCTTCGAGATGCTGCAGCAAGGGGTGCAGGTCACTACCGAGCAGCAGTCGGCTCCGCCGGCGAAGGGTCAGCAGAGCGGGGAAGACGACGGGCTGCTCGGCGGCCTGAAAGATATCCTGTTCGGCAGCACCGGCCCGCGCGGCGGCAAACGCGACGGTATCGTGCAGACCGCGGCGAAAAGCGCAGTTCGCCAGGTCACCAATCAGATCGTCCGCGGCATGCTGGGGAGCCTGCTGGGCGGACGCAAGCGCTAAAAAAAAGCCCCCTCATCAATGAGGGGGCTTAGGTTTCAGGCTTACCCGCTAGGCCTTACGCATCATCAGCCAGAGGCTTATCAGGAAGAAGCTGGCGCTTGGCAACAGCGCGCCGATGATCGGCGGTATGCCGTACACCAGGGTCAGCGGGCCGAAAATCTGATCCAGCACGTAGAAGATAAAGCCGAAGCTAATCCCCGTCACCACCCGGACGCCCATCGGCACGCTACGCAGCGGGCCAAAGATAAACGACAGCGCCATCAGCATCATCACCGCCACTGACAGCGGCTGGAAGATTTTGCTCCACATATTGAGCTGGTAGCGTCCCGGATCCTGACCGCTGGATTTCAGGTATTTCACATAGTTGTGCAGCCCGCTGATCGACAGCGCATCCGGATCCAGGGCAACCACGCCGAGCTTGTCCGGCGTCAGGTTGGTTTTCCAGGTACCGCTCACCATCTGCGACCCGGTCACCTGCTTCGGATCGGTCAGATCGGATTCATCCACCTGCGACAGGCGCCACACTTTATTCTCGCTATCGAATTTTGCCGAGGCGGCATAGCGCACCGACTGTAAACGACGCTCCGGGTTGAAGGCATAAATGCTGACGCCCCCCAGCTCATCGTTACCTTTCACCCGTTCGATATAGACAAAGTTATGGCCATCTTTCGCCCACAGCCCCTGCTGGGTGGAAAGTAGCGAACCGCCGTACATCTGCTGGGCGCGGTAATTGCGCGCCATCTGTTCGCCCTGCGGCGCCACCCACTCGCCGATCGCCATGGTCAGCAGCACCAGCGGGATAGCGGTTTTCATCACCGCCAGCGCCACCTGCAGCCGGGTGAAACCGGACGCCTGCATCACCACCAGCTCGCTGCGCTGGGCCAGCATCCCCAGCCCCAGCAGCGCGCCAAGCAGCGCCGCCATTGGGAAGAAGATCTGGATGTCTTTCGGCACGCTGAGGATGGTATAGAGGCCGGCGCCCAGCGCGTCGTAACTGCCCTGCCCGGACTTTTTCAGCTGATCGACAAACTTGATAATGCCGGAGAGCGACACCAGCATGAACAGCGTCATCATGATGGTGTTGAAAATCGTCTTACCGATATAACGGTCAAGTACGCCAAACGCCTGCATCAGGCCGCTCCTTTATTAAAACGGGCGCGGAAGCGGCGCATCGGCACCGTGTCCCACAGGTTTAACAGCACCGCCAGCGCAAAATAGAGCAGGTTGATCGCCCACATCCAGATAGCCGGGTCCATTTTGCCTTTGCCGCCGTTCGACTTGATTGAGGTCTGCAGCAGGAAGAACACCAGGTAGAGCAGCATCGCCGGCAGCATCGACAGCACGCGGCCCTGGCGCGGGTTCACCACGCTGAGGGGCACCACCATCAGCGCCATAATGAAGACCGTCGCCACCAGCGTGAAGCGCCAGTGCAGTTCGGCGCGCGCGCGGTCGGTGTGGGTCTGCCACAGAGTGCGCATATCCATCTGTTCGGTGTCGTCCGGATCGGAGGTCACCGCCTGGTGGCCGATAATGGCCTGATAGTTATTGAAATCGGTAATGCGGAAATCGCGCAGCATCGCGGTGCCTTCAAAGCGGGTGCCCTTGTTGAGGGTCACCACCTGCGAACCGTCTTTCTGCTGCGACAGCTCGCCGGAATCCGCCACCACCACGGAAGGTCGCGCGTTGCCTTTCGGACGCAGCTGGGCAAGGAAGACGTCATGGAAGCGGTTGCCGTTGACGCTCTCGATAAACATCACCGCGTTACCATCGCTGGCCTGCTGGAACTGGCCCTGGGCCAGAGCGGCCATGCCGGGGTTGGCTTTGGCTTCCGCCAGCACTTCATCCTGATGGCGCGACGACCACGGCCCCGCCCACATCACGTTGACCGCCGCCACCGCGCCGGTGAACAGCGCGAGGATCATCGCCGCCTTGATCAGCACGGCTTTACTCAGGCCGCAGGCGTGCATCACCGTAATTTCGCTTTCGGTGTACAGCTTGCCGAGGGTCATCAGCAGGCCAAGGAACAGACTTAACGGCAGGATAAGCTGCGCCATCTCCGGGATGCCGAGCCCCAACAGCGAGAGCACCAGATTGGTTGGGATATCGCCATCCACCGCAGCGCCGAGGATCCTGACTAATTTCTGACAAAAGAAAATCAGTAACAGGATGAATAGGATCGCCAACTGGCTTTTCAGCGTCTCACGAACCAGATATCTTATGATTATCACTATAAATACGCCCGTAAAAACCCGTTTTAGTGCAGGAAAATTGCTTGTTTCATGGCTTAAACGTCATTTATTCTCTTTGGTCGTCGAAAACGTCGCTAAGATTAAATGACTCATCGGTTCTGCATGTCAGGATCTTTTCTGACGAACCCAGGCCTTAATAACGTTAAGATTAACACGAAGTCACCGCAACAGCGGATATGAGTTACGAAAGCTTGCAATTATATACTCAATGGATTTCGAGTTGTAAGAAGGCAGCAGGGCTGTGGCCCCTGGCGCGCACAATGTGCCACGTCAGGGTAAGCAGGCGCAGCCGGCGCATCTGCAACTTGAAAGGCGACGAGTATAGCCGTAGCCACCACTGTTGTCTTTAAGATTCAGGAGCATAGTGCATGGAGTTCAGTGTAAAAAGCGGTAGCCCGGAGAAGCAGCGGAGCGCCTGTATCGTGGTCGGCGTCTTTGAACCACGTCGCCTCTCCCCCATCGCCGAACAACTCGATAAAATCAGCGACGGCTACATCAGCGCCCTGCTACGTCGCGGCGAGCTGGAAGGCAAACCTGGCCAGACGTTATTGCTGCACCATGTGCCAAACATTCTGTCTGAGCGCATTCTGCTGATTGGCTGCGGCAAAGAGCGCGAACTGGATGAGCGTCAGTACAAGCAGGTCATCCAGAAAACCATCAATACCCTGAATGATACCGGTTCAATGGAGGCGGTCTGCTTCCTGACCGAGCTGCACGTCAAGGGCCGTAACAACTACTGGAAAGTTCGCCAGGCCGTTGAAACCGCCAAAGAGACGCTGTACAGCTTCGACCAGCTGAAGACCAACAAAAGCGAGCCGCGTCGCCCGCTGCGTAAAATGGTCTTTAACGTGCCGACCCGTCGCGAGCTGACCAGCGGCGAACGCGCCATTCAGCACGGGCTGGCGATCGCCGCCGGCATCAAAGCGGCGAAAGATCTCGGCAACATGCCGCCGAACATCTGTAACGCCGCCTATCTGGCCTCCCAGGCACGCCAGCTGGCCGATACCTATAGCAAAAACGTTATCACCCGCGTGATCGGCGAACAGCAGATGCGCGAGCTGGGAATGAACGCCTACCTCGCCGTCGGCAACGGTTCGCAGAACGAGTCGCTGATGTCGGTCATCGAGTATAAAGGCAACCCGTCGGAAGACGCGCGCCCTATCGTGCTGGTCGGTAAAGGCCTGACCTTCGACTCCGGCGGCATCTCCATCAAGCCGGCTGAAGGCATGGACGAGATGAAGTACGACATGTGCGGCGCCGCGGCGGTGTACGGGGTGATGCGGATGGTTGCTGAGCTGCAGCTGCCGCTGAACGTGATCGGCGTGCTGGCGGGCTGTGAAAACATGCCTGGCGGTCGCGCGTATCGCCCGGGCGATGTTCTGACCACCATGTCCGGCCAGACGGTGGAAGTGCTGAACACCGACGCCGAAGGCCGTCTGGTGCTGTGCGATGTGCTGACCTACGTTGAGCGCTTCGAGCCGGAAGCGGTTATCGATGTCGCAACGCTTACCGGCGCCTGCGTGATTGCCCTCGGCCATCACATCACCGGCCTGATGTCGAACCATAACCCGCTGGCCCATGAGCTGATCGGCGCCTCCGAACTGGCCGGCGACCGCGCATGGCGTCTGCCGCTGGCCGATGAGTTCCAGGACCAGCTGGAATCCAACTTTGCCGATATGGCGAATATCGGCGGCCGTCCTGGCGGCGCGATCACCGCCGGCTGCTTCCTGTCGCGCTTCACCCGCAAGTACAACTGGGCGCACCTCGACATCGCCGGCACCGCCTGGCGTTCCGGCAAAGCCAAAGGCGCCACCGGTCGTCCGGTCGCTCTGCTGTCGCAGTTCCTGCTCAATCGCGCGGGTTTTAACGGCGAAGAGTGATTGCCGTCTGATGCCCGGTGGCGCTACGCTTACCGGGCCTACGGAAAGATGCCGTTTGTAGGCCGGGTAAGCCTAGCGCCACCCGGCTTTGCATTTAAATCCACGACAAGAAGCCCCATATATGAAGAATGCAACGTTCTACCTTCTGGACAACGAAGACACCGTCGACGGCCTGAGCGCCGTCGAGCAGCTGGTGTGTGACATTGCCGCAGAACGTTGGCGCAACGGCAAGCGCGTCCTGATCGCCTGTGAAGATGAGCAGCAGGCGATTCGTCTCGATGAGGCGCTGTGGTCGCGGCCGCCGGAGAGCTTTGTGCCGCACAATCTGGCGGGCGAAGGCCCGCGAGGCGGCGCGCCGGTGGAGATTGCCTGGCCGCAAAAGCGCAACAGCAGCCCGCGGGATATTCTGATCAGCCTGCGGCTTAACTTTGCAGATTTTGCCACCGCTTTCACAGAAGTGATAGACTTTGTCCCTTACGAAGAAAATCTGAAACAACTGGCGCGCGAACGCTATAAGGCGTACCGCATGGCTGGTTTCAACCTGAACACGGCAACCTGGAAATAATGGAAAAGACATACAACCCACAAGATATCGAACAGCCGCTTTACGAGCACTGGGAAAAGCAGGGCTATTTCAAACCGAATGGTGATGAAAGCCAGGAGAGCTTCTGCATCATGATCCCGCCGCCGAACGTCACCGGCAGTTTGCATATGGGTCATGCCTTCCAGCAAACCATCATGGATACCATGATTCGCTACCAGCGCATGCAGGGCAAAAACACCCTGTGGCAGGCGGGGACCGACCACGCGGGTATCGCTACCCAGATGGTGGTTGAGCGTAAGATTGCCGCTGAAGAAGGGAAAACCCGCCACGACTACGGCCGCGACGCCTTCATCGACAAAATCTGGCAGTGGAAAGCGGAATCCGGCGGCACCATTACCCGTCAGATGCGCCGTCTCGGCAACTCCGTGGATTGGGAGCGCGAGCGCTTCACCATGGACGAGGGGCTTTCCAATGCCGTGAAAGAAGTCTTTGTTCGCCTGTACAAAGAAGATCTGATCTACCGCGGTAAACGCCTGGTTAACTGGGACCCGAAACTGCGCACCGCCATTTCCGACCTCGAAGTGGAAAACCGCGAATCGAAAGGTTCGATGTGGCACATCCGCTACCCGCTGGCCGATGGCGCGAAAACCGCTGACGGTAAAGACTACCTGGTGGTCGCCACTACCCGTCCGGAAACCCTGCTGGGCGATACCGGCGTGGCCGTTAACCCGGAAGATCCGCGCTACAAAGATCTGATTGGCAAATTCGTGGTGCTGCCGCTGGTAAACCGCCGCATCCCGATCGTGGGCGACGAACACGCCGACATGGAGAAAGGCACCGGCTGCGTGAAGATCACCCCGGCGCACGACTTTAACGACTACGAAGTGGGTCGTCGTCACCAGCTGCCGATGATCAACATCCTGACCTTTGACGGCGACATCCGCGAAAGCGCGGAAGTGTACGACACCAAAGGCAATGAATCTGACGTCTACTCCAGCGAGATCCCGGCGGAGTTCCAGAAACTGGAACGCTTCGCGGCGCGTAAAGCCGTCGTTGCGGCGGTTGACGCCCTCGGCCTGCTGGAAGAGATCAAACCGCACGACCTGACCGTCCCTTACGGCGACCGCGGCGGCGTGGTTATCGAACCGATGCTGACCGACCAGTGGTACGTGCGCGCGGACGTGCTGGCCAAGCCGGCGGTGGAAGCCGTTGAAAACGGCGACATCCAGTTCGTGCCGAAGCAGTACGAAAACATGTACTTCTCCTGGATGCGCGATATTCAGGACTGGTGTATCTCCCGTCAGCTGTGGTGGGGTCACCGCATTCCGGCATGGTATGACAACGACGGCAACGTCTACGTGGGCCGTAGCGAAGACGAAGTGCGTCAGGAAAACAACCTGAGCGCCGACGTTGCGCTGCGTCAGGACGAAGACGTTCTCGATACCTGGTTCTCCTCCGCGCTGTGGACCTTCTCCACCCTCGGCTGGCCGGAAAACACCGACGCCCTGCGTCAGTTCCACCCAACCAGCGTGATGGTGTCCGGCTTCGACATCATCTTCTTCTGGATCGCCCGCATGATCATGATGACCATGCACTTCATCAAAGATGAAAACGGTAAACCGCAGGTTCCGTTTAAGACCGTCTACATGACTGGTCTGATCCGCGATGACGAAGGCCAGAAGATGTCCAAATCCAAGGGTAACGTTATCGACCCGCTGGATATGGTTGACGGCATCACCCTGCCGGAGCTGCTGGAGAAACGTACCGGCAACATGATGCAGCCGCAGCTGGCGGAGAAAATCCGTAAGCGCACCGAGAAACAGTTCCCGAACGGCATCGAGCCGCACGGCACCGACGCCCTGCGCTTTACCCTGGCGGCGCTGGCCTCTACCGGCCGCGACATCAACTGGGATATGAAGCGTCTGGAAGGTTATCGTAACTTCTGTAACAAGCTGTGGAACGCCAGCCGCTTTGTGCTGATGAACACCGAAGATCAGGATTGCGGCTTCAACGGCGGCGAGATGGTGCTCTCCCTGGCCGACCGCTGGATCCTTGCGGAATTCAACCACACCGTCAAAGCGTATCGCGAAGCGCTGGATAACTTCCGCTTCGATATCGCCGCCGGCATCCTGTATGAGTTCACCTGGAACCAGTTCTGCGACTGGTACCTGGAACTGACCAAGCCGGTCATGAACGGCGGCAGCGAAGCGGAGCTGCGCGGCACTCGCCATACGCTGGTGACTGTGCTGGAAGGTCTGCTGCGCCTGGCGCATCCGATCATTCCGTTCATCACTGAGACCATCTGGCAGCGCGTGAAGGTCATCTGCGGGATCACCGCCGACACCATCATGCTGCAGCCGTTCCCGCAGTACGATGCCTCTCAGGTGGACGACGCGGCGCTGGCAGACACCGAATGGCTGAAGCAGGCGATCGTCGCCGTGCGCAACATCCGTGCGGAAATGAACATCGCTCCGGGCAAACCGCTGGAACTGCTGCTGCGCGGCTGCAGCAAAGAGGCCGAGCGTCGCGTGAACGACAACCGCAGCTTCCTGCTGAATCTGGCGCGTCTGGAAAGCATTACCGTGCTGCCTGCCGAGGATAAAGGTCCGGTCTCGGTGACCAAGATCGTCGACGGCGCCGAACTGCTGATCCCGATGGCGGGCCTCATCAACAAAGAAGATGAGCTGGCGCGTCTGGCGAAAGAAGTGGCCAAAATCGAAGGTGAAATTGGCCGCATCGAAAGCAAGCTGGCCAACGAAGGCTTTGTCGCCCGAGCGCCGGAAGCGGTGATCGCCAAAGAGCGCGAGAAGCTGGAAGGCTACGCGGAAGCGAAAGCGAAGCTGATTGAACAGCAGGCGGTGATCGCCGCGCTGTAACCCTCCCGCCCCTTGCCACCCGGCAAGGGGCGTTTTTATGAAACATCCTCGCTTGCGCTCTCCCCTGCCGCGATGTTATTAACATCATCATTCGTCTTTTTTGGGTAATGAGTCATTGTATGAATACGAGCGTCCCCGCGGCGACGTTGCTGCGTCGCATTACGGCGGCAGACAATCCCGCCATCGCCAGGGTCATCCGTCAGGTCTCCGCTGAATACGGCCTGACCGCCGATAAAGGCTATACGGTCGCCGACCCGAATCTCGATGAGCTGTATGAGCTGTACAGCCAGCCGGGCTCCGCCTACTGGGTGGTGGAGAAAGAGGGAGAAGTGGTGGGCGGCGGCGGCGTCGCGCCGCTCGCCTGCAGCGAGCCGGATATCTGCGAGCTGCAGAAAATGTATTTTATGACCAGCGCCCGCGGCCAGGGGCTGGCGAAGAAGCTGGCGCTGTTGGCGCTGGACTACGCCCGCGAGCAGGGCTTTAAACGCTGCTATCTGGAAACCACCGCCTTCCTGACGGAGGCGATCGGCTTATATGAGCATCTTGGCTTCGAACATATTGACGGTCCGCTGGGCTGCACCGGCCACGTGGACTGCGAAGTGCGGATGTTGAAAACGCTGTAGCGCCTCGATATCGCAGGCGTCCCCGGTAGCGCTACGCTTATCGGGGCTACAGTTCGGTAGCCCGGCTAAGCGCAGCGCGAGCCGGGGTATGTCCCGGATGGCACTGCTGGCACCTTACCCGTGCTCGCGGTGCCGTTTTTTTGTCGGGTGGCGGCTAACGCCTTACCCAACCTACGGCCCGTACTATTGCGAGCTGAAGCTCTCAACGCTATCTCTCTCCCCATGGCTAATGAAACTGCCGGCGTGAGTGGCTACCGGGGCTACAGGGGCCGAATAGCGTGGGCTACGCCGCCGCCGGCACGCCGCTGTGAAAGCGGAACTCGGCCTCCGGACGGAGGATCAGCGCCGCTTCCGCCTCGCCGAGCTGGCGTACCCGCTCGCTGATATCTTCTCCGGCAATCTTCTGCGCCAGATCCAGGTAGTCCTGATAGTGACGCGCTTCCGAGCGCAGCAGCGACAGATAGAACTTCTGCAGATCGTCGTCCAGCCACGGCGCCAGCGCCGCAAAGCGCTCGCAGGAGCGGGCCTCGATATAGGCGCCGCAGATGAGCTTATCGATCAGCATCACCGGCTCATGTGAGCGTACCTCCCGTCGCATGCCGCGGGCATAGTTGCTGGCGGTGATTTTGACATAGGGGATATCGCGCGCCAGCATCATCTCCCGCACTTGCCAGAAGTGATGCAGCTCCTCTTTAATCAGCAAAATCATGCTGTCCAGCAGCTGACGGCCCCATGGGTCGTCGGTCTGCGGCATGGCGCTTTTGTTGATCCGCTTATGCAGAGCGACAAAATCCGGCTCCGGCCCCCGGCGGTAGGTGAAGTCTTCATACGGCTTCAGGCAGTCCAGAAGCTCATCGGCGTCGGCTTTATCCGCGACGTAGCGACGCACCAGCAGCATGGCGTTCTGCGCCGCTTTCAGTTCGCACACCATATGGTCGGTCAGCAGCAGCGGCAGGTTTTCCGGCTTGCGGGCTTCGTCAATCCACGCCTGCGGCGTCGGGCAGTGCAGGAAGTTGATAATCGGGGAGAGTATCTGCGGGTAATCCATGGAAGTTCCTTGCTATACGGCGGCTGGCGCCGCCGTATCCATCTACAACATCTGCGACTTAGTGACGAACGCCATCGTCGTCTTCATCGACAAAATCTTCGTCATCATCGCCGTCTTCTTCGCCGTTCGGGTCCTCATAGTAGGTGCCCCAACCGTCATACTCGACGTCAAATTTTTCTGCCAGCGTCATCAGCTGTTCCACCTGGGCATCGATCAGTTCTGCGTTCAGGGCGCATTCGCTCAGAATATCGCAGCAGATGACCACTTCACCCTCTTCCACTTCCAGCTCTTCGGGCTCGGTTACTTCGTAGCCCAGCTTAAAGGCTTCCACCGCCACTTTCTCCAGGGTTTCGAAATCGTCTGCAGAGAGGTGATGCTCAATCGTGTACAGTGCGTCCGGATCGCTGCCATCCTCCAGCAGCTCTTCGATAATCAGACGCGTCTCTTCACGCTGTTCTTCCAGGTGTTCCGGGTTTGCCATGGCTCGTTCCTCATAATGTGCGGCAGTTATCCCTATTGTCACATACCGCCGTCATTGCCTCCACTTCTCAGTGAAAGTTTTCGATCACAGACTTGCAAATGAATATTCATACATATAAATTGAATTTTAATTCAATTAGTGGCCTATGCCAGGTGAGGGAACCATGTCTGCGTTTTACCAGAAGCATTTTTTAAAGTTACTCGATTTTACGCCTGCAGAAATCACCGCTCTGCTCGAGCTGGCGGCAAAGCTGAAAGCCGATAAGAAAAACGGTATCGAAGTCCAGAAACTGGCAGGAAAAAACATCGCGCTCATCTTCGAAAAAGACTCAACCCGTACACGATGCTCTTTCGAAGTTGCCGCATACGATCAGGGCGCCCGCGTGACCTACCTGGGGCCAAGCGGCAGCCAGATTGGCCATAAAGAGTCGATCAAGGACACCGCCCGTGTGCTCGGACGGATGTACGACGGCATTCAGTATCGCGGCCACGGCCAGGAAGTGGTGGAGACCCTGGCGCAATATGCCGGCGTGCCGGTATGGAACGGCCTCACCAACGAATTCCACCCTACCCAGCTGCTGGCGGACCTGCTGACCATGAAAGAGCACCTGCCGGGCAAAGCCTTTAATCAGATGACGCTGGTCTACGCCGGCGACGCGCGCAACAACATGGGCAATTCGATGCTGGAAGCCGCGGCGCTGACCGGTCTGGATCTGCGCCTGGTGGCGCCCTCGGCCTGCTGGCCGGAGGCCGCGCTGGTGGAAACCTGTACCGCGCTGGCGAAACAGCAGGGCGGCAACATCACCCTGACGGAAGATATCGCCGCGGGGGTGAAAGGCGCCGATTTTATCT
The DNA here is from genome assembly GCF_046602535.1 of Klebsiella sp. 1SOBk10mer. Lineage (NCBI taxonomy): Bacteria > Pseudomonadati > Pseudomonadota > Gammaproteobacteria > Enterobacterales > Enterobacteriaceae > Klebsiella > Klebsiella sp. 1SOBk10mer. The sequence goes on from NZ_JBKIUP010000007.1 coordinate 84,011, forward strand.
ATACCGACGTCTGGGTCTCAATGGGCGAGGCGAAGGAAAAATGGGCCGAACGTATCGCCCTGCTGCGCGACTATCAGGTTAACAGCGCGATGCTGGCGCTGACCGGCAATCCGCAGGTCAAGTTCCTCCACTGCCTGCCGGCGTTCCATGACGACCAGACCACGCTGGGCAAACAGATGGCGGCCGATTACGGCCTGCACGGCGGCATGGAAGTGACTGACGAGGTGTTTGAGTCAGCGGCAAGCGTGGTCTTTGACCAGGCGGAAAACCGAATGCACACCATCAAAGCGGTGATGGTGGCGACGCTGAGCAAATAGTCCTTCGCTCGCCGTCAAATCCCGGATCGCGCGGCGCGTATCCGGGATACCGCCCGTCAGGGCGCTGCGTTACGCCATCAGCATCTTCACCACCGCTTTGCGCACCTTCGCCGGCGCGCCCACGGCGCACAGCGGTTTATGCACTTCCCCGGGATAAAACACCACAAAGTCCCCTTCGTTAAGGATCACCGTTTGCTCCTGCGTCCCCTCCGCCAGGAAAGCGATGTCTTTCTCCGCCAGCCAGTTGGTCTGTGGCTCTCCTGCCGGCAAGGTGCTGAAGGTCATCCCCTCGCTGCCGCGGAGCACAATCTGGATATCGAGATAGCGGGCATGATATTCCGCGCGGCGTGCGGCCTGCGGCTCGGTGGTGTCTTCGGAAATCAGATAAAACAGGTTGTCGCCGTCGATATCGTGTTTACCCAGCGGCGTCGCCTCGCTGACATGGGCGATAACGTGTTCGATAGCCTCGCGCAGCGCGGCCGGCAGCCACGGCTGCAGATGGTGGATATTGCCAATAATCATCGCTTACCTCGAATATAAAACAACATTTCATTTTTGCGTTTTATACCCCCATCGCCGCTGCCATACCAGTACAGTTTCATGGTTCTTTGCGCTGGCGCACTTTTCTGCAGGCAAACGATTACCTGATTGTGAATGAATCGCTTGATCGTCATAACGGTCTGCGTATAATGCCAGTCGTTTTGCCGGGAGGAAGCATGGCCAATTGCGTACGACATTCTGTCTTAGCGCGTCTCAATGCAGACGCTGGCCTGCCGTTTTTCTTTCCGTTGCTCATTGGATTCCCGAAGCCCCTTATTTAAGGGGCTTTTTTTTTGCCCAGGCGTCAGGAGATAAGCATGGCTAACCCGCTATATCAAAAACATATCATTTCCATAAACGATCTCAGCCGCGAAGACCTCGAACTGGTGCTGGCGACGGCGGCAAAGCTGAAAGCCAATCCACAACCCGAGCTGCTGAAGCATAAGGTTATCGCCAGCTGTTTCTTTGAAGCCTCGACCCGCACCCGCCTCTCTTTTGAAACCTCGATGCACCGCCTGGGGGCCAGCGTGGTCGGCTTTTCCGACAGCGCCAACACTTCGCTGGGCAAAAAAGGGGAAACGCTGGCGGATACCATCTCCGTCATCAGCACCTACGTTGATGCCATCGTGATGCGTCATCCGCAGGAGGGCGCGGCCCGTCTGGCGACCGAATTCTCCGGCGGCGTGCCGGTACTGAACGCCGGCGACGGCGCTAACCAGCACCCGACCCAGACCCTGCTCGACCTGTTCACCATTCAGGAGACCCAGGGCCGCCTCGAAAACCTCAACGTGGCGATGGTCGGCGATCTGAAGTATGGCCGTACCGTCCACTCCCTGACCCAGGCGCTGGCCAAGTTCAGCGGCAACCGCTTCTACTTCATCGCCCCGGACGCGCTGGCCATGCCGCAATACATCCTCGATATGCTGGATGAAAAAGGTATCGCCTGGAGCCTGCATAGCGCCATCGACGACGTAATGGCGGAAGTGGATATTCTGTACATGACCCGCGTGCAGAAAGAGCGTCTGGATCCGTCGGAATATGCCAACGTCAAAGCGCAGTTCGTCCTGCGCGCCGCCGACCTTGAAGGGGCGCGCGCTAACATGAAGGTGCTGCACCCGCTGCCGCGCATTGACGAAATCACCACCGATGTCGATAAAACGCCGCACGCCTGGTACTTCCAGCAGGCCGGTAACGGCATCTTCGCCCGCCAGGCGTTACTGGCACTGGTACTGAATAGCGAGCTGGCTCTGTAAGGGGGAAATGAGAGATGACACACGACAATAAACTGCAGGTAGAAGCGATCAAACGCGGCACCGTGATCGACCACATCCCGGCGCAGGTCGGCTTTAAGCTGCTCACCCTGTTCAAACTGACCGAAACCGACCAGCGCATCACCATCGGCCTGAACCTGCCCTCCGGCGAGATGGGCCGCAAAGACTTGATTAAAATCGAGAACACCTTCCTGACCGACGAGCAGGTTAACCAGCTGTCGTTATACGCCCCGCAGGCGACGGTAAACCGCATTGATGATTACGAAGTGGTGGGCAAATCCCGCCCGAGCCTGCCGGATCGTATCGACAGCGTGCTGGTCTGCCCGAACAGCAACTGTATCAGCCACGCCGAACCGGTTTCTTCCAGTTTTGCAGTGAAAAAGCGCGCTGATGACATCGCACTCAAATGTAAATACTGCGAAAAAGAGTTTTCTCATTATGTGGTGCTGGCCAACTAAATGCGGTTGGTATTGGTGGTAGGCCTCCCTATAATGGCTACCACCCTACGCTTCGTCCTTCAGGCGGCGTCTGCGCCGGCGATACAGCGCTTATCGCCTGGCGGCAACCTGAATGATTTTGCGTAACATTACTCAGTTCATCTGGAGATAACATGAGCAAAACTATTGCGACGGAAAATGCACCAGCAGCGATTGGCCCATACGTTCAGGGCGTTGACCTCGGCAGCATGATCATCACCTCTGGCCAAATCCCGGTCGACCCGAAAACCGGCAGCGTTCCGGAAGACGTGTCCGCACAGGCGCGCCAGTCGCTGAACAACGTGAAAGCGATCGTTGAAGCCGCTGGCCTCACCGTCGGCGATATCGTCAAGACCACCGTTTTCGTCAAAGACCTCAACGATTTCGCTACCGTTAACGCCACTTACGAAGCGTTCTTCACCGAGCACAACGCCACCTTCCCGGCGCGCTCCTGCGTTGAAGTGGCGCGTCTGCCGAAAGATGTGAAGATCGAGATCGAAGCCATCGCCGTGCGTCGCTGATCGCTAACCTCGGCATGAAAAAAGGCAGCCCGCAGGCTGCCTTTTTTACGTGGGTCATCCGTAAACCTTACCCTCATTGCCAGCCGTAGCGGCGGCTGTAGAAGCCTTTGACGGTTTGGGTCAGCACCATATAGCCCGCCAGGATCGCCACCAGCCACGGGAAGTAGCTCAGCGGCAGAGCCTGCAGCTGCAGATAGCCCGCCAGCGGCGAGAACGGCAGCGCGATCCCCACCGCCATCACCACCAGGGTCATGGCGAACAGCGGCCAGGCGGCGCGGCTCTGGACGAACGGAATGCGCCGGGTGCGGATCATGTGCACAATCAGCGTTTGCGACAGCAGCCCCTCGATAAACCAGCCGGACTGGAACAGGGTCTGCATCTCCACGGTATTGGCGTGGAACACCCACCACATCAGGCCGAAGGTGAGGATATCGAAAATCGAGCTGATCGGGCCGAAGAAGACCATAAAGCGCCCGAGATCGGCCGGGTTCCAGCGCTGCGGTTTGCGGATCTGTTCATCATCGACGTTATCGAACGGGATCGCCACCTGGGAGACATCGTACAGCAGGTTTTGAATCAACAGGTGCAGCGGCAGCATCGGCAGAAACGGCAGGAAGGCGCTGGCCACCAGCACGCTGAAGACGTTGCCGAAGTTGGAGCTGGCGGTCATTTTGATGTACTTAAGCATGTTGGCGAAGGTGCGGCGTCCTTCGATCACCCCCTCCTCCAGTACCATCAGGCTCTTCTCCAGCAGAATGATATCCGCCGCCTCGCGGGCAATATCCACCGCGCCGTCGACCGAGATGCCGATGTCCGCCGCGCGCAGCGCCGGGGCGTCGTTGATGCCGTCGCCCATAAAGCCCACCACGTGGCCTTCGCGTTTCAGCAGCGTCACGATACGCTCCTTATGCAGCGGCGCCAGGCGGGCGAAGAGCGTGGTGCGTTTCGCCAGCGCCGCCAGCTCGTCGTCGCTCATCGCTTCAATCTGGCTGCCAATCACCACTTCGCCGGCATCCAGCCCCACTTCATGGCACACCTTGGCAGCCACCAGCTCGCTGTCGCCGGTGAGGATCTTCACCGTGATGCCGCTGGCTTTTAACGCTTTCAGCGCCGGAGCGGTGGTCTCTTTCGGCGGATCGAGGAAAGCGATGTAGCCTTCCAGGATCAGGTCCGACTCATCGGCGCGCTGGTAGTCGCCTTCGCGGGCCGGCAGATATTTGGTCGCCACCGCCACCACCCGCAGCCCCTGCCGGTTGAGGGTGTCGGTCACCCGGCGAATGCGGCGCAGCATGGTGTCGTCAAGCGGCACGATATCGCCGTTGTAGCGCACCTGGGTTGAGACGTTGAGGATCTCCTGCAGCGCCCCTTTGCAGATCAGCTGATGCGCGTCGTCCTGCTCTTTGACCACCACCGACATGCGGCGGCGTTCGAAGTCGAAGGGGATCTCATCTACCTTCTGCCAGCGCGCCGCCAGCCCGCGGGCGGCTTCCAGCTCAACGCCCTCCAGCACCGCGGTGTCGAGCAGGTTTTTCAGGCCGGTCTGGTAGTGGCTGTTGAGCCAGGCGGCATGCAGTACCCGCTCGCTGACCTTGCCGGAGACGTCGGTATGGTTCTCCAGCACGATTTTATCCTGGGTCAGGGTGCCGGTTTTATCGGTGCAGAGGATGTCCATCGCGCCAAAATTCTGAATGGCGTCGAGGTGCTTCACGATAACCTTTTGCTTCGACAGCTTCACCGCCCCGCGCGCCAGCGTCGAGGTGACGATCATCGGCAGCATCTCCGGCGTCAGGCCAACCGCCACCGACAGCGCGAACAGCGCCGCCTCCCACCAGTCGCCTTTGGTGTAGCCATTGATCAGCAGCACCACCGGGGCCATCACCAGCATAAAGCGGATCAGCAACATGCTCACCCGACTGATGCCTTTCTGGAAGGCGTTCGGCTCGCTCTCCTGCTCGCTGACGCGGCCGGCCAGTTGACCAAACCAGGTGTGGCCGCCGGTGGCGAAGACGATGGCCTGCGCCGAGCCGCTCACCACGTTGGTGCCCATAAAGCACAGGGTGTCGCACTCCAGCGGGTTCTGCTGCAGCGGATCGCGGCTGCGGGCCACTTTCTCCACCGGCAGCGATTCGCCGGTCAGCGAGGCCTGGGCGACGAACAGATCCCGCGCCTGCAGGATACGCAGATCGGCCGGGATCATGTCTCCCGCCGACAGCCTGATGATGTCGCCCGGCACCAGCTGGTCGATAGGCAATTCCAGCCAGCGGCTCTCCCCCTGCTCGTTGACCACCCGCAGCACGGTGGCGGTATTGCTCACCATCGCCTTCAGCGCATCCGCCGCTTTGGTCGAGCGCGCCTCCTGGATGAAGTTGAGCAGCGTCGAGATCCCCACCATCAGGGCGATAACCCCGGCGGCGAACAGATCCTCGGTGGAATAGGAGACGATGCCGAGCACCGTCAACAGCAGATTGAACGGGTTGCGGTAGCAGGTCCACAGATGCACCCACCACGGAGAGGGCTTCTGCGCCGGGATCTGGTTGTCACCGTGTTTGAGGATTTTCGCCGCCACTTCGCCTTCATTGAGCCCTTCTGGGTGGCTGTCAAAGGCGCGCCAGATCTCCTGGTCGTCCATCGCCGCCACGTCCAGACACTGTTTGCCCAGCGACTCAGGAATGGGGCCGCTCGCCAGATGGCGGGCGTCCGGCAGCGGATCGCGCTGGACTAAACGGCGTGGCAGATGGCGGCTAAGCTGTGCGAACAGCTGCCGGGTATAATTTTTCAGCATAAACAGTCCCTCCGCGCTCGCCAAAGCGAACGCAGCGTTGCCGACGGGCGTAGCAAAACCTACCTGTCAGGCATGTTATTTTTATGGCAGGGACATCAAGGACGTCACTGCTTTACGCTTTCCGGTAAAGCAGTGTTAAACAGGCTTACCGGAAAGAAAGGTTGCTCCATCGAGGATGAGGAGTGGGATCGGGGTCCATAACTATCTCCGGTAAGTGAATATAAACGGCGCGGATTATAGCGCCCTCGTTAAGGATTGTGTGGCAATAATGGCGATGATAAACCCGCGCAACTAAACCGAACGTAAACCAGACTTTGCTCATTGCGGTTTGGTTGAGTAGCATTATGCTCACTTCTACCCCCTGACGAGAATTCCGCATGCAGAACCGGCTGACCATCAAAGATATCGCGCGCTTAAGCGGCGTAGGGAAATCAACGGTATCCCGCGTCCTCAACAACGAGAGCGGGGTCAGCGAACGGACCCGCGAGCGCGTCGAAGCGGTAATGCAGCAGCACGGTTTCTCGCCCTCTCGTTCCGCCCGCGCCATGCGCGGCCAGAGCGATAAAGTGGTGGCGATTATCGTCACCCGTCTCGATTCGCTGTCGGAAAACCTCGCCGTGCAGACCATGCTGCCCGCCTTTTATGAGCAGGGTTACGACCCGATTATGATGGAGAGTCAGTTCTCCCCGGGGCTGGTGGAGGAGCATCTCGGCATGCTCGCCCGGCGTAATATTGACGGCGTGGTACTGTTCGGTTTTACCGGCATCGACGAGGCGATGCTCGCCCCCTGGCGCGACACCCTGGTGCTGATGGCCCGCGACGCCCCCGGCTTCGCCTCGGTGTGCTATGACGACGAGGGGGCCATCACGCTGCTGATGCAGCGGCTCTACGAACGCGGACATCGCCACATCAGCTTCCTTGGCGTACCGCACAGCGACGTCACCACCGGCGAACGCCGCCATCTCGCCTACCTCGCCTTCTGTAAAAAGCATCGTCTGACGCCCACCGCCGCCCTGCCGGGGCTGGGCATGAAGCAGGGGTATGACACCGTCGCCAGCGTGTTGACGGCCGAGACCAGCGCCCTGGTCTGCGCCACCGATACCCTCGCCCTCGGCGCCAGTAAGTACCTCCAGCAGCAGGGCCGCGATGCGCTGCAGCTCGCCAGCGTCGGCAGCACGCCGCTGATGAAGTTTCTCCACCCGGAAATATTGACCGTCGATCCTGGCTATGCCGAGTCCGGACGCCGGGCCGCCCGGCAGTTGATCGAGCAGATCGCCGGCAGCGTCGATCCCCGCCAGATCGTCATTCCCGCCGCCCTGAATTAATCTCGTTCGGGCGATTTATGTGATCGTCGCCGGGTTTCGGGAACGTTCCCATTTTGCAAATCAAGCGGAACGGTTAGGATGCCCTCAAGGTAAAAACGGCATCTCTCCCCCTCTGTTTTTGAGGCTTCATCATGAGCAAAGTAAACCAGCAGGACATCGATAAACTGATCGAACTGGTGGGCGGGCGCGGCAATATCGCCACCGTCAGCCACTGTATTACCCGTTTGCGCTTTGTGCTGAACGACCCGGCCATCGCCAGACCAAAAGAGATTGAGCAGCTGCGCATGGTGAAGGGATGCTTCACTAACGCCGGCCAGTTCCAGGTGGTCATCGGCACCGAGGTGGGCGATTACTACAAAGCCCTGCTGGCGACCACTGGCCAGACTTCCGCCGATAAAGAGCAGGTCAAACAGGCCGCGCGGCAAAATATGAAGTGGCATGAACAGCTGATTTCGCACTTCGCCGAGATCTTCTTCCCACTGCTGCCGGCGCTGATCAGCGGCGGTCTGATCCTCGGTTTCCGCAACGTCATCGGCGACCTGCCCATGAGCAACGGCCAGACGCTGGCCCAGATGCACCCGTCGCTGAAAACCATCTATGACTTCCTGTGGCTGATTGGCGAGGCGATCTTCTTCTATCTGCCGGTGGGGATCTGCTGGTCAGCGGTGAAGAAGATGGGCGGCACGCCGATCCTCGGGATCGTCCTTGGCGTCACCCTGGTGTCCCCGCAGCTGATGAACGCCTATCTCCTCGGCCAGCAGGTGCCGGAGGTGTGGAACTTCGGCCTGTTTACCATTGCCAAAGTCGGCTACCAGGCGCAGGTGATCCCGGCCCTGCTGGCTGGCCTGGCCTTAGGCTTTATCGAGACGCGCCTCAAGCGCATCGTGCCTGACTACCTCTACCTGGTCATTGTCCCGGTCTGCTCGCTGATCCTCGCGGTGTTCCTCGCGCACGCCATTATCGGTCCGTTCGGCCGCCTGATCGGCGACGGCGTGGCCTTCGCGGTACGCCATCTGTTAACCGGCAGCTTCGCGCCGATCGGCGCCGCGCTGTTTGGCTTCCTCTACGCGCCGCTGGTGATCACCGGCGTCCACCAGACCACCCTCGCCATCGATATGCAGATGATCCAAAGCATGGGCGGCACCCCGGTGTGGCCGCTGATTGCGCTGTCCAACATTGCCCAGGCATCGGCGGTGGTCGGCATCATCATCGCCAGCCGCAAGCAGAATGAACGTGAAATATCGGTGCCGGCGGCGATCTCCGCCTATCTCGGGGTCACCGAGCCGGCAATGTACGGTATCAACCTGAAGTACCGCTTCCCGATGCTGTGCGCGATGATCGGCTCCGGCCTCGCCGGCCTGCTGTGCGGCCTGAACGGCGTGCTGGCGAACGGCATCGGCGTCGGCGGCCTGCCGGGGATCCTCTCCATCCAGCCTACCTACTGGCAGGTGTACGCCATGGCGATGGCCATCGCGGTGGTGGTGCCGATTATCCTCACCACCGTGGTGTATCAACGCAAGTACCGTCAGGGCACTTTGCAGATTGTCTAACTTCTTCTTTCGGGGCGCCTTTGGCGCCCCTCGTTGCAGCAGGAAAGTACTATGAATCAACTCCCCCACTGGTGGCAAAACGGCGTTATTTATCAAATCTATCCGAAGAGTTTTCAGGATACCACCGGCAGCGGTACCGGCGACCTGCGCGGCGTCACCTCCCGCCTCGACTATCTGCAAAAGCTTGGGGTAGACGCCATCTGGCTGACGCCGTTCTACGTCTCTCCGCAGGTGGATAACGGCTACGACGTGGCGAACTACACCGCCATCGATCCCTCCTACGGCACGATGGCCGACTTTGACGCCCTGGTGGCGGAGGCGAAGGCCCGCGGGATCCGCATCGTGCTGGATATGGTGCTGAACCATACCTCGACCGAACACGAATGGTTCCGTCAGTCGCTGAATAAGGAAAGCCCCTACCGTCAGTTCTATATCTGGCGTGACGGCGAACCGGACGCCCTGCCGAACAACTGGCGCTCCAAGTTTGGCGGCAACGCCTGGCAGTGGCACGCCGACAGCGGGCAGTATTATCTGCACCTGTTCGCCATTGAGCAGGCGGATCTCAACTGGGAGAATCCGGCGGTGCGCGCCGAGCTGAAAAAGGTCTGCGAATTCTGGGCTGACCGCGGCGTCGACGGTCTGCGCCTCGACGTGGTCAACCTGATCTCAAAAGACCAGACCTTTCCCTGCGATCTGGACGGGGATGGCCGCCGCTTCTATACCGACGGCCCGCGGGTGCATGAGTTCCTGCAGGAGATGAGCCGCGATGTCTTCACCCCGCGTCATCTGATGACCGTCGGCGAGATGTCCTCCACCTCGCTGGAGCACTGCCAGCAGTACGCCGCGCTGGACGGCCGCGAGCTGTCGATGACCTTTAACTTCCACCATTTAAAAGTCGATTATCCCGGCGGAGAGAAGTGGACCCTCGCCCGCCCGGACTATGTGGCGCTGAAGGCGCTGTTCCGCCACTGGCAGCAGGGGATGCACAACCGGGCATGGAACGCGCTGTTCTGGTGTAACCACGATCAGCCGCGCATCGTCTCGCGCTTTGGCGACGAAGGCGCGTACCGGGTGCCGGCGGCGAAGATGCTGGCGATGGTGCTGCACGGCATGCAGGGCACGCCCTATATTTATCAGGGCGAAGAGATCGGTATGACCAATCCGCACTTCAACAGCATCAGCGATTATCGCGACGTCGAGAGCCACAATATGTTTATCGAACGTGCGGCGCAGGGGCAAAGCCCGGACGAACTGCTGGCAATCCTTGCCAGCAAATCGCGCGACAACAGCCGCACGCCGATGCCGTGGCATAGTGGCGAGAACGGTGGCTTTAGCGACGGTGAGCCGTGGATCGGCCTTGGCGATAACTACCGGGAGATCAACGTCGAGGCGGCGCTGGCGGACCCCGATTCGGTGTTTTATGCCTATCAGCAGCTGATTACGCTGCGTAAAACCCTGCCGCTGCTGACCTGGGGCGATTATCAGGATCTCCTGCCTGACCATCCGTCGCTGTGGTGTTATCGCCGTCAGTGGCAGGGACAAACGCTGGTGGTCGCCGCCAACCTGAGCCGCGACCTGCAGACCTGGCAGCCAGAGGAGGCCCCAGGCGACTGGAAGATGATTATCAGCAACTATGCCGAGACCACGCCCCGCCCGACCGGGCTGACGCTGCGGCCGTTCGAAGCGGTATGGTGGCTGCAGGCGTAAAGTATCTCCTGCCCTCCCGAGATGAGAATGTCATGCCTGGCGCCGGTGGCGAACGCCAGGCATTTTTGCTTATTTTCCAGCCAGATAAATTTACATTTATCGCCAGCGCCCATCATCCGTACTCTCACCTTTTTACCTTGTTCTGGGTCAATAAAATCGCAAACATCTTTGATGCAAATCACTACATATAGAACTTAAAATGCGTCCCGGCCCTACATGTTGTATTAATCGTCTATTATGTCACCATATCTTGTCGATGTCTGGCGGTGATGAGATGTGGATAAAACGGGCCGGATCTGAAGGCAAACAGCACGAGCCGTAGCGCGCAGCGCCTTCGGGATAACCTCCGCCTCTGTGGATAACCTGTTCTATATATGGAGTGATCATGACACCGCATGTGATGAAACGTGATGGCTGTAAAGTGCCGTTCAAGTCAGAGCGCATTCAGGAAGCAATTCTGCGTGCAGCTAAAGCAGCGGGAGTCGATGACGCAGACTATTGCGCCACCGTCGCAGAAGTCGTTAGCCAACAAATGCAGGGCCGCGCCCAGGTCGACATCAATGAGATCCAGACCGCGGTGGAAAACCAGCTGATGTCCGGCCCCTATAAGCAGCTGGCGCGCGCCTATATTGAGTATCGCCATGACCGCGATAGCCAGCGTGAGAAGCGCGGCCGCCTCAATCAGGAGATCCGCGGCCTCGTCGAGCAGACCAACTCCGCGCTGCTCAACGAAAACGCCAACAAGGACAGTAAAGTCATCCCGACCCAGCGCGACCTGCTGGCCGGTATCGTCGCCAAGCACTACGCCCGGCAGCACCTGCTGCCTCACGATGTGGTGATGGCCCACGAACGCGGCATGATCCACTATCATGACCTCGATTACTCGCCCTTTTTCCCCATGTTTAACTGCATGCTGATCGACCTGAAAGGCATGCTGACCCAGGGCTTTAAGATGGGCAACGCGGAGATCGAGCCGCCGAAGTCTATCTCTACCGCCACCGCGGTGACAGCGCAGATCATCGCCCAGGTCGCCAGCCATATTTACGGCGGCACCACCATTAACCGCATCGATGAAGTGCTGGCGCCGTTCGTCAGCGAAAGCTTTAACAAGCATCGCAAAATCGCCGAAGAGTGGCAGATCCCGGATGCCGAAGGCTATGCCCGCGCCCGTACCGAAAAAGAGTGCTACGACGCCTTCCAGTCGCTGGAGTATGAGGTTAACACGCTGCATACCGCCAACGGCCAGACGCCGTTCGTCACCTTCGGGTTCGGCCTCGGCACCAGCTGGGAATCGCGGTTGATCCAGCAGTCGATTCTGCGTAACCGCATTGCCGGCCTCGGTAAAAACCGTAAGACCGCGGTGTTCCCGAAACTGGTGTTCGCGATCCGTGACGGCCTGAACCATAAGTTCGGCGATCCGAACTACGACATCAAACAGCTGGCGCTGGAGTGCGCCAGCAAGCGCATGTACCCGGATATCCTCAACTACGACCAGGTGGTGAAGGTTACCGGGTCGTTTAAAACGCCGATGGGCTGCCGCAGCTTCCTCGGGGTGTGGGAAAACGAGAACGGCGAGCAGGTGCACGATGGGCGCAATAACCTCGGCGTTATCAGCCTCAACCTGCCGCGCATCGCCCTGGAAGCGAAAGGCGACGAAGCCGCTTTCTGGGCGCTGCTGGACGAGCGCCTGCAGCTGGCGCGCAAAGCGCTGATGACCCGTATTGCCCGCCTGGAAGGGGTAAAAGCGCGCGTGGCGCCGATCCTCTATATGGAAGGGGCCTGCGGCGTGCGGCTGAAAGCCGACGACGACGTCTCCGAGATTTTCAAAAACGGCCGGGCGTCGATTTCGCTGGGCTATATCGGTATCCATGAAACCATCAATGCACTGTACGGCAATCAGCACATGTACGACAGCGAGGCGCTGCGCGAGAAGGGTGTGGCCATCGTCCAGCGCCTGCGCGACGCCGTCGATTTGTGGAAGGAAGAGACCGGCTACGGCTTTAGCTTGTACAGCACGCCGAGCGAAAACCTGTGCGATCGCTTCTGCCGTCTCGATACCGCCGAGTTTGGCGTGGTGGAAGGGGTGACCGACAAAGGTTACTACACCAACAGCTTCCACCTCGACGTGGAGAAGAAGGTCAACCCGTACGACAAGATCGATTTTGAAGCGCCGTATCCGCCGCTGGCCAACGGGGGCTTCATTTGCTACGGCGAATACCCGAACATCCAGCACAACCTGAAGGCGCTGGAGGACGTGTGGGATTACAGCTATCAGCATGTGCCGTATTACGGAACCAATACGCCGATCGATGAGTGCTACGAGTGTGGTTTCACCGGCGAGTTCGAGTGCACCAGCAAGGGTTTTACCTGCCCGAAATGCGGTAACCACGACGCCTCCCGCGTTTCCGTTACCCGCCGGGTGTGCGGCTACCTCGGCAGCCCGGACGCGCGTCCGTTCAACGCCGGCAAGCAGGAAGAAGTGAAGCGCCGCGTTAAACACCTGGGCAATGGGCAGATCGGTTAAAGAACAATGCGCTTTTCCCGGATAGCGGCGCGCAGCGCCTTATCCGGGCTACCACTGCCTGGTAAGTCGTAGCCCGGCCGAGCGCAGCGACGCCGGGAGCCGTTCCCTTTACAAATGCACAGCACCTCCGTTTTCGCAAAGCCATTAGCGTCAGAGCAAGGCGGCAAACGAGGGAATCCCAAACAGCCAGGTGGGTTTCCTCAAATCAGTTGGCGTTGTAGCAAGGCGGCAAACGAGTAAGTCCCGGGGAGCTTACTGGAGTAAGTGACCCGGGCGAGCGAGCGCAGCCAACGCCGCTATGGCGTTAATTGAGAAGCGAAAAATGAATTACCATCAGTACTACCCGGTAGATATTGTCAACGGCCCCGGCACCCGCTGCACCCTGTTTGTCTCCGGCTGCGTCCACGAGTGCCCAGGCTGCTACAACAAAAGCACCTGGCGGGTGAATTCCGGCATGCCCTTCACGACCGAGATGGCCGACCGCATCATTGCCGACCTCAACGATACCCGCATCAAGCGCCAGGGGATTTCACTCTCCGGCGGCGATCCGCTGCATCCGCAAAACATCGCGGAGATCTTAAAGCTGGTTCAGCGCGTGCGCGCCGAATGCCCCGGTAAAGATATCTGGGTCTGGACCGGCTATAAGCTGGAAGAGCTGAATGAGGCGCAGATGCAGGTGGTGAACCTGATCAACGTGCTGGTCGACGGTAAGTTTGTGCAAGATTTAAAAGACCCGGCGCTGATCTGGCGCGGCAGCAGCAACCAGGTCGTGCATCATTTGCGATAGCGTTTAGAGCCGTTTATTCGCCTGATGATAAACGGCCGCTTTCTCTCTTTTGCCAATGGCAATAACGTAAACCACCACCACCCTATCTCGTACTTGATACACCAGCCGATAACCTGACGCCTTAAGCTTGATTTTGTAGCAATCCGGCAAATCGTTCAGCCTGGCCGACTCAATTCGCGGATTCTGCACAATCTACTGGAGCTTAATTTTGAACTGTTTTTTGACCGTCTCGCCAAGCTGCCATTCGCGCCAGGCTCGTGGATCAAACTCCAGTTCATAGGTCATCCAGACTCACCTTAACCCCCGGCCGTGGGTTTTCCAGCCGCTCGCGAACGGTGCGTAACAACGCCGCTTCGCCATCGCTGATGGTCATACTTTTCACCGGCATGCGGCCATTTTCCGCAATGTATTGAAACAGCAGGCGTACCGCCTCCGTTGGCGTCATATCGAGTTTCTCCAGCACGGCATAAGCCTCTTTTTTGAGTTTATCATCCAGCCGAACGTTGAGCGTGGCCATTATGCCTCCAGAAAGGGATATTTTGTAATGCATTATAGCATTACATTTGAATTACACTCGAATCTGGAAAACGCCTCTCAAAACCGGCTGACGCATTCCATCGCCACCGTTTTAAACTCATCGAAGCTGCGGGTCGCGGCGAGGCGGCTCATGGCGCGCTCGCGCAGGAAAGTCACGAAAATATCGTAGATCGCCATCGCCTCTTCATACTCGCGCTTGCTGATGGCGAGCAGGAAGATGATATGGGCGGTTTCATCACCCCAGGCGATGCCCTGCGGGGCAATGACGGTATAGACCACCGTCTTTTTCGCCAGTAGCCCCAGGGAGTGCGGCAGCGCAATGCCATCGCCGAGCATGGTGCTGACAATCGCTTCACGCTCCACCACCGAAGCATGAAACTCGGCGTCAACAAAGCCTTCCTCCAGCAGCTGCTGGCACAGCTCGGCGAACAGCGTTTGCTGATCCATCGGCGTGTCGATCACCCGGAAATGGGCGGCATCGAAGTACTTATTCAGCATCCACGGACGGGTGCGGTCCACCAGCACCAGCTTGCCGATCTGATCCAGTTGATAGTCAGTGGGGAACGGCGCGATGGTCACTACCGGCTTGTCTTTTTCGCTGATCCGCACCGTGGAGATAACAAAATCCGCCTCGATCGCGTCCCGCTGTTCGTACTCGCGCTGGGAAATAGTGGCGGCGATCTCCAGCTGCGGATATTTGCGCTGCAGGATCGCCTCAATCATCCGCACCATCGCATTGCTGGTATCGCACACCAGCAGCACCTGCGGCTGACGCTGGTAGCCGATGTTGTAGTGGCGCTCCAGCCCGACGCCGATATGCAGCACCAGAAAACCGATTTCGTTTTCGCTAATGGTATAAGGCGTGTATTTGCCCCAGCTGGAGACCGCGGCGAGGGTCATATCCCAGGCCATCGGGTAGTGCTGTTTGATGTTATCCAGCAGCGGATTGGGGATCATGATCTGGTAGCGTACGCGGGTGATCATGGTCTTTATGTGGGTCAGCAGATCGGCGTGCAGCTGGGCATCGTCCAGCAGGTTGTAGTTATACTGGCTGTTGATGTAGCGCAGGATGTAGTTGACCAGCGCTTCATCATCGTCGGCGCTGATGGTTTCCGGGTCCACGTCCTGTACCTGACGGGCGGCGATATGCACGCACAGCCACTCTTCTTCCGCGGGCGATAAAGGTTTACCGGCCAGCCGCTGCAGTTCGCCCGCCAGATCGCGCGCGGCATCGCGGACGTTCTGCGCCACATCTTCAGCACTAAAATCCGCCAGCGGGTAGCCTTCGCTGACGCGACGCACCACCACCGCCCCGTACAGGCAGATAAAGCGCTCGCCGACGTCGGTGAGACGAATATGGTGGCGCGTGAGCGTCTCCTGCAGCATGGGCTCCAGCAGCGCAGGCACCTCCTCTGCAAAGGCCTCGGCGCCGATCGGCGGCGCGATACCGCCCTGCTGGGTTAGCTCCCACAGCAGGTCGGTGAGGCAGGCGCGAACCGATACCTCGCTACCGAACAGCTTCATGCCGTGGCGCGGGCGGGTTTCAAGGGTGAGCTGATAGCGCTGGAAGCGCTCGCGCACCTCGACCATATCGTTTTGCAGCGTGGCGCGGCTGACGAACCACTCATCCGCCAGGTCTTCCAGCTTGATCGAGAACGCCGACGTCAGAAAACGCACCAGCAGGAAAGTGATGCGATCCTGGGCGGTACGCGGGACATGCTGCGCCTTCGGCGCCGTCTCCTCCAGCGCCTGAAAGCTCGCCGGGTTATCAATTTTCAGCTGATAACCGCTGCCGCGGTTAAGGATAAACTGCGCGCCATACTGCGCCAGTAGCGCATTCAGGGCGGTAATATCGGCGCGCACGGTACGGGTGGAAACCGACAGGCGTTGCGCCAGCTCATCCTGCGGCAGCGTTTCATTCCGCAGCAGGGTGAAGAGTTGCGCTAAGCGTTGGTTGGGAAATCGCATGTCAGTTCCTTGTGGTTACGGCTCAGGGTTGGGCGGATATCACCATCTGCGATGGGCTGCCGACCGGCGTGTAGTCTGAGACAAAGGTCAATTTGCCATCCTTCGGCGCCACGCTGAAGCGGGTAATATTATCGCTACGCTGGTTCATGACGTACAGCCACTGCCCCTGAGTATCCAGGGTCAGCGTGCGGGGGTAATCTCCGCGCGTCCAGATATCCTCCTGGTGGCTCAGGCGGCCATCGGCCTGCACCGTAAAGTGGGCGATGCTGTTATGCAGACGGTTGGCGACGTACAGCTGTTTGCCGTCGTTGCTCAGCGCCAGACCGGCGGCAAAGCTGGTGCCCTTATACTCTTTCGGCAGCGCGGAGACGGTTTTGCCTTCGCGCAGCAGACCGCTTTGCTGATCCAGATGATAGAAGGTCAGCGTCGACGCTTCTTCGTTAATCAGCCACAGGCCGTCGCCCTTTGGCGTAAAGACGAAGTGGCGCGGGCCGGCGCCCGGCGACGAAGCGGCGATAAATGGCGGATCGTTCGGCGTCAACTTGCCGCTGGCGCTATCCAGCCGATACTGATAGATCCGATCCAGCCCCAGATCGGTGGAGTAAACAAATTTCCCGCTGGGATCGGCGGCGATCATATGGGCGTGCGGGCCAATGTGATCGCTGATGGCGAAGCTGCCCTCGACGGCCGCCCCCGGGCGTTCGGCCCCTGCCGGGCCTTCATCCTGATGCCTGTCCACCGCCTCGCCCAGGCTACCGTCTTCTTTCACCGGTAGCACGGCGATGCTGCCGCTGACGTAGTTGGCCACCAGCAGCTGTTTACCGTTCGGCGTCAGGGAGAGATAAACCGGCCCGGCGCCGCCGGAGGCGACCTGATTGAGTGCGGTCAGCTCGCCGTTCTTCTCAATGCGCCACGCCTGCACCACGCCTTTCTCCACTTCGCTGGCGGCATACAGCGTCTTGCCATCGCGCGAGACGGTCAGCTGCGCGGCGTTCGGCAACGAGCTCACCAGCGTCCTGTCACGTAGCGCGCCGGTTTGGCTATCAACGGTAAAGCGGTACAGACCTTCGCCATTGGGATTATAGGTGCCAATCCAGGCGTAGTGGGTTTGCGCGGCGGCGCCGGCGGCAAGCAAAGACAGTGAAGCAACAAGCAGGTGACGAGCGGTTGGCATGGTAACTCCTTGATGGTTCGGTGGGATCAGTTGCCCCTCACCCTTTGAGGGTGAGGGGCAAGGGCACTACTTCACTAACTGTTTGGTCATCTCCAGCAGCTGGCGAACATCGGCCGGGCGGGTGTTGCCGCTGGCCTTATCGATAATCGAGCTGTAGATATGCGGGATGATTTTGCTCACCCCGACATCAAGGGCGATTTTCAGGATCTCGCTGTAGTTTTCCAGATCGATACCGCCGGTCGGCTCCAGCCAGAAATCGTGCGCGGCGCAGGCTTTGGCCACCGCCTCGAACTCGTCGCGGTGCTTCAGGCCGCCCATCGGGAAGTATTTGATGGAGCTGCCGCCCATATCTTTTAACAGCGCGATGGCGGTTTCCAGCGGCACAATCCCATCCGCCGCGCCGCTGCTCAGCGGGCCGGTGGAGATCTTCACCATCCCCGGGGTACCGGTGGGCGAAACCAGGCCGTTGACCACCGTCTCGTTTTGCCCGAGCAGCGCGCGGCTGGTGGCCACGCCGGTGAAGACCTGGTTGACGTGCTGCGGCTGCACCTGGCGAGAAATCTCGCTCACCATCGCCGACTGATTCGGATCCCCCGCGCCCAGCCCGACGGAGAGGGCGTTATCAATCAGCTTCGCGTAGTCGCGCATATCGGCCACCGCGCTGGCGACGTCCGGGTAATTTTTGGAGAGCACGCCGACCAGGACATGACCTTCCGCCGCGTCGTAGATTTCCCGAGCGTTGTCTTTGCTGCCCGCCAGGACGTTCAGGCACACGCGGTCACGGTAAAAGTTTGGGGTCAGTTTCATGCTTGTTTCTCCTTGTGCAGAACTTCCGCGATGCGACGGGCGACCACCGCCAGCTGCTGTGCGTTAACGCTGCGGACATCGGCTTCGATAATGCCTTCATTCGCTTTATAGCCGCGGAAGTAGATGGCGTATTCGCCTTGCTTCAGCGCGTTAACCAGATCGCCGGTCTTCACGCCGGTCACCGCTTCGTCGAATTTGATTTCGGCGCGGGCGATATCGCGGCCGGCGCTGTCCCATACCACACGGGCAGTGACGCCGTCGAGGGTGTTGAGCTGTTCGATAAACGGCGTCATCTTCGTCACCATCTCCTCACCGCTCTCTTTGCTCGCCGTCAGGTAGTGTTCAATGGCGCAGGTCAGGCCGAGGATCCCCTCTTTACCCACTTTCATCGCCCGGCCAATGCCCATCGACTGGCGTTTAACCCACTCAACGTACTGCGTTTTGCCGATCACCAGCCCGCTGGTCGGCCCTTCAATCGCTTTCGCGCCGCTGTAGATCACCAGGTCGGCGCCCATGCGGTAGTAGCCCTGCAGATCTTCCTCCGCCGCCGCGTCGACGATCAGCGGTAAATGATGCTGACGCGCCACTTCCGCGGCCTGCGCCACGTTGAGCATGCTTTTCTGCACACAGTGGTGGGATTTGATGTAGAGGATCGCCGCGGTGCGCGGGGTGATCGCCGCCGCCAGCTGTTGGGCAGAACATTCGTTGGCGTAGCCCGCTTCCACCAGCTTACCGCCGCCCAGCGCCACCATGGTGCCAACCGGGGCACCGAAGTTGACGTTGTGGCCCTTCGGCAACACGATTTCGTTATTTTCAATCGGCGTGACGTGCAGATTTTCCAGCAGCCAGTCGCTGTCTTTCACCAGCACCGCCGCTACCGACTGGGCAATCCCTGCCGACGCGCAGGAGACAACGGTCGCCCCTTCCACGTCCAGCAGTCTCGCGATGTACTCACCGGTCTTATTCACCAGGTCTTTCATTTCAAAGTACTGGTTCATACCGGCCATCGCGGCTTCCACCACTTCCGGGCGCGGCGTGGAGACGCCCAGCGCCGTCATCCGGCCGGAAGTGTTAATTACTTGTTTTAAACGGTATTTTTCAAAAATCGAAGGCATGTTCCGCGCTCCCTTGTTCGGTCAGATAGCCTTTGCCCGCGCGGATCGCGGCCAGCGGCACCAGAATGTTGTCTGCCTGGAGGCTCTCTTTTTCGGCATCCACCAGCAGCGTTGGCTGGCGCTCCAGGCGAAATAGCGTTAGATCGGCGTCGAAACCCACTTCCAGCCGCCCTTTACGCGACAGGCGCAGCCCCTCGGCGGCGCTGACGGTCACGCAGTCAATCACCTGCGGCAGGGTCATGCCGATAGCGAGGAATTTCGACATCACCAGCGCCAGCGAACGTACCGGGCCGTCGATGCGGTTGCGGCAGTAAATATCCGAGCTGATGGTGTGCGGCAGAATGCCCAGCGCAATCGCCCGGCGCGCCACTTCAAAGCTGAAGCTGGCGGTACCGTGGCCGACGTCAAGGCGCACGCCGCGGTGCAGGGCGCGGGTAATCGAACTGCGCAGTTCGCCGGCAGGATTCAGAATGCGGTTCGGCTTGCCGTTATAGCAGTGGGTAATGATGTCGCCGCGACTCAACAGCTCGGCAATTTCATCGAGGTTCGGCGGATTATTGCCGATGTGTACTATCAGCGGCAGATCGCCGTTTTCCTGCTGCATAGTCTTGGCGCGCGCCAGCGGCGTAATGCCGTTTTCCCCCACCACGCTGCTGCTCATCCGCGCCTTCAGGCCGACGATAAAGTCGGGATGGCGCTGCACCGCCTGCTTCACCGCCTCGGCGTCGATATTGGCCACAATGGCCAGTTCGTTCTGGGCAATCAGCCCGACGCGGGAAATATTGAGCAGGGCATAGACTTCCGTCACCGCTTTGCGGGTTAACTGGTAGAAGTCGTCCACATCGTCGGCGCCGGTGCTGCCAGCATCAATCACGGTGGTGACGCCGGTGGCGATGCCGACGCTGTCCGGCTCATCGTGATATATCGGCGAATTCGGGTAGCAGTGAACGTGGGAGTCAATCCAGCCGGCGCTGACGTAGCTGTTGCCCTGCAGATCGATGGTTTTACGGGAGGGCGCGCTAATCTCGCCCAGCGCCGCGATTTTCCCGTCCTGAATGGCGATATCAGTCAGGGTATCGTCGACGAGGCGCGCGCGGCGCAGGAGTAAATCAAACATAGCTATCTCCTGATGAAAGAGTGAATCTGTTGCCGGATGGCGGCGTACCGCCTTATCCGGCCTACACATCGCGCTGACCTGTAGGCCCGATAAGCGCAGCGCCATCGGGCGATTAGCTAATCGCCACCGGGAAGATCGAGCCAAGGATCATCGCGCCGAGGATGGCGCCGCCGGTGATCGGTTTCTGCCAGATATAGAACAGCAGTGCGCCAACCAGCGAGCCGATCCCGATAGGAATCGAGGCGGTCATTGCGCTGAGGATAATCAACGGCCCCAGGAAGCGGCCGGAGGCGTTACCTGCGCCCATCATCACGTCGGCGCCGTAGGTGGAGTCGCTTTGGTTGATGGTGAACTTACGCGCCAGAATAATGATGTAGCCCACCGCCAGGCCGAGGATCAGGCCGGTTGCCAGCGAGGCGGCGAAGTTCGCCACCGGGAAGACAAAGCCCGCGCCGAGCAGCAGCGCCGGGACGCCAAGACCGATCCCGGTCTGAATAGCGCCGCCGATATCGAGGATCCCCACCAGCGACCCTTCGATGATGCGGGCGAACAGGAAGCTGGCGCCAAACGCCGCCACCGCGCCGTAAACGCCGGTATCAATCCCCGACTTCAGCATCGCCACGAAGGCGACTTCGTTAAAGGCGCCGATGCCGTACAGGTAGTACATGTGGGTCCCGGCGAAGACGCCGGAGGAGAGCAGGCCAACGAAGATCGGGAACGACCAGTCGGCATACCAAAAACCTTTATTCTGTTCCATTATCAGGCTCCCGTTATTTGCCGCTGAGTGAGTTGTGGATCATGTCCAGCCAGTTCGGCACGGTCAGATGGAAGGATTCGATCATCTTCATGTCGAAGCCGCGGAAGAAACCGCTGAGGACGAACAGGGCGACAATGGCCACCATCATCACTTTGGTGACCCGGTTCCAGCCGCTCTCTTCAACGCCTTTGCCGATCAGAATACCCAGCACCAGCCCCGGTACGGCGTTGCCCATAATCAGCTGCGCCGCGCCGCCGAAGATGGTCGCCCAGAAGCCTGATTTTTTACCGGCGTCGATCGCCGCCAGCCAGAAGATCACCGGCATCACGGTGTTCACCAGCAGGTTTGCCGCCGGCACCAGTACCTTAACCGCGGTCACCTGCAGCGCTTCCGGTACGGACGAGGCGGTAAGGTTGAGGAAGGCGACGACAATCATGCCGATGATGCCGCAGGAGATGGCCATTTTTTTCGGATCGTGCAGCGTTTCGCCGACGTTACGATTTTTCAGCATCAGCGCCGCCGCGCCCCAGTTGGGGATAATGCGGTGGTCAACATCCTGGGTGAAGGAGCCTGCTGCAACGGAAGAGGCCCAGGCGTTAAAGAAGAAACCGAGGCCAAAGGAGAAGTGGGAAGCCGGATCGCCCTCACAGGAGTTTAGCTCGCCCAGGGTTCGAAACGCCCCCATCCCCTGGGTGGTAGGGGCATGAAACATGCGTGCCGCTCCGGCGCCCACGCCGACGCCGACCAGGCCGCCGATGATAAGCGATTTTATTAAAATTATCAGGAACATAGTCAGACCCTTTGCTAACAATCAGGTTTGCGTGACGAAATCCACTTTATCGAGATCGATGGCGGTCACGTTGACGGTGACGTCCAGCTCCACGCTGTAGGTCCGTCGTTCACGGCGCAAAAAGAAAAACAGGAAGGCCTCTTTTCGTACCGCTTCGCGCGCATGAACAACCGTCACGTCCTGTGGCTCAATACGCAGCAGAATGTGCGATGAGGTTTTCATCACCGCAGCCTGCACATGGTTCAGGGCATCGGCGAAGGCCCGTGATTTGCTTTCGCCTTTGCCGGCAACCCTCACCGTGGTGGTGAATTGCTCTTTCATACTTATGCGCCGTATTTCTTTTTCCAGGCTTCTACCAGGCGCTCGCCCAGCTCTTCTTTATCCATAAAGCCGAAGCCCAGCACGTTGCAGCCTTCGTTGATGGCGGTGACGCCCTCTTCAACAGAACGCATGCCGTATTTCGCTTTGTAGCCGTATTTGGTCTGGGCGGTGATGGCGCCGGCGCCGCCGCTGCCGCAGAAAGAGATGCCGAAGGTGGCGTTTTCCGCTTTCATCATGTCGCCAAGCTTCATGTCGGCAGCAACGCCAGGGACGACCACTGCGCGTGCGCCGGCTTTCTCTGCGCCTGCGGCGACCTTTTGGCCTTTACCCAGACGGTCGCCAATAACTACGGTGATTTGTTCCATGTTTTGCTCCTTACAGGTTTTCTTTTGCGACTTCGAAGTGGACGGAGAGCAGCCAGGCCTCTTCATCAGGCAGGTTGCCGAACTGCGCGACCACTTCGCGGGCCAACGTCATTGAATCTGGTGAAATCTCTTCGAACAGGCTGGCATCCACTTCCGGCAGCGGTTCGCCGCTGATTGACCGGTGGGCCATCGCCCGCACGTGGGAAGTCAGCATTTGCTCCTGAACGTCGTTAGGGACGATGCCGTGACGGCTTAACAGGGCAAAAACCTGCTGCAGCATCTTGTCAGCCAGGCGTTCGGTCTGCGCTGCCTGCTCCCCTACGTCGTGTATTACCGCTCCGTTATTCACTTCTGATACCCCGCTGATGTCTCTGGGAATCAAAGTAGCGCCGGGGGGTGGGAGTTTGTAGCGAGTTGTTTTCCACTTCGAAGTGGAAAGGGAGACGGCAGGCGTGATCGACACCACATATTCACTGGAAAAATGAAAAAACAGCAATTATGGCGTGAGACGTATCACAACAATGCGCGCGAATGAGCCGCCCGCGGCTGCGGAAAGGGCGGAAAAAGAAAAGGGAAAAATGTGATACAGGTAGGTTTTCAGGCGGGAGACATCGGCTGATGCCTCCCGAAAAGAACAGTTAGCGGTACTTCTTATGGTAGGTGTTGCGGGTGGTTTTAAACTCCTCCGCGGCGGCCTGCGCCTCTTTCACCTTGCCTTCATTCGCCAGCTTCAGCGCGCCGTCGATCTGGCCGATCAGAATATCCAGACCGTGACGGTAATCTTTCATCTCAGCGCTGTCGGCCGCTTTGCCTTCCAGCTTCGGCGGGGTCTCTTTCTGGGCATCAACCGCGGCGGTACGCATCTTATTCAGCGCCGCTTTCAGCTCGCCGGCGTCAGAGGTTTTCTGTACCACTTGCAGGTTTTCTGCCAGAGTGTCCATGTCTTCGCCCAGGTCGGCGAAGGCCGACGCTGAACCGAGCGCAAAAGCAGAGACAGCCAGCATCGCTAACAGTTTTTTACGCATTGCTCACTTCCTTTTTATTATTTAAGCAAACAGGTGTTATTGTCCGGCGATTTTCATCTCCGGCAGCAGCACAGAACCACACTGAATGTTGCTGCGCGTTTCAATATCATCGCCAATGGTCACGATATTACGCCACATTTCTTTCAGATTTCCTGCAATGGTGATCTCACTGACAGGATATTGAATTTCGCCGTTTTCTACCCAGAAGCCGGATGCGCCGCGTGAGTAGTCGCCGGTGACGCCACTGACACCCTGCCCCATCAGTTCGGTAACCACAAGACCGGTGCCCATCTCTTTAAGCATCTTTGCAAAACTCAGGCCGCGGCCGTTAATGCGCCAGTTGTGGATGCCCCCGGCGTGGCCGGTGCTTTTCATCCCCAGCTTACGCGCCGAGTAGTTGGTCAGCAGCCACTGGGTCAGTACGCCGTCTTTGATGATGTCACGACGCTCAGTGCGCACGCCTTCGCTGTCGAACGGCGTGGAGGCCAGCCCTTTCAGCAGGTGCGGATGCTCTTCAATGGTCAGCCACTCCGGCAAAATTTGTTTGCCCAGCGAATCGAGCAGGAAGGTGGATTTGCGGTATACCGAACCACCGGCAATCGCTCCGACCAGGTGGCCAAACAGCCCGGTCGCCACTTCGTTGGCGAAAATCACCGGCGCCTTCATGGTCGACAGCTTACGCGGCGCCAGGCGCGACAGGGTGCGGCGGGCGCACTCTTCCCCGACCCATTCCGGGGATTGCAGATCCTCGATTGCCCGGCCAATGGTGTAGGCGTAGTCGCGTTCCATATCGCCGTCATCTTCCGCAATGACGCAGCTGGAGAGCGAATGGCGAGTCGAGCAGTAGCTTTGCAGCATGCCATGGCTGTTGCCGAACACTTTGATGCCATAGTGGCTGTTAAAGCTGCCGCCTTCGGTGTTGGTGATGCGTTTATCGGCCTTCAGCGCCGCTTGCTCCGCGCGGGCGGCCAGTTCAATGGCGTCGTCCGGGGAGACCTCCGCCGGGTGGAACAGGTCCAGATCCGGGGCGTCAAAGGCCAGCAGCTCTTTATCGGCCACGCCGGCAAACGGGTCCGGGGAGGTATAGCGCGCGATATCCAGCGCCGCCTGCACG
This sequence comes from Klebsiella sp. 1SOBk10mer, assembly GCF_046602535.1. Lineage (NCBI taxonomy): Bacteria > Pseudomonadati > Pseudomonadota > Gammaproteobacteria > Enterobacterales > Enterobacteriaceae > Klebsiella > Klebsiella sp. 1SOBk10mer. Next base: position 108,901 of record NZ_JBKIUP010000007.1, read on the forward strand.
GTACGGGCGATGGCGTCCGGGCTGAGATCGGTGGAAGAGGCGCTGCCCTTGCGGTTCTGGTGGTAAACCGTGATGCCTAACGCCCCATCGCTATTGAATTCTACATTCTCCACTTCGCCATAGCGGGTGCTGACGCCGATGCCTGTCGTTTTGCTGACGGAGACTTCTGCGCCATCGGATTTACCTGCCGCCAGTTCCAGCGCCGTGGTCACGGCCTCTTCCAGCGTCTTACGTTGCTGGGCAACTTGAGAGATCACTTTCATTGCTAATGCCATAATGTAAGAAGGAGTTAACTGAAGTCTAACAGAGAACCGTTTTTCAGTGCGCGCCTTAACTGGTAACATTAGCCTCTTTTTTTAAGGAGCCTGAGATGACAAAGCAGCCCGAAGACTGGCTCGACGACGTTCCCGGTGATGATATCGAGGATGAAGACGATGAAATTATCTGGGTCAGTAAGAGTGAAATTAAGCGCGACGCGGAAGAACTGAAGCGTCTTGGCGCTGAACTCGTTGACCTGGGGAAAAACGCGCTGGATAAAATTCCGCTGGATACTGACCTGCGCGACGCCATCGAACTCGCCCAGCGAATCAAAAAAGAGGGTCGCCGCCGCCAGCTGCAGCTTATCGGTAAGATGCTGCGCAATCGCGATGTCGATCCGATTCGTCAGGCGCTGGATAAGCTAAAAAACCGCCACAACCAGCAGGTTGCGCTGTTCCACAAGCTGGAGCAGATTCGTGACCGACTGATTGACGACGGGGATGACGCCGTAGCTGAAGTGCTGAACCTGTGGCCAGATGCTGACCGTCAGCAGCTGCGTTCCCTGATCCGCAATGCGAAGAAAGAGAAAGAAGGCAACAAACCGCCGAAATCCGCGCGCCTGATCTTCCAGTATCTGCGCGAACTGGCGGAAAACGAAGGCTAATTCCCGCCGCTTTTGCCGCACAAGTCACCCGGATGGCGGCGCGCTGCGCCTTATCCGGGCTACTCCGCTGTTTCCGGCGTTGTGCCGGATGGCGGCTACGCCTTATCCGGCCTACGAAAGGCTGCTGAACCTGAGTTATCAAACAGTTGCTCAACTCCGTAGGCCCGCGCAAGCGCAGCGCCGCCGGGCAAACTGTATCCGGCGCCGTTTCCGGCGTTGTACCGGATGGCGGCTACGCCTTATCCGGCCTACCTTCCCCAGCTACAACGCCAACATCGCGCCAGCAGGGGGTTCCCGCTGCATCTCCTGAGTCCCCCTAATCCGCACAACGATACTTTTGTTTATTGCCTCACCACCGCTGAATCGTTAAAGCTAAAAGCAATGCAGATCACATCTTGTGGTGATAATTAATCATGCCTTAGCACAATAATACGACACTTATCGCATTTAACATCTTCAAAACGGCCACTTTCTCACCAGGTGAGGCGCTTCACATTTTAATCACCCCCATGCCGGTAGATTTCACACGTCAATGACACAATCGATTCAGCAAAAGGGAATAAAAATGAAAAAGACATTGGTTCTGACGGCTATCGCTCTGCTGGTTTCTGGCTCCGCCGCGGCAAAAACATGGGTGCTGACGAGTGCTGAAGAGGGCATGGATAAAGGAAACTGGCAGATCAGCAGCGATCAGCTGAAGGTGAAAGACCATACGTTCAGCATTGAGCAAAAAGTCCTGCACGGCGGCAAGCAGGAAGGCAGCAAAATCCTCACCATTCGCAGTAAAGACGGCCTGACCATCACCCTCAGCCCGACGCGGGGCATGAACTTGCTGCGAGTGGAAGGCTTCGGCAGCCGGATGGGCTGGGATTCGCCGGTCAAAGAGGTTGTTAACCCGGCGTTTATCAACCTGGAGAGCCGCAACGGACTCGGCTGGCTGGAAGGGTTCAACGAGATGATGGTCCGCTGCGGCTATGAGTGGACCGGCCATCCAGTCACCGCGGACGGGCAAATTTATACCCTGCACGGCAAGGCCGGCAACACGCCGGCCTCCCTGGTGGAGGTTGAGGTGGCCGACAGCGCGCCGTATGAAATTCGCGTCCGCGGGCTGGTGAAAGAGAGCACCTTCAAAAAAGCCGATCTGCAGACCATGACCGAGCTGCGCTATATCCCGGGCAGTAACAGCTTCAGCCTGCACGATGTCTTAACCAATCACGCCGACTATCCGCATGATTATCAGATCATCTACCACAGCAACTTCGGTACCCCGATCCTCGAAGAAGGCGCACGTTTCCTCGCCCCGATGTCCAGCATCAGCCCGTTCAATGATTACGCCAAGAGCGGGTTAAAAACCTGGCAAACCTATCAGGGACCGACCAAAGACTTTGACGAGATGGTATTTAATATTCAGCCGCTGGCCGATGAAAATCACCAGACGCTGGCCGCCGTGGTCAACAAAGCGGGCGATAAAGGAGCCTCCATTCAGTTCGACACCCGCCAGCTGCCGGTCCTGACGCTGTGGAAAAACACCGACACCGTCAAACAGGGTTACGTCACCGGTATCGAGCCGGGGACCAGCTACGCCTATCCGGTGACCATTGAACGCGAGCAAAAACGCGTGAAGCAGCTGCAGCCGGGCGCCAGCGCGCAGTTTGATCTGACCTACACCTTGCTGCACGACAGCGCCCAGGTGGCCGCCGTCGAGCAGAAGATCGCGCAGATTCAGGGCGACAATAAAGTGGTGGAGAACGAAACGCCGATCGCCAAAGAGTAAAAATACCCCCAGCCGAACGCCCGGAGCGGTACGCCGCGCCGGGCTACTCCCGCCCCATCACCTCGTGCCCGAGATCCCGGGCAAACTGCTGGTACTGTCGCTCATCGATCGGCTGCGGATAGCTCAGCACCAGCAGCTCATGATCCGCGATGCCCTGATGATAGGTGGGATGACGATGCGCCCAGGGGTTAGCGTGAAATCCCATCGACTGATAAAAGCGCAGTCGTTTATGGGCGATCTCGCTGGTGAGCGGATCGATTTCCAGAATAGTCAGCGGGGCGCGCGTCAGGATCTGCGCCAGCAGCTGTTTACCATAGCCACGGGAGCGCAGCGTATCGTCGATCGCCAGATGTTCGACATAACCGTAGCCGGCAAACAGCCAGCAGCCGCTGAGGCCGATAAATACGTTCTCATCGAACCACGCCTCCAGCGCGTAGTGCGGGTGGCTCAGCGCCTGAAGTTTGGCCTCGCTTTCGCGCTGCTCGTGCCACGGAAAGGCGCGTGCGTAGAGCGCGTCCAGCATGGCGAAATGGGGCGAGTCGGTAGTTAGTACGCTTTCGCAGGTCAGCATCACACCCTCCCTGTTGGTAAAAACAAAACTGCCCTCACGCGGAGGGCAGTGACCGGAGGCGCTCGGGCTTACTCTGCCGCGGCCGCTTTTTGCGCCAGCTTATCCAGCAGCTTTTGATGAATGCCGCCGAAGCCGCCGTTGCTCATCACCAGGATATGGTCGCCAGGATGGGCGGTTTTGACCACCATCTCCGCCAGGGTATCGACGTCGGCGCTCCAGTGGGCCGGCTGGACGCAGGCTTCCGCCACTTCCGCTACCTGCCATGGAATATGCTGCGGCTGCAGGAGGAACACTTCATCGGCGCGGCCAAGGGACGGCGCCAGATCGTCCTTGCAGACGCCCATTTTCATGGTATTAGAGCGCGGCTCCAGCACGGCGAGAATGCGCGCGGTGCCGCCCACTTTGCCGCGCAGCGCCTGCAGCGTGGCGAGGATCGCCGTCGGATGATGAGCGAAATCGTCATACACGGTGACGCCGTTGGCTTCGCCGCGCAGCTCCAGACGACGGCGGGCGTTGATAAAGCTGCCCAGCGCGTTCGCGGCATCCGCCGGCAGTACCCCGACGTGACGCGCCGCGGCAATGGCCATCAGGCCGTTATGCATATTATGTTCGCCGACCAGCGCCCACTTCACCTCGCCGACCTTTTCGCCGTCAAACAGCACTTCCCACTGCGAGGCGTCGGCGTTCAGCTTCTTCGCCTGCCAGTGGCCCTGCTCGCCCACCAGCTCCTGCTCGCTCCAGCAGCCCATCGCCATCACCTGCTTCAGGTTGATGTCGTTCTCCGGCAGGATAATTTTGCCTTTGCCCGGCACGATGCGCACCAGATGGTGGAACTGCTTCTGAATCGCCTTCAGGTCGTCAAAGATATCCGCGTGGTCGAACTCAAGGTTGTTAAGGATCAGCGTCCGCGGGCAGTAGTGAACAAATTTGGAGCGCTTGTCGAAGAAGGCGCAGTCGTATTCATCCGCTTCAATGACGAAGAACGGGCTGTCGCCCAGGCGCGCAGAGACGTCGAAATTGCCCGGAACGCCGCCAATAACGAAGCCCGGCTGGTAACCGCAGGCTTCAAGGATCCAGGTCGCCATGCCGGCGGTGGTGGTTTTGCCGTGGGTCCCGGCGACGGCCAGCACCCAGCGATCGCGCAGCACGAAGTCGTGCAGCCACTGCGGGCCGGACATATAGGGAATATTGTTTTCCAGCACCGCTTCAACGCACGGGTTGCCGCGAGTCATGGCGTTACCGATGATCACCAGGTCCGGCCGGGGCTCCAGCTGGCTGGGGTCATAGCCCTGAATTAAATCAATCCCCTGGTTTTCCAGCAGGGTGCTCATCGGCGGATAGACGTTAGCATCCGACCCCGTTACCTCATGACCGAGGGAGCGCGCCAGCATGGCCAGGCCCCCCATAAACGTGCCACAGATTCCTAAAATATGAATGCGCATTCGTCATTTCCTTCTCTTATCCGGGGCACATTTTACCCATATCCCGGGCCCTGGCGAAATGCATTTCAGGCGAATCTGTATTTTGCTGGCGCGATTCACCAGTGCGCACTTTTTTGATTCTTTGTTAAGATTGTTGCGTTCGTTTTACTCAACATAAAAATGCAGGGAACGAGTTATGAAAACGTTAGGTGAGTTTATTGTTGAAAAGCAGCACGAGTTCTCCCACGCCACCGGTGAGCTGACTGCTTTGTTGTCAGCAATAAAGCTGGGCGCCAAGATCATCCACCGCGATATCAACAAGGCCGGTCTGGTCGATATCCTGGGTGCCAGCGGTGCTGAAAACGTTCAGGGCGAGGTTCAGCAAAAACTCGATCTGTTCGCTAATGAAAAATTAAAAGCCGCACTGCGAGCACGCGATATTGTTGCCGGGATCGCCTCTGAAGAAGAAGATGAGATTGTCGTCTTCGAAGGGTGTGAACACGCCAAATACGTGGTGCTGATGGACCCCCTGGATGGCTCCTCTAACATCGACGTTAACGTCTCTGTCGGTACGATCTTCTCTATCTATCGCCGTGTGACGCCTGTTGGCACGCCGGTGACAGAAGAAGATTTCCTGCAGCCGGGAAACAAGCAGGTGGCAGCGGGCTATGTGGTCTATGGCTCTTCGACAATGCTGGTGTATACCACCGGCTGCGGCGTCCACGCCTTCACCTATGACCCGTCCCTCGGCGTCTTCTGTCTGTGCCAGGAGCGCATGCGCTTCCCGGAGAAGGGCAATACCTACTCCATTAACGAAGGCAACTACATCAAATTCCCGCAGGGCGTGAAGAAGTACATTAAGTACTGCCAGGAAGAAGACAAAGCGACTCAGCGTCCTTATACCTCACGCTATATCGGCTCTCTGGTGGCGGACTTCCACCGCAACCTGCTGAAAGGCGGCATCTACCTCTATCCAAGCACCGCCAGCCACCCGGATGGTAAGCTGCGCCTGCTGTATGAATGCAACCCGATGGCCTTCCTTGCCGAACAGGCGGGCGGTAAGGCCAGCGATGGTAAAGAGCGTATTCTGGATATTGTTCCGGAAAGCCTGCACCAGCGCCGCTCCTTCTTCGTCGGCAACAACCACATGGTGGAAGACGTCGAGAACTTTATTAAGTCGTTCCCGGACGCCTAAACGCCCTGCCCGCTCCTCCCGCGCCTGCGGGAGGAGCCTCTCGCTTAGCGACTCCCCGCCCCGCTCACCCGCGTCACCGCCGCATTCTGCCGGTTTTCCCACAGCACGGTCAGCCCACGCTGCAGCGCGATAAAGATAAACAGCAAAATGCCGATGGCGATTTTCGTCCACCATGAGCTGAGGGTGCCGTCGAAGTTGATGTAGGTCTGAATCAGCCCCTGGATCGCCACCCCGAACAGGGTTCCCAGCACGGTGCCAACGCCGCCGCTGAGCAGCGTGCCGCCGATCACCACCGAGGCAATGGCGTCCAGCTCCACGCCGACGCCTGCCAGCGCATAGCCCGCCTGGGTATAAATGGAAAAGACGATCCCGGCCAGCGTCGCCAGCCCGGTGGAGAGCATATAGATACGGATTGTGGCGCTGCGGGTGGAAATCCCCATCAGATTCGCCGACGTCGCGTTGCCGCCGATGGCATACACCTGATTGCCGAAGCGGGTGCGGTGGGCGACAAAAATACCGGCCACCACCACCAGCAGCATCAGCAGCCCCATGGCGCTGAGGCGTCCGCCGCCGGGAATGGTCCATGCCAGCCCGGACAGGGTGTCATACACCGGGTGGTTAATCGGAATCGACTCCTCTGACACCAGATAGCTCACGCCGCGCAGGAAGAACATGCCGGCGAGGGTGATGATAAAGGCCGGGATCTTCAGGGCGTCAATCAGCAGCCCCATAAACGCGCCGAAGGCGCAGCCCATCACCAGCACCAGCGGAAACGCCACCAGCGGTGATATTCCCCAAAAGCCAATCGCTTTGGCGAGAAAGACGCCGGTAAAGGCGATCACCGACCCGACAGACAGATCGATCCCGCCGGAGAGGATCACGAAGGTCATGCCCACGGCGATGATCCCGAGGAAGGCGTTATCCGTCAGGATATTGCAGATCACCCGCGTCGAGGCAAAGCCGGGGAATTGCGTCAGGCAGTAGAGATAGCCCAGCACAAACACCGCGAGGGTGATCATCAACGGTAAATTACGTTTTATCATGGCCGCGTACCCCTTTCAGTAAACCGATAAAGCGCGGCGACTGGACAATCAGTACGCACAGCACCACCACCGCTTTCACCACCTGGTTGAGCTCCGGCGGGAAGCCGGAGAGCAAAATCCCGGTGTTCATGCCCTGGATAATCAGCGCCCCCACCACCGACAGCAGCAGGTTGAATCGCCCGCCCATCAGCGAAGCGCCGCCGATGACCACCGCCAGAATGGCGTCCAGCTCCAGCCATAGCCCGGCGTTATTGGCATCCGCGCCGCGAATGTCCGCCGCCACGATGATCCCGGCGATCGCCGCGCAGACGCCGCTCAGGACATAGGCCAGCATCACCACGATGCGGGTATTAACGCCGGCGTTTTTCGCCGCGCGGATATTGATCCCCACCGCTTCGATAAACATGCCCAGCGCCGTTTTACGGGTAAACAGCCAGAACAGCAGCAGCGTAGCAGCGGCGACGATCACTGGCGTCGGAAACAGCAGAAACGATCCGCTGCCAAGCCACGCCAGCGCAGGGGAATCAAAGGTGACGATCTGCCCGGCGGTGATCAACTGCGCTACCCCGCGTCCGGCCACCATCAGGATCAACGTCGCCACAAAGGGCTGGATCTTAAGGACCGCCACGAGGATGCCGTTCCACAGCCCGGCCAGCGCGCCCGCCGCCAGCGAGGCCAGCAGCACCACCGCCAGGCTGTGTCCGGCGACGGTCATCGAGGCGGCCGTCGCGCCGGCAATCGCCATCACCGCCCCCACCGACAGGTCGATTCCGCCGGTGGCGATCACCAGCGTCATGCCGATGGCCAGCAGCGCCACCGGAGCGGCGCGGTTGAGAATATCGATTGGGCTGCCAAACAGGCGGCCATCCTGGAGCACCACCTGATAAAAATGGGGCGCCACCAGGCTGTCGACCAGCAGAACCAGCAGCAGAGCAATGATCTGCGGGGTGCCCTTCGGCCAGGTGAAGCGTCGCTTCTCCGGGCCGGTTTGCGAAAGAGATCGAGGCATCATGAGTTACTCCTTATGCCGCAATAGCGTTCATGATCGCCGGTACAGAGAGCTCGGCGAGCGGGATCTCGGCCACCTGCCGGCGATCGCGCATGATAATGACCCGATCGGCGTAACCCACCAGCTCCTCCAGTTCAGAGGAGATGACCAGCAGCGCCAGACCATCGGCGCAGAGGGTTTCAATCAGGCGAATAATTTCCGCGTGGGCGCCGACGTCAATGCCGCGGGTCGGTTCATCGAGGATCAGGAACTGCGGTTTGGTCAGCAGCCAGCGAGAAAGTAATACCTTCTGCTGGTTGCCGCCGGAGAGAAACTCGATCGGCTGCTCCGCGCTGGGGGTACGGATCCCCAGCTGGCGAATAAAGCGCTCGGCGATCTCGTTCTGTTCACGCCGGGGTATCGGCCGCAGCCAGCCGCGCTGCGCCTGCAGGGCGAGGACGATATTTTCCCGCACCGAAGCGGCGGCGATAATGCCGTCGGTTTTGCGATCCTCCGGACAGAAGCCGATCCCGAGGCAGGAGGCCTGATGCGGAGAGCGCAGGGTTTGCGGTTTGCCTTTGATCCATGCCTTCCCGCTGTCCGCCGTTTTAATGCCGAAGATCACCTCGGCGGTTTCAGTGCGTCCGGAACCCAACAGGCCGGCGAGGCCGACAATTTCGCCCGGACGGACCTGCAGGTCGAACGGGGCGATGGTGCCTTTCTTGCCGTAGCCTTCGAACGCCGCCACCGGCTTATCGCTCAGCAGGGTTCGGCCCGCCCGCTGCAGGGCGTTGTGGTCCAGTTCGCGGCCCAGCATCATTTTCACCAGCTCAATCTGCGGCAGCTCGCGGGTCTCTCGGCAGCCGACGAAGCTGCCGTTGCGCAGCACGGTAATGCGGTCGCTGACCGCATAGACCTGGTCAAGAAAGTGGGTGACGAAGATCAGGCTGACGCCGTTATCCCTGAGCTGGCGCATCAGGGTAAACAGCATCTCCACCTCCTGGGTATCGAGGCTGGCGGTGGGCTCGTCGAGGATCAGCACCTTGGCCGACAGGTCGATAGCCCGACAGATAGCGACGATCTGCTGCATCGCTACTGAAAAGCGGTTCAGCGGCTCGCGCACATCGAGGGAAAAGCCATAGGAGGCCATCAGCGCCGTCGCCCTGGCCTCCATCTCTTTACGCCGCAGCAGGCCAAACCGCCGCGGCTCACGGCCGATAAACAGGTTGTCCGCCACCGACATATTCGGCAGCAGGTTCACTTCCTGATAAACGGTGCCGATCCCCAGCTGCTGGGCATGGGCGGTATTTTTCGGGGAAATGGCCTGGCCTTCCAGCCAGATGGTGCCGCGATCGGCATGGTAAACGCCGGTAAGCGCTTTGATCAGCGTCGATTTTCCGGCGCCGTTTTCGCCCAACAGGGCCATGATTTCGCCGCGCCGCAGGCTAAAGTTGACGTTATCCAGCGCCTTAACGCCGGGGAAGAATTTACTGAGTCCTTCGGTGCGAAGGATCTCCTGGTGTGCCTCGGCGCTCATAATCGATATCACCTTCAAATGATGTCAGGTTGCCCCGGTTCGCGCTCTGCTTGCCGGGGTTACTGGAACGCTGCCTGTTACCCTCTCCGCTTGCGGAGAGGGCCGGGATGAGGGGCTAGCCACTCAGTAGCCCATATTTTTCTTCTTCTCTAACTCTTCTTTCGCCGTATCCGGCAGATACAGCGTCGATTTGGTAATGGTCAGCTTCTCCGGCAGGGTGCCGTCTTTTTTGTATTTCTCCAGCGCATCAAACGCCGGGCCGGCCATATTCGGCGTCAGCTCGACGCTGGCGTTGGCTTCGCCGGCGATCATCGCTTTATAGATATCCGGCACGCCGTCGATGGAGCCGGTCAGAATATCTTTGCCCGGCTTCAGACCGGCTTCTTTAATGGCCTGGATGGCGCCGATGGCCATATCGTCGTTATGAGCGAATACCATGCAGATGTTTTTGCCGTTATTCTCAGCCTTGATAAAGCTCTCCATAACCTCTTTCCCTTTGCTGCGGGTGAAGTCGCCGGACTGAGAGCGGATGATTTTGATATTCGACGCTTTGGCGATGGCGTCAGCGAAGCCTTTCTTACGGTCGATGGCCACGCTGGCCCCGACGGTGCCCTGCAGTTCCACGACGTTACACGGCTTACCGTCGACGGTTTTCACCAGCCAGTCGCCAATCAGCTGGCCTTCCAGCACGTTGTTGGCGGTCACGGTGGTCATGTAGAGATCTTTATCTTTCACATCAATGGAACGGTCGAGGAGGAAGACCGGTATCTTGGCCTCTTTCGCCTCTTTCAGCACCGGCTCCCAGCCGGTGGCCACCACCGGCGCAATGAAGATCGCGTCAACCCCCTGGGCGATAAAGGAGCGCACCGCTTTGATCTGGTTTTCCTGTTTTTGCTGACCATCAGCGATCTTCAGCGTAATACCGCGCTTGGCGGCTTCCTCTTTCGCGACGCTGGTTTCCGCCGCACGCCAGCCGGATTCAGAACCGACCTGCGAAAAACCTACGGTTAGCGGGGCAGCTATCGCCATAGACGACATAGCTGCGGAAACTGCTGTGACAAGAAGTAAGCGCTTCCACATAAGGGTATCCTCGTAGGGTTATTGTTGGTTAAAGTCTCACCTGCGGACAAACTATAGACAATCGGTGATGTAACTGAATGCGTTACATCACACTTCAAAAAAGTAAATGAGATGTTAATGACAGCCCAATAGCCCAGCGGAGAGCGGATAAGGCTTAGCGGGGAGCGCGGCAGCGGCGGTTTGTGACGTTTTTTTGAGCAGTTTGATAAATCAATCACATGCAATGAAAACGGTTACATAAATTTATTCATGATGTGGCTATGTTTATGGATTTTCATGTCATTATGGCGTGCAAAATTCAGAGCACTCCGCGGCGAGATCGGAAAAAAGAAGCGAAGACATTCGATGTGAGTTGGCTATAATACCGAGCACTTGTTTGCCATACATTTTAAAGGAAACAGACATGAGCTTACTCAACGTACCTGCGGGCAAAGATCTGCCGGAAGACATCTACGTCGTGATCGAGATCCCGGCGAACGCAGATCCCATCAAATACGAAGTCGACAAAGAGAGCGGTGCACTGTTTGTTGACCGTTTCATGTCCACAGCGATGTTCTATCCGTGCAACTACGGCTACATCAACCACACCCTCTCCCTGGACGGCGACCCGGTTGACGTGCTGGTCCCGACTCCGTACCCGCTGCAGCCGGGCTCCGTGATCCGCTGCCGTCCGGTTGGCGTTCTGAAGATGACCGACGAATCCGGTGAAGATGCGAAACTGGTTGCCGTACCGCACACCAAGCTGAGCAAAGAATACGATCACATCAATGATGTGAACGACCTGCCGGAACTGCTGAAAGCCCAGATCACTCACTTCTTTGAGCACTACAAAGATCTGGAAAAAGGCAAATGGGTTAAAGTCGACGGTTGGGACAACGCGGAAGCGGCGAAAGCCGAAATCGTTGCCTCTTTCGAGCGCGCTAAGCAGAAGTAATTCTGTCTCAGGCAGGGTCATCCCCTGCCTGATTGCGGCACGGATTGCCGCGATAACACCATGGAGGGTGTCCCGTGAAAAGCGTTCGCTATTTCACTCTTAACTTTTCTGGCTTCACGACCGCCGCCTCTGAAAAACAGGGGTATCTGCGCCTTATCGCCGGCGAGCATGTCTTTTATACCGATAAACGCTATTTTAACGACCCCGCACTTTTTGACCGTCTGAAGATCAATCAGCCCCTGCATCTTGGCGCCCGCCGCCTGGACAACGGCAGTTACTGGATCCACTGGCTCAGCGATGGCGAAACGCTCCTTGAGCCCAGTCAACACGTAAAGCGCTGGGCCCGGCCACTGCTGTTTATCAGCCTGCTGACGCTCATCGTCACCCTTATCCCGCTCCTGGTGAGCGCCTCGGAATGGGGTAGGTTCGGCTGCGGCATTATCGCGATACTGGCCTTCATCGCGCTGTTAACCGGGCTCTACGAGCGACTGTTCCACCCGGCGCTAAAACGGCACCCCGCCATGCGCGATCTGCTGGCGAAGATGGCGCTGGCCCGCCGACGCGACGTCTCCTTTTGCCAGCCGCTACCCGCCACGACGCAAGCCCTCCGCCAGTCGGCAATGCCTTTTACGCAAGTCCTGCCGGAACGCTATGCCGCTCAGGCAGACATCATCATCGACGCCCACTTTAAGAAGTGGTATGCAGGCAATCCAACCCGGGAATATCACGGCCTCGGGATACAATGCGGTTCCCTGCCGCTGGCCTTCTGGTGGCAGGCAGGCTGCGCTAATTTCGCGCTGCATCCGGTGTTTTACCGTTGTCAGCCGCCGTTTCTTGCCACCGGCGCTCGCATCCTCGCCGTATACGAGCGCGACAGCCGGGCGATCCATGCGCTATACAATGCCAGCGACGGCGCGGCTTATATAAAAAACCATCCGCTCTATCCTGGACGCCGACAGCTGTCGCTGCTCTATTACCTGTTTTACGGCCTCGCGCTGGTGATGTATCTGTTATTTCTCGGAGTAGAACTCGTCAGCGCCCTTCAGTTAGGCCGGCGCGTCTGGTGGCAGGTTCAGGATTCGCTGGACATGCTGTCCTTATTGTTACTCTGTTTTGGTGGGGTACTGGCGGTGCTGGAGCTGATAGGCCCAACGGCCTGGTTATTGTCACACCGGGTGGCTGACTGGCTGAAGCTGCGATCGGCGATGCGGCGTTACCTGCGGGGGGCTGCCCCTCCTACCACGCTCGAGGAGGTCATGTAATGTTTAGCACCCCAACACGACGATTATTATTCCTCGCGCTGACGACGCTGGCTTCCACAGCGTGGCTGGCGAAGGATTATCTTCCGCTCTGGTAAGAGGTAGGCGCAGAAAAAAACAACGCCACCCGAAGGTGGCGCTGTCATGGTTAATACTGGTCGCGATCCAACCAGTTGCCGTTCGCTATCAACGTACAACCCTCAACGGAACGTTGATAGACATACATCCATGCGCTGCCGTAAGGCGTCTGAATCAGGTGGCGCGCATACTCGCCCCCCTTGGTGCGGAGCGCATCCAGTTCGGCCAGCGTCGATGCATCAATACGATAAACTTCACCATGTACTGTGCCTTCGCCGGGCACCGCGCCTGGATAGTGGCCCAGGCTGTACAGCTGATAATCGTCGACACTATGAGCGCCCAGCCACTGGGCGTTGGTCATCCAGTGGCTGTTGCCTTGTTTGCGTCGTAAACTGCCGTAAACAAATATTCGCATTGCTAAAACTCAAACTGATAGAGCAAATCGAGCGCCTGGTCGATGCCAGACACCGCTTCCACATATAGCTTAGGCATCAGGCGATAACGTAAAGTCAGCGTCGCCAGGGAATCGAAGATACCGACCCCGTATTTTACCTGCAGACCCGGCAGTACATAGCCGCTGACCACCACCTGGGAAGAGTCGCCTACCCCTTCGGTGTCCAACGCCAAATTGCTTACGCCAAACGTCTCGCCGATTTTACCCACAACCTGACCACTTTGTGCAACCCCCATACCAATAAGCATTGAGGTCATCGCGGCGCTATCGCTCTGTCCGCTGCTCAAACCCTGGCCGCGCAGCAGATAAGACAGCGCTTCCTGCTGGGACATAACCGGGTCAGAGAAGATCTCCGCTTTCGGCTGATCGGCGGAGCCGGTGACGCGAACGCCGGCGATCACGTCGTCTTCGGTGGCATCCGGGTTACGAATTGCTTCGATATTCAGTAATGGCTGATCCGGCGGACCGGAGAACAGCAGCTCCCCTTTGCGCACAATCAAATCCTGGCCATAGGCGTGGAAGCGGCCGTCCGGAATATTGATCTGCCCGTTGAGTCCCAGCCCCTGCTTGTCCTGCGCCACTTTCAGATCGCCGGTCAGACGCGCTTTCAGACCGAAGGCTTCCAGACGAACGTTGTTGCCGACGTGAATGGTCAGGTTGCTGTTGATCGGGATCCCGGCGCTCTGCTGATTAATCGGCTTGAGGTTTTTGTCGAGCATCACTTCATCAGAAGACACGCCAACCGCGCTCTCCGGCACTTCGTTGACCACGATCCGCGCCCAGGGCACATCCACCTTGCCATCGAGGTTGAACAGGCTTGGCGTGGCGGTAAACACCACGTCCGGCGATACATCGAGACGGACCATCGGCGGCACCGTGATCCGCACCCGGCTGCCTTTCGCCGCAATTTGCGCCCGCCAGTTATCGATCTGCGTCCAGTCGGCGTTGCCGCTGAGGGCGATTTGCCCCTGACGGGTGTTCACCGTCCCCTGCAGGGTCGAGCGCGTGCCGTTGAAGTTCATCGCCAGCTGGCTCGGCTGCATATCAAACGGCATAAAGTTGCCGTCGATATCCACCCCGCTTAACTGCATCTGGCCGAACAGCTGCGGACTTTTCACGTTGCCGCCCAGGCGCAGACGGGCGTTGAGCCTTCCCTCCGCCTTTTCACCGCGGGCGAAAATCGGGTTGATCATCGCCAGCGAGAAGTTGCTGATATTGACGTTGCCGCCGAGGTTACGCCGCCCCTGCGGGTCGGTGACCTGCACCTGCCCATCCAGCTGGCCATTGTTGGTCAGGCGGATAAGCCAGCCCAGCTCCGCGCGATTGTTGTGCAGATCGGCGCTGAGGTTCAGCGTATCGAACGCCACCGGCAGCGGGGCGTCATTGACCACCTGGGTCACTTTGACGTTGCGCCCGCTGAGGGTCACTTTACCCTGCGGCAGCCCCTCCTTGGTGGTGTCCCAGCTGACATCGGCATTACCGGTAAAGACGCCGCTGGCCTGGGTCGCCTCCGGCATAAACGGCTTGAGCATCGCCAGGTCGAAGCGGTTGAGATTCACCCGCGCCCGCCCGCTGGCGCCTGCGTCAATGGTCTCAGGCACGCAGAGCTCGGCGTTCGGGTTGGTCCAGCAGTGTGGCCCGATGCTGATTTTCTGCTCCTGGTTGCGGTAGTCCAGCGCGATACTGCGCGTCAGCGCCACCGGCCCCACCGGCGTCTGGAAGCGGGTATCGCTTAGCGCGCCTCTCCAGCGCTCGGCCTGACGATCGAAGCTGCCCGCCAGCGCCAGCTGGCCGGAAACCGGATCGCCCTGCACCCGCAGCCGCAGCTCATGCTGCTTCTCAGTACCTTTGGCATTGAGCTGCACCAGGCGGATATTCACCCCCGGCTGGCTGATGCGATCCACCCGTACGTCCAGGTTGCCGCCAATCTGATCGGTGGATTTCACATCCCCTTTGACGTTGACCTGGGCGATGGTCAGCTCCTGCCAGCGCAGCGCTCGGGCGGTGATGTCCGCCAGCAGTTGCGGCGCATCGACAGTGCCGCGCACTTTCACCAGCCCCTTCGCCGTCCCGCCGAGCCCCGGCAGCGCATTATCCAGGTGCGGCGCATCGATGGTGGCGTCGAGATTCAGATCCTTCACCCCCAGCTCGCCTTTGATATCGGCGCTGTTCGGGCCTAACGCCAGATGCAGCCCCGGGATTTTCCACTGCAGATAGCTGTTGCCCTGCAGCGAGCCCGAAACATCCACCTTGTTCTGTTTCACGTTGCCGGTAATTTTCAGCTCCGGCACCGACATCTGCCAGCTGCCGCCGTACAGGCTGCCCTGGGTCTTGATCCTGCCATTGAGCTTCGATGGCCAGTCCGGCACCTCTTTGGCGGTGTTGATGCCGTCGAGGGTCAGCTCGCCGCGCCAGCTGATCGCCTGCTGCCAGTCGAGGAGCGCTTTCAGCTCGGTTTTCCCTTCCAGGGCATTGACCGTCAGCTTGTCGAGATTGATCTGCCGCTCATTGCCTTTGGCGTTGAGGGCGATTTTCGCCGGCGGCAGCGACTGGCCTTTCACCGCGGTGGAGAAGGCCAGCGCATAGTCGGTCATTTTGCCGCTGAACTTCAGCTGGACGTCGTCGGCCTGGAACTGCTTCTCGCCGCTGAACGGCCAGGCGAGCTGCTTACTCTTCAGCTCCATATTGAGCGGCAGCCCGGCCTCCGCCAGCTGCGCGTCCGCCCGCAGCGTGGCCGCGACCGGCCCGCTTAAGTCCACTCCGACCTTAAGCGTTTTACGTATCTCGCCGCCCACCTTCAGCTGCACCTTCTCCCCTTTCATCGGGTCGACGTTCAGCGTTCCGGCGAGGGTGATGTCTACCGGCCAGTTATCCTGTAGCTGGGCGCTGCCCGAAGCGCTGACCTTGCCCTGATCGGAGTCGATGTCGAGGGCGTCGAGCTTCATCTGCCCGTCGATACTGCTGACTTTCAGCAGCAGGTTGTACACCGTGATATCGGTATCGCCGGTGAGACGCAGCTGCTCGCCGCGGAACGCCTGAATGTTGAGGTTCAGCGGCAGGTGCACATCGGTCATTGCCGGCAGTACCGGCTGCGAGAAGAGGTCGGTCATCGTCTCGCCGAGCGGTTTCTCCTGCGGTCGCGGGTTGTCGATTTTCGGCTCGACCACCTGCTCCTGCGCCACTTTCGCCACCTTCGGCAGAGCGATCAGCAGCCCCTGCAGCGAGGTCGGCGTCAGGGTCAGGTTTTTCTCCTGCCAGTTCAGGCCGGTGGAAAAATCGCGCACGGAGACCGCGGTATCGTCGATTTTGACGTTGACGTTATGCAGCGCGACGCGGCTGAGGGCGATCGGATAAGGGGTGGAGAGATTCAGCGGCCCGCTGTCCTCTTCCTCGACCGGCGCAGAGGGCGGCATCTTCTTCGTATCGACGGCGACGTAAATATCGCGCAGCGAGATGTCGTTTACGCACAGACTGCTGTCCCACAGACAGCGCAGCCTGACGCTGAGATGAAACTGGCCGGCGGTCACCGCCACGCCGGGCTGCTCATAGCGGACATTATCAAGGGTTAAATCACGCCAGCCGCCGGTCACTTTGCCGATTTCCAGCCCCGGCACCCAGCGATCCGCCGCTTTGAACACCAGATGCAAGCCGGTGGTGGTGCCCACCAGGAACCCGACGGTGCCCAGCAGGAGAACCAACACGATTAATACGCCGAGGCTTATCTTCTTCCATAAACTCATAATTCAGGCCCCAGACCGATGTAAAACTGTAAACCATGCTCTTCTTTGTCGCCGATTGGCCGGGCGATATCCAGCTTGATCGGCCCCACCGGCGACTGCCAGCGCACGCCTACCCCGGCGCCGGTTTTGAAATCACTCTCGCGAATATCGCTGACCGCTTCGCCGCTATCGACAAACACGGCGCCCCACCACTTGCCACTGACGTTGTACTGATATTCCAGCGAGCCGGTGGCCAGCTTCGAGGCCCCGATCAGCTTGCCGTCATCGTCCTTCGGCGAGATGGATTTGTATTTATAGCCGCGAATACTGCGATCGCCCCCGGCGAAAAAACGCAGGTCCGGCGGCACCTTGTCAAAGTTGTCCGCTTCGATCCAGCCCAGGTTGCCACGCACCACAAAGCGGTGGCGGTCATAGAGGGTACGGATCCAGACGTCCTGAGCCTGCATCACGATAAAGTTGATGTCCGAGCCCCACATGGTGTTGGAGTAGTCCACCGAGTAGCGCTGCGAATCGCCCCAGGTAGGCATCAGGCCGCCGCGGGAGCGAGTGCGGTTCACCGAGACCCCCGGGTAAATCAGCATGGTGGTGTTGGTGACGTTCGCCTGGGTAAAGTGGTCCAGGCTCCAGCGCAGGTTAATCGCCCGCTGCCAGCCGCTCGACATCTCCCAGAAACGCGACAACCCCAAGGTGGTGGAGTCGGCCTGGGTGTCATTGAGATCGGTACGCTTAAAGCCGCCCTGCATCAGATAGTACTGCTCGAGCGGGCTCTTGAGCAGCGGGACTTTATAGGTGAAGTCAAACTGCTGCTCCGGGGCGGAGAGGCTGACGCTGGAGGTCAGGCTGTGGCCATAGGAGTTCATCCACGGTTTTTTCCACGTGGCTTTCACCCGCGGACCGACGTCTGTGGAGTACCCTACCCCGGTTTCCACGGTGTTCTCTTTGCGTGGCGAGACAACGCCCTGCAGAGGCAGCACCTTGGTTTTCCGTGACTTAGCAAAATCAGGCGCCACCACCACCGAACTGAACCACCCGGTCGCCGCCAGGCGGCGGTTTAGCTCGGCCAGGTCCTGCGAGGTGTAGTAGTCGCCCTCTTTAAACGGCACGAGGTTTTGCAGGTATTCATCGCGAATTTGCGATCCGGAGAAGGTGACGTGGCCAAAGCGATAGCGTTCTCCGCTGTCGTAATCGATATCCCAGAACGCCTGATGACGGTCGAGGGAGACCCCAAGCTGGCTTTTATTGAACTCGCTGTCAAAGTAGCCTTTGCGCAGGGCGACACGGGTCAATGAGCTCTTGAAACCGTCGTAATCGCCGTGGTTGAGCACCGTCCCGATGGCCGGGCGGGTTTTCAACAGCGCCAGATAGTCGCTGTCGGTGCGGGCGCCGCCGCGCAGAATCACCTCGGTTCCGCCAATGCGTACCGGCTCACCTGGGGTCACTTTGGCGATCAGCACCTGACGGCCCCTTTTCGGCGGCGGACGCAGATCAAATTCAATCGTCGGCTCGTAATATCCCAGCGCTTTCAGACCTTCGCGAATGGCGTCATCGACGCGCGCGCGAAAGCGACGATCCGGCGTGACCTCATCACTCTGGATGGTGGAAAGCTGGGCGCGAACGTTTTTCTCCAGCTCTCCGGATAATCCCTCAACCTGCAAACGCACATTCGCTGCGCTGGCGACCCCGCTGACCAGCAAAAGGCTGGTGACACATAACTGGCGGATTTTTAGCACATTTTCTCCTGAATATCCCTGTTTCCCCCTACAGGAAACACTGGCGCCGCTCCACGGCTTAACAAAACCCTAACAACTTAGGGTTGAAAAAGTGGCAATAACCCAAATAATTCTTATGTATTAATCTAGACGTATTACGCGTATTTATTGTGTTAAAAGACACGCTTCGTTACAACCTTAACGACGATTTCTGTATTGAGAGGCCCACCGTGAGTCTATTTGATAAAACGCATCTTGTCGCCCAGGCGGATGCGCTGCCTGGACGCAATACCCCGATGCCAGTGGCGACGCTCCACGCAGTTAACGGCCACTCGATGACCAACGTCCCGGCGGGGATGGAAGTGGCACTGTTCGCCATGGGCTGCTTCTGGGGAGTTGAACGTCTGTTCTGGCAATTGCCGGGGGTTTACAGCACCGCCGCCGGCTACACTGGCGGCTATACGCCCAATCCGACCTATCGCGAAGTGTGCAGCGGCCAGACCGGTCACGCGGAAGCGGTGCGCGTGGTCTACGATCCACAGGTCATCAGCTATGAGCAGTTATTGCAGGTGTTCTGGGAAAATCACGACCCCGCGCAGGGCATGCGACAGGGTAACGACCTCGGCACCCAGTACCGTTCGGCGATCTATCCGTTGACGCCGGAACAGACGGAAGCGGCAAAGGCCAGCCTCGCGCGCTTCCAGGCGGCGATGAACGACGCGCACGATACCCGTCACATCACCACCGAGATCGCCACCGCCAAACCGTTCTACTATGCCGAGGACGATCACCAGCAGTATCTGTATAAGAACCCGCATGGCTATTGCGGCATTGGCGGCATTGGCGTCTGCCTGCCGCCTCAGGCGTAATTCTGATTTCCGCCTCAACAGCGAGGCGGTTAATGAACGCTCTGGCGGCTTTACATTCCCTTACGCTATACTACCCAGTGTGACAGCCGGTCCAGCGCCTTCGGACCGGTTTTTTATGTATTCCACATTTAAGTTATCAACTTCCCTTCCGAGGATCTGACCTCAACGGTCAGAAAAGATATGTTAAACAGTATTTTAGTAATACTCTGTCTGATAGCCGTCAGTGCGTTTTTTTCGATATCGGAAATCTCACTGGCCGCCTCACGTAAAATCAAACTGAAACTGCTGGCCGATGAAGGCAACGTCAACGCACAGCGGGTGCTGAAGATGCAGGAGAACCCGGGCACCTTCTTTACCGTCGTGCAGATTGGCCTCAACGCCGTCGCCATTCTTGGCGGTATTGTGGGCGACGCGGCTTTCTCACCGGCGTTTCATAGCCTGCTCAGCGGGTATTTGTCACCGGAGCTCTCCGAGCAACTGAGCTTCATCATCTCTTTTACCCTGGTCACCAGCTTGTTCATCCTGTTTGCTGACCTGACTCCGAAACGCATCGGTATGATTGCGCCCGAAACTGTGGCCCTGCGCATCATCAACCCGATGCGCTTCTGCCTGTTAGTCTTCCGCCCGCTGGTGTGGTTGTTTAACGGCATGGCCAACATGATCTTCCGCATCTTTAAACTGCCGATGGTGCGGAAAGACGATATCACCTCCGACGATATCTATGCCGTGGTCGAAGCCGGCGCGCTGGCCGGGGTGCTGCGCAAGCAGGAGCATGAGCTGATTGAGAACGTGTTCGAGCTGGAGTCCCGCACCGTTCCTTCCTCCATGACCCCGCGTGAAAGCGTCATTTGGTTTGATTTGCATGAAGACGAGCAGAGCCTGAAGAATAAAGTGGCCGAACACCCTCACTCGAAGTTCCTCGTCTGTAATGAAGATATCGACCACATTATCGGCTACGTCGATTCAAAAGATCTGCTGAACCGCGTGCTGGCGAACCAGAGCCTGGTGCTGACCGGCGGCGTGCAGATCCGCAACACGTTGATCGTCCCGGATACCCTGACCCTGTCCGAAGCGCTGGAAAGCTTCAAAACCGCCGGGGAAGACTTTGCGGTGATCATGAATGAATATGCGCTGGTGGTCGGGATCATCACCCTTAACGACGTGATGACAACTCTGATGGGCGACCTCGTCGGCCAGGGGCTGGAAGAGCAGATCGTCGCCCGCGATGAAAACTCGTGGCTAATCGATGGCGGTACGCCGATTGATGACGTGATGCGCGTGCTGGATATCGACGAGTTTCCGCAGTCCGGGAACTACGAGACCATCGGCGGCTTTATGATGTTTATGCTGCGTAAAATCCCCAAACGCACCGACGCGGTGAAGTTCTCCGGCTATAAGTTCGAGGTCGTGGATATCGATAACTACCGTATCGACCAGTTGCTGGTGACCCGCATCGATAACAAGCCCACGGTGCTGGTGCCCAAGCAGGCGGAAGCGGCGGAAAGCCAGAACGCCTGAGCGTAATCCTTTCTCTCTCTTAAGGGCGGATGATCATCCGCCCTTTTTATTGCCCGAATGTGAAGCGGCTCACGCCCCTCTGCCGATAGCAGATTATTACTGCTCGATAGCGAAACGTTTATGACTCCCCCGTGCGCAAAAAGGTAACGTTGCTCGCGTCTACACGATCATATTCCTGAATAAAGGAAGCGAGGGTTACCATGATAACGTCGAATAAAAATTACTTTATCAGCTGTCTGTTTTTCCTGTTTTTCTTTATAGGCTGGGGATGCTGCTACCCCTATTTATCACTGTGGTTAACGGAAACCATCGGTATTAACTACACGGACGTCGGTCTGGTTTATTCTTTCACCGCCATTGTGGCCGTCTGCGTTCAGCCATTATTCGGTTTTATATCGGATAAGCTGGTGTATCGTAAGAATCTGATGTGGATGCTGGCGATCATTATCACCTTATTCGCTCCATACTGGATCTATGTCTTCGCGCCTCTGTTAAAAATAAATGTGTTCCTCGGCGCGCTGGCTGGCGGTCTCTATATTGGCATGGCCTACGGCGCAGGCTGCGGGATTTGCGAAGCCTACATCGATAAGGTCAGCCGCGCCTCCGGCTTCGAATTTGGTCGGGCGCGGATGTTCGGCGGCATCGGCGCCGCGATCGGCACCTTTGCGGCAGGAAAGCTCTACGGCATCGATCAGAACATGATTTTCTGGTTGGCCAGCGCAGCAGGCGTCTGCCTGCTGGTGATTGTCTGGAAAATGCAGATCAGCACCCATCAAAAGCAGGGGCTGCTGTCCGGCAAAACGTCGCCGGTTACCCTCCGCGATGCCGTCTCGTTGTTAAAAATTAAAAAATTCTGGTTCTTCGCCCTCTATGTCATTGGCGTCGGGGCGGTCTATGAAACCTATGACCAGCAGTTCGCTATCTACTACAGCCATTTCTTTGAGAGTAAAGCCCGGGGTGCAGAAGTCTTCGGTTATTTAACCACGGGTCAGATTTTCCTTGATGCCATCGTGATGTTCTTTGCACCATGGTTTGTGAATAAAATCGGCCCGAAAAATGCGCTGTTATACTGCGGGCTGATTATGAGCTTGCGCATTATCGGTTCCGCGTGGGCTATTGGCCCGGTATCCATCAGCCTGATTAAACTACTCCATGGATTTGAAAGCTCGGTGTTACTCGTCGCGGCGCTTAAATACATTACCGCTAACTTTAACCCCCTGCTTTCCGCGACGGTTTACTTAATTGGCTTCCAGTTTTCAAAAAGCTTTAGCTCTATTTTTCTCTCCACCGGCATCGGCCATATGTACCAGAGCATGGGCTTTACCAGCAGCTATATCGTGCTCGGTAGTATCGCCCTGTGCTTCACGCTCATTTCGTTTATCACGCTGGATAAAGCACGCGTGTTCTCTTCACAACCTGTGCCCGCGAATTAATGTCAGGAGGTAGTCTGCATGTCTCAGTTATTTTATGGCGTGGCGTATTACGATGAATATATGCCGGAAGATCGGCTGGCCAGCGATATCGCCTTAATGCGCGAAACCGGCATTAACGTGGTGCGTATCGCCGAGTCCACCTGGAGTACGCTGGAGCCCGAAGAGGGCCAGTACAATTTCTACCATATCGACCGGGTGCTCGAGGCGATGCATGAGGCCAGCATTGCGGTCATCGTCGGGACGCCCACCTACGCGGTCCCGGCCTGGCTGGCGGCGAAACATCCCGATATTCTGGTCACCACCGTCGCGGGGCAGCAAAAATATGGTCCGCGGCAGATCATGGATATCGTCAACCCGACCTTTCGCCGCTATGCCGAAAAAATTATCCGCACGCTGATGGCCCATGTGCAACACCATCCGGCGATTATCGGCTGGCAACTGGATAACGAAACCAAGCATTACGACAATATTGGCCGCTATATGCAGGAGGGCTTCGTGCGCAGCCTGCAGGAGAAATATCCAGACCTCCGACAACTGAATCACGATTTCGGTCTGGATTACTGGAGCAACCGCATTGACCGCTGGCAGGATTTTCCGCCGGTGGAAAACACCATCAACGCCAGCCTCGCCTGCGCCTTCTCCCGCTATCAGCGCCAGCAGGTCACCGAGTATCTGGCCTGGCAGGCGGAGATTGTGCGCGAGTACGCCCAACCGCACCAGTTCGTCACCCACAACTTCGATTTTGAATGGCGCGGTTACTCTTACGGCGTGCAGCCGCGAGTCGACCATTTTGCGGCGGCGCAGGCGCTGGATATCGCCGGCGTCGATATCTATCACCCGAGCCAGGCACACCTGACCGGGCGGGAAATCGCCTTTGGCGGCGCCATCACCCGCTCGCTTAAGCCGGGCCAGAACTACTTCGTGCTGGAAACCCAGGCGCAGGGCTTCGCCCAGTGGACTCCCTACCCGGGCCAGCTGCGCCTGCAGGCGTTCAGCCATATCGCCTCCGGCGCCGCCATGGTCTCCTACTGGCACTGGCATTCGATTCATAACGCCTTCGAAACCTACTGGAAGGGGCTGCTCAGCCACGACTTCTCGCGTAACCCGACCTGGCAGGAGGCCACCACTATCGGGGCTGACTTTGCCCGCCTGTCGCCGCAGCTGGCGGAGCTGAAGGCCGAAAACGACGTTGCGCTGCTGATAAGCAATGAGGCAATGGACGCCCTCAATCACTTCCGTCCTGGCGATGCCGAGGGCAACATTTATAACGATATCTTTCGCCGCTTCCACGATGCGCTGTATGACCACAATATCAGCCTCGACATCATCCACGATGTAAACGAGGAAACCTCGCGCTACCGAGTGCTGATCGTTCCCGGCCTGTACGCTGCCGATGATGGCCTGCTGGCGCGGATCAATCACTATATCGCCGAGGGCGGCAGAGCGCTTATCGGCTTTAAATCGGGCTTTAGCGATGAAAACGTCAAGGTACGCCGCAGCGCGCAGCCTGGGATCCTGCGGCAGAGCTGCGGCGTCAGCTACAGCCAGTTCACCCTGCCGGAAGGGACGACGGTAAGCTCTTGCTGTGCAGAGATTGATTGCCGCAATGACAATCAGGCTGAGCTGTGGATGGAATTGCTGACGCCCGATGATGGGACCCGCACCTTGCTGCGCTATCAGCATCCGGCATGGGGCGAATACGCCGCCGCCACCGAAGCGGATTATGGCCGGGGACGAGCGATGTATGTTGGCTTCCTGCCGCAGAAGGGATTGATTAGCCAGCTGTTTGATGTACTAACCGCCGATATCGCATTGCGCTCGCGCACTTCCGCCTATCGCTTCCCATTAGTGGTCAAAAAAATGCGTAATCGCGCCGGGAAAACCACCCACTTCCTGTTCAATTACTCCGGCGAGACGCTGGAATTTGTCAGCGAGACCGCGGGTAGCGCGCTGCTGAGCGGGGAGACAGTATACGTCGGCCAGCCGTTGCGCCTCAGGGCCTGGGAATTTACTATCATCGAAAGCTAACGACGCGGCGGCGCTCAGGTGGGAGAGAGAATGGAACTGGATATCAATGAGCTACTCAATTTCTCTCCATTGATGAAGACCTTTACCTTCAATGCCTGGGTCGTCGCAGGCTTCACGCCGATTACCCGCGGCTCCACGCTGGACTACTACATTAACCGCCCGCAGGGGATGAAAGGTTACATCATTAATCTGACCCTGCGCGGCCAGGCGCGGGCGAAGGCGGGCGATGGCTTCCTTCTGTGCCGGGAAAACGATCTGCTGCTGTTTCCTCCCGGGGTGCCCCATCACTACGGCAGGGACGAGCACAGCGAGTATTGGGACCATCTGTGGATCTACTTTATCCCCCGCCCCTACTGGATAGACTGGCTAAAGTGGGACCAAACTACTCACGGTATCGGCAAAACAACCATTAACGATCCCGAACAGCTCCAGCAGCTGCGCGATCTGTTCTACGAAGTGATACGCCATCACTCGGCATCCGCGCCGCTGTCGGAAGCGCTGGCGATGAACGCCCTGGAAAGATTGATCCTTCACTGTTTTCAGCGACAGCCCATCAGCAACCGTCACGCCCACGACCCACGGATTAACGCCGTCTGCGACTACCTCAACGCCCATATTGCGCAGGAGGTAAAAATCGAGACCCTGGCGGCGATGGTATTTATCTCCCCTTCACGTCTGGCGCACCTTTTCAAAAATGAACTGGGGCAAACGGTTTATGCATGGCGGGAAACGCAACGCATCAACCGCGCCAGGTGGCTTATTCAGAGCACCTCGCTCCCGCTTAACAAAATTGCTTTATCGGTAGGCTACAGCGATCCGGTCTATTTCACCCGCTTGTTTCGTAAACATAACGGTATTCCACCGGGCGAATATCGCAAACGCTATGCGGAAATGAAGGGCTAAAAACATCAACGGCTCCCATCGGGAGCCGTCTTTTACCTACTACGTACTGCTACGTTTCAGGTTATGCCATCTCAGTTTGCAGACGCAACACCTGACGATTGACTTCGGACATCACTGACAGATGCAGCTTGTCCTTGACCTTCGGGATAAGGATTTTGCCCTTATCAAATTCAAATGCGCCAACGTCCTTGATGTACAACCGTCCACGAAACAGGATCTTCACGTACTTCGCCACTTGCAGCGGATTGTAGCGTTGGAAAATTTTCATTCTTCTCTCCTGCCAGGGTTACGCTCCTGTGGTGCCACAGTTAGCCCACGTATCGGGAGCGCAAATTTTAATGCCCTAAAACTATAGTCCAGAATCTCAGAGGGACCCAGTATGTATAAGTTTATTTACCCTTTGATGACAATAATTCAGAATTTTCGTTTCAGACATACGATGAAGTAAGTATAAGTCGCCGTTTTTCGACTAATTTGTGCGTCAACACGCAAACTGGCATCCTCATTGCGGGTAATCACCACCAATCGCACTTATGATTAAACGAGACCAAGTGGTCGGATCACCTGCACAAAAAATGATTAAGGAAACCGTATGACCCTACGTAGCATACTGGCCGCCTCGTTACTCCTCGTGCCGCTGCTGGCCTCAGCGCATAACTTTGTCGATGGCCAGCGCGTGGCGCCGGTCGGCGTCGCGGATCGGGGCGAATTAATTCTGGATAATGATAAGTTTAGCTATAAAAACTGGAATAGCTCGCAGCTGGCGGGAAAAGTGCGCGTCGTCCAGCACATCGCCGGACGCTCGTCAGCAAAAGAGAAAAATGCCAATCTGATCGAGGCGATTAAAGCGGCGGGCTTCCCGCACGATCGCTATCAGACCACCACCATCGTCAATACCGACGATGCCATCCCGGGCACCGGTATGTTTGTGCGCAACAGTATCGAAAGCAATAAAAAGCTCTTCCCATGGTCGCAATTTATCGTCGACAGCAATGGATTGGTGCGAAAAGCCTGGCAGCTGGACGAGAAGAGCTCGGCGATTGTGGTGCTGGATAAGAGCGGGCGCATCCAGTGGGCCAAAGACGGCGCGCTCACTCAGCAAGAGGTGCAGCAGGTGATCGACCTGCTGCATAAATTGCTTAATAAATAGAGACCCGGAAGCCGGGATTGAGGAAGGATTCACGCGGCGTGTAGTCGAGGGTTTTGCCCTGCCAGTCGTGAACATGCGCCCCGGCGGCGACCGCGACGGCATGGCCGGCGGCAGTGTCCCAGGTGCTGGTCGGCCCGAAGCGCGGATAGAGCTGGGCCTGGCCTTCCGCCACCAGGCAGAACTTCAGCGAGGAGCCGATGGAAGTGGTCTGGTGCTCGCCCAGCTGCTCAAGGTACTC
The DNA here is from genome assembly GCF_046602535.1 of Klebsiella sp. 1SOBk10mer. Classification (NCBI taxonomy): domain Bacteria; kingdom Pseudomonadati; phylum Pseudomonadota; class Gammaproteobacteria; order Enterobacterales; family Enterobacteriaceae; genus Klebsiella; species Klebsiella sp. 1SOBk10mer. Next base: position 135,745 of record NZ_JBKIUP010000007.1, read on the forward strand.
CTGCAGCTCCGGATCGTTGCCATGGGAGCGGCTGATCACCACCAGCGGTGGACGGGCATCGCGGACCTGGATCTGCTTGCGCACGCCGCACTCTTCTTTCCAGGCTTTGCCTTTTTCCGCGCTGTACATCACCTTCATCACCGGCGCATAGACCACGCCCAGCGTCGGCTTGCCGTTTTCAATCAGCGCGATATTAACGGTGAACTCGCCGTTACGCTTAATAAATTCTTTGGTGCCGTCCAGCGGGTCGACCAGCCAGTAGCGCTGCCAGTGCTGGCGCACTTCCCAGGCCGGCGGGTCCTCTTCCGACAGAATGGGAATGGTGGCATCCAGCGCCTGCAGGCCGCTGACAATGACTTTATGCGCCGCGAGATCCGCCGCCGTGACCGGAGAATCATCTTTCTTGCTGGCGACGTTGATCGGCTGGTTTCCATCGTAAACTTCCATGATGGCATCGCCCGCGTTCCGTGCAAGCTGACATACTTGTTCTAACATTCTCCACCTCGTCTGGTTACAGTGGCGTTAACTTGTTGTTTTATTTATATCGCATCACCGCAAGTTCCGCTATCTGTGATAACGATGGCGGTTTCTCTGCCCGCTTTTCTGGCAAGATTCACATTTCTGTAAGCAACAGAATATAAATACATTTTCTTCTGTGCTATCGCTCATAAAAAAGGACGCCTCTGATGATTAAGTTTAGCGCAACGCTCCTGGCCACGCTGATCGCCGCCAGCGTCAACGCCGCAACGGTCGACCTGCGGATCATGGAAACCACCGATCTGCACAGCAATATGATGGACTTTGACTATTACAAAGATGCCGCCACGGAGAAATTCGGCCTGGTGCGTACCGCCACCCTGATTGAACAGGCGCGGGCAGAAGCGAAAAACAGCGTACTGGTGGATAACGGGGATGTCATCCAGGGGAGCCCGCTGGGCGACTACATGGCCGCCAAGGGACTGAAAGAGGGCGATGTTCATCCGGTGTATAAGGCGATGAATACCCTGAATTATGCCGTCGGCAACCTGGGCAACCATGAATTCAACTACGGCCTCGACTTCCTGCACAAGGCGCTAGCCGGGGCGAAATTCCCCTACGTGAACGCCAATATCATCGATGCCAAAACCGGCAAACCGCTGTTCACCCCGTACCTGATCAAGGATACCCCGGTTCAGGACAGCGAAGGTCAATCCCACACCCTGCGCATCGGCTATATCGGCTTTGTGCCGCCGCAGATCATGACCTGGGATAAAGCCAATCTTAGCGGCAAAGTGACGGTCAACGACATTACCGAAACCGCGCGCAAATATATCCCGGAGATGCGGGCGAAAGGGGCTGATGTGGTGGTAGTGGTCGCTCACTCCGGCCTCTCCGCCGACCCGTATCAGGCGATGGCCGAGAACTCAGTCTACTACTTAAGCCAGGTGCCCGGCGTTGACGCCATCATGTTCGGCCACGCCCACGCGGTATTCCCAGGCAAAGACTTCGCCAACATTAAAGGCGCGGATATCGCCAGAGGGACGCTGAACGGCGTACCGGCGGTGATGCCGGGAATGTGGGGCGATCATCTCGGGGTGGTCGATCTGGTGCTGAACAACGACAGCGGCAAATGGCAGGTGACTCAGAGTAAAGCGGAAGCACGGCCAATCTACGACGCGGTGGCGAAGAAATCGCTGGCGGACGAAGACGGTAAGCTGGTGGCGGTGCTGAAAGCCGATCACGACGCTACTCGCGAGTTCGTCAGTAAGCCGATCGGCAAGTCCGCCGACAACATGTACAGCTATCTGGCGCTGGTGCAGGACGACCCGACGGTGCAGGTGGTCAACATGGCGCAGAAAGCCTACGTTGAACACTACATTCAGGGCGACCCGGATCTGGCGAAACTACCGGTACTCTCCGCTGCCGCGCCGTTTAAAGTCGGCGGGCGTAAAAACGATCCGGCGAGCTTCGTGGAAGTGGAAAAAGGCCAGCTTACCTTCCGCAACGCCGCCGACCTCTATCTCTACCCGAACACCCTGGTGGTGATGAAGGTCAGCGGGAAGGAGGTCAAGGAGTGGCTGGAGTGCTCCGCCGGGCAGTTTAACCAGATCGATCCCGCCAGCAGCAAGCCGCAGTCGCTGATCAACTGGGACGGCTTCCGCACCTATAACTTCGACGTGATTGACGGGGTGAACTACCAGATCGACGTCACTCAGCCGGCCCGCTACGACGGCGAATGTCAGATGATCCATCCGCAGGCAGAGCGTATTAAGCACCTGACCTTCAACGGCAAACCGGTCGATCCGCAGGCCACTTTCCTGGTCGCCACCAATAACTATCGCGCGTACGGCGGTAAATTCGCTGGCACCGGCGAAAGCCATATCGCCTTCGCCTCACCGGATGAAAACCGTTCAGTGCTGGCGGCATGGATTGGCGCGCAATCGAAGAAGGATGGCGCGATCCATCCGGCGGCGGATAACAACTGGCGTCTGGCGCCGATCCACAGTAAGACGCCGCTGGATATTCGTTTTGAGACCTCGCCTGGCGACAAAGCCGCGGCGTTTATCAAAGAGAAAGCCCAATATCCGATGCGCCAGGTGACCACCGATGATATCGGCTTCGCCATTTATCAGCTGGATTTGAGTCAGTAATCCCTGTTCCCCGGTGGCGCTGCGCTTACCGGGGCTACAAACCGGAGCTGACGGGTAGCCCGGATAAGGCGCCAGCCGCTATCCGGGAATATCTCCCCGGTGGCGCTGCGCTTACCGGGGCTACAGGGAGTGATACATTTTCACTCCTCGTGGCTAGCCAGCACCGCCGGCAGATTAACCTCGATCCAGTCCGCCAGGGCCGCCACCTTCTCGCTCACCTGCAGGCCGAGCGGCGTCAGGCTATATTCAACGTGCGGCGGCACCACCGGATAAGAGACGCGGTCGATAAAACCATCCTGCTCCAGGGCCTGCAGCGACTGCGCCAGCATCTTTTCGCTGACCCCGCCCATTTTGCGCCGCAGATCGCTGAAGCGATGGGTTCCTTCGCGCAGCGCCACCAGAATCAACACGCCCCAGCGGCTGGTGACATGTTTAAGCACATCGCGCGACGGGCACTGTTCCGCAAACAAATTGCCATTGCGCAGTTTCTCGCTCAGCGTCGGTTCGGCCATTTTCACACTTACCTTTTTGTACGTACTTACTAAAAGTTAGTTAAGGTGTTAGCTTACCACAACTGCCACTAAACACGAAGGAGAAGACTAATGATCGCTCTTACCGGTGCCACCGGCCAGCTTGGCCACTACGTTCTGCAAGATCTGCTTAAAACCGTCCCTGCCGGCCAGATTGTGGCGATTGTCCGCAACCCGGCCAAAGCCCAGACTCTCAGCCAGCAGGGCGTTGTCGTCCGCCAGGCCGACTATAGCGACGAAGCGGCGCTGACCGCCGCGCTGCAGGGCGTGGATAAACTGCTGTTAATCTCCTCCAGCGAAGTCGGCCAGCGCGCCGTACAGCACCGCAACGTCATCAACGCCGCCAAAGCCGCTGGGGTGAAGTTCATCGCCTACACCAGCCTGCTGCACGCCGACACTTCGCCGCTGGGCCTGGCCGCAGAGCATATTGCAACTGAGCAGATGCTGGCCGACTCGGGTATCGCTTACGCCCTGCTGCGTAACGGCTGGTATACTGAAAACTATCTGGCCAGCGCGCCGCCGGCGCTGGAGCACGGCGTGTTTATCGGCGCCGCCGGCGAAGGTAAAATTGCCTCCGCTACCCGCGCAGATTATGCCGCCGCGGCCGCCCGCGTTATCGCCGGTGAAGGCCATGCAGGGAAAGTTTATGAACTGGCGGGTGATAACGCCTGGACGCTGAGCGACCTGGCTGCTGAGCTGAGCAAGCAAAGCGGTAAAAACGTGGTCTACCAAAACCTCAGCGAAGCCGACTTTGCCGCCGCGCTGAAAAGCGTCGGCCTGCCGGCGGGTCTGGCCGATATGCTGGCAGACTCCGACGTCGGCGCCTCGAAAGGCGGGCTGTTTGACGACAGCCGCACCCTGAGTACGTTGATCGGCCGTCCGACCACCTCCCTTGCCGAAAGCGTGAAAGGCATTCTGTAACCGCCCCTCTCAGCTTTTGCGGTTGCGTCCCGGCGGTTCCTCTCTCATATTGAAGAGATTAATCGTCGGGAGGCAGGCATGCAGGGCGTACCACCCCAATTTAGTGATGAAAAAGATCGCGCGCGCTTTCGCCATCTCGAACAGCTGCCCGGGGTAGAGCTTTACCACGCCCATATCTCCCGCTACGCCTTTGAACCCCATACCCACGAAGCTTTCGGCATTGGCGTGATTGAGCAGGGCGCCGAGCGCTTTCGCTACCGCGGCAGTCAGCACATTGCCGCCGCCAATGCCATTGTCACCATGAATCCCGACGAGTTGCACACCGGCGAAGCGGAAACCGCTGACGGCTGGCGCTACCGGATGATTTATCTGGAGCCGGACCGTCTGGAAGCCATCACCGGGGTGCGCGACTGGTGGTTCAGCGAGGTGGTCCGCGAGGATCCCCTGCGGTCCCGGCGGATTGGCCAGCTGATTTACGGTCTGTGGCACAGCGAAGATGCGCTGGCCCAGCAGGGAATGCTGCTCGACCTCATCGACACCTTCCGCCCTCTGGCCCACCATGCCTCGGCGCAGGGTGAGGCCGGGCATCGCTTCGACCGCGTGCGCGACTACCTGCATGATAACTATATGCGCTCCATCACCCTCGACGAGCTGGCGCAGGTGGCGGCGCTGAGCCCGTACCACTTTCAGCGCCAGTTTAAAGCCCACTATCACGTAACGCCCCATCAGATGCTGATGGCCATCCGCCTGTGGCGCGCCAAAGCATTTCTCACCCACGGCATGCCCGCCGCCGAAGTGGCGATAGCCGTCGGCCTCACCGACCAGTCTCACCTGACCCGCACCTTCACCCAGCGTTACGGCATTACGCCGGTACGCTATCAGAAGCAGGTCGCCAGGCGCTGATGCGCAATCTCATACAATATTCCCGCCCGGCCTCCTTCTACACTGCAGACAACAGTGATGACAATGGATGCAATGATGATTAGTGGTGTGTTGTATGCCCTGCTGGCGGGGCTGATGTGGGGTTTAATTTTCGTCGGGCCTTTGCTGGTGCCAGAGTATCCGGCGATGCTGCAGTCGATGGGACGCTATCTGGCGCTGGGTCTGATCGCCCTGCCGCTGGCATGGCTCGGGCGCGCGCGTTTGCGCCAGCTGAGCCGGAACGACTGGTGGACCGCGCTGGGTCTGACGATGATGGGAAATCTTATCTATTACGTCTGCCTGGCCAGCGCCATTCAGCGTACCGGGGCGCCGGTCTCCACCATGATTATCGGCACGCTGCCGGTGGTATTGCCGGTCTTCGCCAATCTGCTCTACAGCCAGCGCGACGGAAAGCTGCCATGGCGGCGCCTGTTTCCGGCGCTGGTCTGCATTGCCGTCGGCCTGATCTGCGTTAACGTCGCGGAACTGCGCCAGGGGCTGCCTGATTTTAGCCCGTGGCGCTACGGCTCCGGCATTGCGCTGGCGCTGGGGTCGGTGGTCTGCTGGGCCTGGTATGCCCTGCGCAACGCCCGCTGGCTTCGGGAGAACCCGCATCAACCGCCGATGATGTGGGCTACCGCTCAGGCGCTGGTGACGCTTCCGGTTTCGCTGGCCGGCTATCTCGCCGCCTGCGCCTGGCTGCACGGTCAGCAGGCCGGGTTCCCCCTGCCCTTCGGCCCGCGCCCGGCGGTGTTTATTACGCTGATGCTGGCCATCGCGGTGCTCTGCTCATGGGTAGGCGCGCTGTGCTGGAATATTGCCAGTCAACGATTACCGACGGTGATCCTCGGGCCGCTTATCGTTTTCGAAACCCTGGCCGGGCTTCTGTATACCTTTCTGTTGCGGCAAAGTTTACCGCCGCTGCTGACCCTGAGCGGTATCCTGCTGCTGGTGCTCGGCGTGGTCTCCGCCGTCCGCGCCAGGCCGGAAAAACCAACGTTGCAACCGCTGACGAACGAAAAAAAGTAGCCGGGCCCTATTAAGGGGTATTCCCTCGCCAAAAAGATGCATTTAAAATACATCTTATATTCCTGATGACGAGGTAACTGCTATGGCTTTCCGTGACCAACCTTTAGGCGAGCTGGCGCTGACCATCCCGCGCGCCTCCGCCCTGTTCCGTCAATACGATATGGATTACTGCTGCGGCGGCAAACAGACGCTGGCGCGCGCCGCATCGCGCAAAGCGCTGGATGTCGCGGTGATTGAGGCCGAGCTGGAGAAACTGGCCGGGGAGCCTATCATCCGCGACTGGCGCGCGGCGCCTCTGGCGGAGATCATCGACCATATCATCGTTCGCTATCATGACCGGCACCGCGAACAGCTGCCGGAGCTGATCCTGCAAGCCACCAAGGTTGAACGGGTCCACGCCGATAAACCGAATGTGCCGAAAGGGCTGACGAAGTACCTGACCATGCTGCAGCAGGAGCTCTCCAGCCACATGATGAAAGAGGAGCAGATCCTGTTTCCGATGATCAAACAGGGGATGGGCGCCCAGGCCGGGGGCCCGATCGGCGTAATGGAAAGCGAGCATGATGAAGCGGGCGAACTGCTCGAGGTAATCAAACATATCACCCATAACGTGACGCCGCCGCCGGAAGCCTGCACCACCTGGAAGGCAATGTATAACGGTATCAACGAGATGATCGACGATCTGATGGAGCATATCAGTCTGGAAAATAACGTGCTGTTCCCGCGTGCGCTCGCCGGTCAGTAAAGAAAAAGGCGCCCGCAGGCGCCCTCGACATTGTCCGTCTTATTTGGCCACTTTGAGTGGCCTTTTTTATGACGATCCGTTGCAAGCAACGTTAAAATTTTCGTTTATTTCGCCAGACGTTTTTTGCCGGCAAACAGCCAGCCCGCACCCAGCAGAACAAACCACAGCGGGGTGACCATCAGCGCTTCACGGGTATCATCTTCGAGGGTCAACAGCACCAGTACGAAGACGAAGAAGGCCATGCACACCCAGCACATTAATTTGCCCAGCGGCATCTTATACTTGGACTTCTCGTGCAGCTGCGGACGCTTTTTACGATAGACCAGGTAAGAGCAAAGGATAATCGTCCAGACGAACATGAACAGGATCGCCGACACCGTGGTGATCATGGTGAACGCGGCGATCACGCTCGGGTTGACCATCAGCATCACCACACCGCCCAGCAGGCACATGCAGGAGAAGGTTAAGCCCTTCGCCGGCACCGCACGCTTCGACAGTTTGGCGAACATCTTCGGCGCCTGACCATCCTGCGCCAGACCGAACAGCATACGGCTGGTGGAGAACACGCCGCTGTTGGCTGAGGAGGCTGCGGAAGTCAGCACCACGAAGTTAATCAGGCTCGCTGCCGCCGGCAGACCGACCAGCACGAACAGCTCAACGAACGGGCTCTTGCTCGGCACCACGGAGCTCCACGGCGTCACCGACATAATCACAATCAATGCGAAGACGTAGAACATAATGATACGCAGCGGGATGGAGTTAATCGCCCGCGGCAGGGATTTTTCCGGGTCTTTGGTCTCAGCCGCAGTGGTACCGACCAGCTCAATCCCCACGAAGGCGAATACCGCAATCTGGAAGCCGGCGAAGAAGCCGCTCAGCCCTTTAGGGAACCAGCCGCCGTCATTCCACAGATGCGCGAAAGAGGCTTCGACGCCGGTCGGCGATTTAAAATGCATCATGACCATCACCAGGCCGACCACGATCAGCGCCACGATGGCGACGATTTTGATCATCGCGAACCAGAACTCCATTTCGCCAAACATTTTGACGGTGGCAAGGTTCAGGCCCAGCAGCAGCAGGATCACCGCCAGCGACGCGACCCAGTCGGAGAGTCCGGGAAACCAGAACTGCGCGTAGGCGGTGATCGCCACCACGTCCGCCATCCCCGTCACCACCCAGCAGAACCAATAGGTCCAGCCGGTAAAGTAGCCCGCCCAGGGGCCCAGCAGATCGGCCGCGAAGTCGCTGAAGGATTTATATTCGAGGTTCGACAGCAGTAATTCGCCCATGGCTCGCATAACGAAAAACAGCATAAAACCGATAATCATATAAACAAAAATAATGGATGGCCCGGCAAGGCTGATGGTTTTGCCAGAACCCATAAATAATCCAGTGCCGATCGCCCCGCCAATTGCAATCAGCTGAATATGTCGGTTTGTGAGATTTCGCCGTAGCGATTGTTCAGTCGGCTCCTGCTCGATAGCAGCGACTTTAACCTGATCTACCATGTGATTTCTTCCTGTTGTACCTGTCTGTGTTGTTCAGGCTCTGATGGCCTGTCGTCTGTCATTAACCCCAGCAAGGGCTAGTCGATATTAGGTAAGAATCGGAGGGATGAATACTATGATTTAGATATAATGTTAATTTTATGTTTAAAGTGAGTGTTATATCACTCATCTAACGCGAAATAGCTCACAAAAATACACCCATATGCGATGAATGCAAAACATAATTCCAATTAATTTTTAACTTAAGGATTTTACGCTATTTTTGTGGCTTCCCCCGCCGCTGGGGAAGAGGAAGCCTCTGCTGTTTAGATAATATCCAGCAGTTCAACTTCGAAGATCAGGGTGCTGAACGGAGGGATCGACGCGCCAGCGCCGCGCTCGCCGTAGGCCAGGTTGTGCGGGATGGTCAGTTCCCATTTGGAACCTACCGGCATCAGGGTCAGCGCTTCAATCCAGCCGCCGATTACGCCGGTCACCGGGAACTCTGCCGGTTCGCCGCGGGCGACGGAGCTGTCGAAGACGGTGCCGTCGATCAGTTTGCCGGTGTAGTGCACGCGTACGCGGTCGGTACGGGCCGGGATCGGGCCTTCGCCCTGGGTCAGCACGCGGAACTGCAGGCCGGACTCGGTGCTGTTCACACCCTCTTTCTCGCGGTTTTCATCAAGGTACTTCTGGCCGTCAGCGGCCATCGCCTGGAAACGCTCGCGACGCACGGCGTCGGCGCGCTCGTGGATTTCACGCAGCGCACGGTGGACGGCTTCTACCGGCACCTGCGGCTGGTTACCTTCCAGCGCATCGGCGATACCCGCCACCAACGCTTCCGGCAGCAGCCCCTGCAGGCCGGATTCGCTCAGCTGTTGTCCAACCTGCAAGCCGATACCGTAACTTGCCTGCGCTTCGATAGTGTCAAAAGTTGGGGTTGCCATCTTTGTTCCTTTTTTGGGTGATAAACATCAAGAGAAAAGCGTCCGGAAGCATAACAGCCATAGCGAAATGGGTAAAACTTTGTCGGCGGATGATGACAAATCTCAGCGAAAAAGAAACAATAGGCGGCATCAGGTTAACTTCACTTTGTTCCGGTCATCAGGACGTTAGCCATCTATACTCATAGGCAGGATAAAAATATGCGGAGCAGGAGGAAAGCCATGCCCGGGCGCTTTGAACTGACATCTACCCTGGCGAAAATCTGGCACGCCCCGGATCATTTTCGCCTCCTGGACCCACTGCCCCCGATGCACCGCCGGGGAATTATTGCTGGCTTCCTGTTGGTTATCATCGGCATTCTGCTTCCCTCTGACGATAGCCAAAACCCGGCGACCAGCAGCCGTGAAGCAAACCTGAATCTGCAGTCGCAGTCCCAGCCGCAAGCTGGCGGCAATCAGGCTGTTCCCCTGCCGCCGATCACCAATACGCCTACCGTGAGCGATGCCGACCAGATGGCACCGGTCGCCCCGGAGCCGATTCAGGATGAGCAACCGGACCAGGCGCAAACGCAGCAGCCCGCCGCCTCCCAGCCCTATCATTCTTCATCGCAGCAGTCCGCGCCGGGCATTGAGCAACAGTGGCGAACCTATCGCATCGAGTCGGGCAAAACCCTGGCCCAGCTGTTCCGCGATCATGGGCTGCCGGCCACCGACGTCTACGCCATGGCGCAGGTTGAAGGCGCAGGTAAACCATTAAGCACGTTGCAGAGCGGACAGACGGTGCAGATTCGGCAGAACGCCAACGGCGTGGTCACCGGGCTCACTATTGATACCGGCAATGGTCAGCAGGTGCTGTTTACCCGCCAGTCGAATGGCAGTTTTGTGCGTGCGCGCTAGCAGAGAAGACGACAGCGAGCGTTACGCCGCCGCAAAATGAAGGGCTCTGGAAAGCAAAACGCCGGCACAAGGCCGGCGGTTTGTTGTTACCAGAACGTCAGATGCCGATTACTCAGCAACCACGTTGATGATAACTTTAGCGAATACTTCGCTGTGAACCTGGAAGTCCACTTCGTGCTCGCCAACGTTACGCAGAACGCCGTTCGGCAGGCGAACTTCGCTCTTAGCAACTTTAACGCCTGCTGCAGTGACAGCGTCAGCGATGTCGCGAGTACCGATGGAACCGAACAGTTTACCTTCGTCGCCAGCTTTAGACGCGATGGTTACGGATTCCAGGGCGTTGATCTGCGCAGCACGAGCTTCAGCAGCTGCCAGAACGTCAGCCAGTTTGGCTTCCAGTTCAGCGCGACGCGCTTCGAAGAATTCAACGTTTTTCTTGGTAGCAGGAACAGCTTTACCCTGCGGGACCAGGAAGTTACGAGCATAGCCCGCTTTAACGTTAACCTGATCACCCAGGCTACCCAGGTTTGCTACTTTATCAAGCAGAATAACTTGCATTACCTTATCCTCTCAAAGTCGTATTAATGGACCGTGACCGATTACTGATGACGATCAGTGTACGGCAGCAGGGACAGGTAGCGAGCGCGTTTGATAGCGCGTGCCAGCTGACGCTGATATTTTGCACGGGTACCGGTGATACGGCTCGGGACAATCTTACCGCTTTCGGTGATGTAGTTTTTCAGCGTAGCGATATCTTTATAGTCGATCTCTTGAACGCCTTCCGCGGTGAAACGGCAGAACTTGCGACGACGGAAATAACGTGCCATATGGCTAGTCTCCAGAATCTATCAATTCAATCTGCTCGGCATGCAGAACCATTTTGCTCAAGCCGTTCTTTGCCTTATGGCAAGAGATGAACCCTCGAACGGTTACTGCGCTACCGACCGTTATACTGTGAGTAATGGCCTGGTTCTCGTGACCGCTAATAATAACGGGCATCTGACACCATGCCTGCCGGTGAAAACCGGCTTCCTCCTGCACTGAACGATGCTCAAGCACGAACTGGCAGTGAGGAATTCCTGACGGGCTGACCTTACGAAGTGGAGTCCTGCAAATAATGCCGGACAGCTCCAGACGGTTGGTCATCAGGATTACTCTTCAGAATCCCCAGCTTCAGAATCATCTGCGGTTTCGTTGGCGAAATCTTCGCGACGCTCACGGCGCTCGTCTTTCGCTTTAACCATCGGAGATGCTTCGGTAACAGCGTGCTTAGTACGCATTACCATGCTGCGGATAACGGCGTCGTTGAAGCGGAAGTTAGTTTCCAGCTCATCGATCGCTTCCTGCGGCGCTTCAACGTTCATCAGAACGTAGTGAGCTTTGTGCAGTTTGTTGATCGGATAAGCCAGCTGACGGCGGCCCCAGTCTTCCAGACGGTGGATCGTACCTGCTGCTGCAGTGATTGCACCAGTGTAACGTTCGATCATGCCCGGAACCTGTTCGCTCTGGTCAGGATGGACCATAAAAACGATTTCGTAATGACGCATCGAATTGCTCCTTACGGATTATTCAGCCTCCTGTCTGGGTCAGCCGCGGCCCATGGAGGCAAGGAACGTGTTAAAGGGCGGCTGAAAAATTGACGCGTCATTCTAATGGCGGCCCCCCAGGAACACAAGCGCATTTGCACAAATAATTCGCACTATGCGTCAAGTTGCGCTAAGTGGGTGATTTAAAATTAACCAGCAAAGGAAGCGGCATTTTTTTGAACAACTGCATCAGAAAAGGTCGCCATGCGACGAACGCGCAGCGATTACACTTATATCAAAGCCCAACGACCACAGGAGAGCCCCCGAGTCAGCGTCAGGACTGTCAGTCAGGAGCGTAGTATATGAAACTGAAAATCATCGCCATGATGGCTGCGCTTTTCTTCAGCGCCAACGCGCTGGCAGCTATCCAAATCACCGAACGACAGGCCCGCAACATGGACGACGTGCAGAGCCTCGGCGTTATCTATATCAATCACAATATGGCCACTGAGCACGAGGCTGAACAGGCCCTTAGCCAGCTGAGCGATGCGCAGGGGGCGAAATACTTCCAGCCCATCCTGATGCATGAACCAGAAACCAACGGCCCGCTTCGCGCCAGCGCGGTGATATACCGCTAACGCCGGGCCCATTCTTCGCCTCTCCTCGCGAGGGGCGAAGCGAAACCCTCACCTAAACGCAATTGAGAATTATTTTATAAACCGACTTATCAGCGTCATTGCAACCTGATTTAATCATCAGTCTGTTTTTTGATAATCAGGAGTAATGGATGGTTCCGCGTTTCGCCACCTTAGGCCGCATCCCCAAAGGCGTTTGGGTGCTCGGCGGCGTCAGCCTGCTGATGGATGTGTCGTCCGAGATGATCCACAGTCTCTTACCGCTGTTTATGGCCACCACCCTCGGCGCCAGCGTGATCATTATCGGTCTTATCGAGGGGCTGGCGGAAGCCACCGCCCTGATCCTGAAAGTCTTCTCCGGCGCGATCAGCGACTACGTCGGCAAGCGCAAAGGGCTGGCGCTGCTGGGCTACGGCCTGGGCGCGCTCAGCAAGCCGCTGTTTGCCATCGCCCCGACCGCCGGCGTGGTGTTTAGCGCCCGCATGATAGACCGCGTAGGCAAAGGCATTCGCGGCGCGCCGCGAGACGCGCTGGTCGCCGACGTCACCCCACCGGAGATCCGCGGCGCTGCCTACGGGCTGCGTCAGGCGCTGGATACCATTGGCGCCTTTCTCGGCCCGCTGCTGGCTGTGCTGCTGATGTTTCTCTGGGCCAACGATTTTCACGCCATATTCTGGGTGGCGGTTATTCCCGCCGTGCTCTCCATTCTCCTGCTGGGTTTTGGTCTGCAGGAGCCAAAATCCGCCATCGGTCATAAACGCAGTAATCCGCTGAAGCGCGAAAATCTGCAAAAGCTCTCCGCCGCCTACTGGTGGGTGGTCGCCATCGGTAGCATCTTCACCCTTGCCCGCTTCAGCGAAGCCTTTCTGGTGCTGCGCGCCCAGCAGATGGAGATCCCGCTGTTTACTATTCCGCTGGTGATGGTGGCGATGAACCTCGTCTACAGCGTTACGGCCTACCCGTTCGGCAAGCTCTCTGACAGCATGAGCCACAGCAAACTGCTGCAGTGGGGACTGCTGGTGCTGATCCTCGCCGATATCGTGCTGGCCCTCAGCGGCCACTGGAGCACGCTGCTGGTCGGGGTCGCGCTATGGGGAATTCACATGGGGATGACCCAAGGGCTGTTGGCGGCGATGGTCGCCCATACGGCGCCGCCGGAGCTACGCGGCACGGCGTTCGGTATGTTCAACCTGATGAGCGGCCTGGCGCTGTTGCTGGCCAGTACCTGCGCCGGAGTGCTGTGGGAAACCTTCGGCGCCGCTTCGACGTTTTACGCTGGCGCGATAATTTGCGTGGTCACGCTCATCGGCATGCGCGCTATGCCGTCAGTTTATCGTCAGGGCTAAAAAACAGCTCCGGGGCCAGACCAGTTGTTTCACCGTGACGGTGAAAGCCCCGGAGCGCGTCGTTTACTTCTGCCCGTAGTAGGCGTTCGGCCCGTGTTTACGCAGAAAATGTTTTTCCATCAGCCAGCTATCAATCGGCTGCAGCTGCGGATTAATGCCGCGGGCAATCCACGCCATGCGCGCCACCTCTTCCATCACTACCGCGTTGTGCACCGCCTCGTGGGCGTCTTTCCCCCAGGAGAACGGCCCATGCTGATAGACGACGATCCCCGGCGTATGCAACGGGTTTGTCTCGCCCAGCGTTTCGATAATCACCTTCCCGGTGTTCAGCTCGTAGGCCTCATCCACCTCCTGCGCGCTAAGCGCCCGGGTGCAAGGGATATCACCGAAGAAGTAGTCCGCATGAGTGGTGCCGAGCGCCGGGATCGCCAGCCCCGCCTGCGCCCAGGCGGTAGCGTGCGTCGAGTGGGTATGCACCACCCCGCCAAGGCCGGGATAACGGCGATAGAGCGCCAGATGGGTAGCGGTATCAGAGGAGGGACGCCAGCGTCCTTCCACCACGTTGCCCTGCAGATCGACCACCGTCATGTCATCGACGGTCATGGCGTCGTAGGCCACGCCGCTGGGTTTGATCGCCACCAGCCCGCGCTGCCGGTCAATCGCGCTGACATTGCCCCAGGTGAAGGTCACCAGGCCGTAGCGCGGCAGATCCATATTGGCCTCGAACACCTGCTGTTTCAGTTGTTGCATTACGCCGCCTCCATCAGCCCGGCGCGGGCCATCCGCGCTTTCACCCAGTCGCGCGCCTTCGCCACTTCCGCTAGCGGATCCGCGCTGCTTTCACTCCACATCTCAATCAGATACGGGCCGCAGTAGCCGGTCTGTTTGAGGGTTGCGAAGCAGCGTTCAAAATCGACGACCCCTTCGCCGAACGGCACGTTTTTAAAGACGCCGGGCCGGGTATCTTTGACGTGCACCGCCACGATGTGCCCCATGCCGGCCTGCAGCTCCATCTGGACGTCGTTATCCCACGCCGACAGATTGCCGATATCGGGATAAAGCTGGAACCACGGATTATTCAGGTAATGGGCGTAGCCCAGCGCTTTGCTGATCGAGTTCATCAACGGGTAGTCCATAATCTCCATCGCCAGGGTTACCTGGGCCCGGCTGGCCATCTCGACGCTCTCTTTCAGGCCATCGCGAAAGCGGCGCCGCGTCTCATCGTTCGCCTGCTGGTAATAGACGTCGTAACCTGCCAGCTGGATCACCCGGATCCCGACATCCTGCGCCAGCTGGATGGCTTTGCGCATGATTTCCAGCCCCTGAAGACGCACCGCGTCATCTTCGCTGCCCAGTGGAAAACGGCGATGGGCGCTCAGGCACATCGATGGCACCCGGACGCCGGTTTCGGCCACCGCCTTGACCAGCGCCAGACGCTGCTCCGGGCTCCAGTCCAGCCGTGCAAGGCGAGCGTCCGTTTCATCGAGGGACATTTCCACAAAATCAAAGCCCAGCGCTTTCGCCAGCTTTAGCCGCTCCAGCCAGCACTCCCCGGCGGGGAGCGCTTTTTCATAGATGCCGAGCGGAATTTGTTTCGCCAACATAGCCGCTCCTTAACCCCACAGCTGGGCGATAGAGCGTTTAAACTGGCGCGCCGCTTCCACCGGCGAAGCGGCATCGCGGATGCTGCGCCCGGCAATAAAGACGTGGATGGGGATGCCGGCGAACAGCGGCAGGTCCTCCAGCGCCAGGCCGCCGGTGACGGTCACTTTGAAGCCCATATCGGACAGACGCTTAATTGCGCTGATATCCGCCTCGCTCCACGCCACGCCCGCCGCCTGCGCGTCGCGGCTGCGGTGATAAACCACCTGCTGAATGCCCGCCTCGCGCCATGCCTGCGCCTGCTCCCAGGTCCAGAAGCCGGTTAGCTCGATCTGAACGTCGCCGTTGAACTCTTTGGCGACATCCAGCGCCCCTTTGGCGGTATTGATATCGGCGCAGCAGATCACCGTGACCCAGTCGGCGTTGGCTTCAAAGCACATTCGCGACAAAATCTTGCCGGCGTCGGCGATTTTGGCGTCCGCCAGCACAATTTTATGTGGATACAGCGCTTTCAGATCGCGCACCGCACGCACCCCTTCGCCGACGCAAAGGATGGTGCCGACTTCAATGATATCCACCTCTTCGGCGATCAGGCGGGTGGTCTCGTAGGCGCTGGCCAGCGTTTGGTTGTCCAGTGCGACCTGTAACATAGGTAATGACATGATAGTGTTCCTTTTAAACAGCCGCTGCGGTGGCGTTTTTAATTAAATCCAGCACTTCCTGCTCGCTGCGACAGGCGCGTAAACGGTCGAAATTGGCTTCATCATCAAACAGGTTAACGATCTGCATGATGCCCACTTCCTGGTGGGTGGTGGCGTCAACCGCCGCCATGGTGATCAGGATGTCGACCGGGTCGTTATCTTCGTGGTTGAAAATTAGCGGTTTCTTTAGCGTGACCAGCGCAAAGCCGGTTTTTTTGACGCCCTCTTCCGGCCGCCCGTGCGGCATGGCTAATCCCGGAGCGATCACAAAATAGGGGCCGTGCTGCGCGACGCCGTCGAGGATTGCCTGGTAGTAGCGCGGTTCCACGACGTCGGCGGCCACCAGCAGATCGACGCCGATTTTTACCGCCTCCTGCCAGGTTTCCGCTTCCGCCTGCAGGCGGATGGAGTGGTTCTGCGCCAGCGATTCATGAAGTTTCATGGCCGCTCCTTATTTCACGTCCTGCGGGAAGTGAGCTTTAATCACCTCCAGCAGCTTGGGACCGAAATCCGCTGGCGAAAGCATGTTACGCACGCCCACCACATGTTTATTACCGGAGACGGTAATCTCCCCCGCGATATGGGTTGAAGCGATGATGATATCCGCGCCGTTCAGCTCGCTTTTGTATTCACCTACCGCGCAGCTGTTTACCGTGTGGTCGATGTTGGATTGCGTCAGAAACTGGTCCACCTTCATTTTCATGATCATGGAACTGCCTTGCCCGTTACCACACACAGCCAGAATACGTACGGTCATAATCAGAACTCCTTATTGGGCAGAGGCCTCTGCCAGTTGTTTTTCCGCGTCCTCCTCGGCGCGCAGCGCGCGGCCGGCGAAGAACATATAAGCCAGTGCAATCAGGATGATGACGGCCATAAACGCCAGCCCGACGGAGGCGAAGCCCTGCATCATCGGCGGCGCCAGAATCGACCAGTCCGCCATCCCCATCCAGGCGCTCATGCCGGTGAGTTTCACCGCCCATACGCAACCGAATATTTCAATCATGCCCATCACCAGGCAGATTTTGAGCGCCGCGCGCCAGCCGCCAAAGTGGTTGGCAAAAACGCCAATCGTCGCGTTGGAGAAGAACATAGGGATAAAACCTGGAATAATCAGAATCGGGGAGCCGACGCCGACCAGAATGCCGACGGCAATCAGCTGACCGATGGTGCCCCACATAAAGCCCCAGACCACCGCATTCGGCGCGAAGCTATAGATAGCGGCGCAGTCGATCGCCAGCACCGCCCCGGGGATCAGACGCTGCGAGATACCGTTGAAGGCTTCGGACAGCTCGGCGACGAACATCCGCACGCCCTGAGTGATGATGAAAATCGCCACCGCGAAGGAGAAACCGGTCTGCAGGATATAGACCGTCCAGTGGGTTTTACCCGCCATCGCCTGCACCACGTCAATGCCGAAAGAGAGCAGGATCGCACCGAAGAAGATAGTCATCACAATCGCGGTGGAAACAATGTTGTCGTGGAAGATGTTCAGCCAGCCGGGCAGCTTGAGGTCTTCGACGCTCTCCTCTTTTTTCCCCAGCCAGGGAGCCACTTTGTAGGCAATCCACGAGGCGAACTGCTGCTGGTGCCCGATAGAAAAACCGCAGCCGTCGGTGACCAGCTGAGTAGGCTTGTACATCATATTGGAGGTAATGCCCCAGTAGAGTGACACCAACACCGCGGTGCAGATGATGGTGGTCCACATGGAGTAGCCGAAAATAAAGAACGAGACCGCAATCAGCCCCGCCTGCTGAAACATGATATGGCCCGTCAGCATGATGGTGCGGATGCCGGTAATCCGGCGCAGCAGGACGTAACAGATATTCAGCGCCAGCGCCAGCAGCACCGCGTAGCCCACCCAGCTATAGGCCTCGCCCATCCGGTCGATGGTCGCCATCATCGAGGCATAGGTGTCAGAGATGGCGCCGTTAATGCCGTACACCTCTGACATTTTCGCCACCACCGGTTTAAAGGTGCTGGTGAGGATGCCGGAGCCGGCTTGTAACAGCATGAAACCGATAATGGTTTTGATGGTGCCTTTGATAATCACGCTGACGCTTTTACGCAGCAGGATATAGCCCAGGCAGGTCACGATACCCAGCAGTAGCGGGGCATTAGTCATCACCTGATTAAAGAAAACGGTAAAGATGTTGTAGAGGATTGCCATAACACACTCCCGATGGTGAAGGCGCTGAACGCGCCTTACGCTCAGCATTTCTCGCTGCTCACTCTAATAATCAAAAATAATCACAACAAGATTAAATTTGATTAAATGTGACGCACGCCGCAATAATCCTTTCCTTCACTCAGGTTATTTCCATTCATTTATAATGAAATAAAAATAAACATTTTAAATCATATAGATAAAACAAAAACCAAGGCGCATAAGCTGTGAAAAAGACGGGAGATCATGCGTATCAGATCGCAAAAGGGATGGAAAACATGATTGCAATCCTGGAAGCACAGTGACAACATAAATCAAAACCAATCAAATAATGATTACTTTTGAAAATGCACGAGGAAGACCGCGATGAGTAAAGTACAGACCATCACCCGTGAATCATGGATCCTGAACACCTTTCCGGAATGGGGTAGCTGGCTGAATGAAGAGATTGAGCAAGAGCAGGTTGCGCCCGGCACCTTCGCCATGTGGTGGCTGGGCTGTACCGGCATCTGGTTGAAATCCGAAGGCGGCGCCAACGTCTGCGTCGATTTCTGGTGCGGCACCGGCAAGCAGAGCCACGGCAATCCACTGATGAAAACCGGCCATCAGATGCAGCGGATGGCAGGGGTGAAGAAGCTCCAGCCCAATCTGCGCACCACCCCGTTCGTGCTCGATCCATTCGCCATTCGCCAGATTGACGCGGTCCTCGCGACCCACGATCACAACGATCATATTGACGTCAACGTCGCCGCCGCCGTCATGCAGAACTGCCCGGCCGATGTGCCGTTTATCGGCCCGAAAACCTGCGTCGATATGTGGATCGGCTGGGGCGTGCCGAAAGCGCGCTGTATCGTCATGAAGCCCGGCGATGTCGTGAAGATTAAGGACATTGAGATCCACGCGCTCGACGCGTTCGACCGTACCGCGCTGATCACCCTCCCGGCGGATCAAATAGCCGCCGGCGTGCTGCCGGACGGGATGGACCAGCGCGCGGTCAACTATCTGTTTAAAACACCGGGCGGCAACCTGTACCACAGCGGCGATTCCCACTACTCCAACTACTACGCGAAACACGGCAACGAGCATCAAATTGACGTCGCCCTCGGCTCGTATGGCGAGAACCCGCGCGGGATCACCGACAAAATGACCAGCGCCGATATCCTGCGTATGGCGGAGTCGCTCAACGCCAAAGTGGTGATCCCGTTCCACCATGATATCTGGTCGAACTTTCAGGCCGATCCGCAGGAGATCCGCGTCCTGTGGGAGATGAAAAAAGATCGTCTGAAGTACGGCTTCAAGCCGTTTATCTGGCAGGTCGGCGGCAAATTTACCTGGCCGCTGGATAAAGACAATTTCGAATATCACTACCCGCGCGGCTTCGACGACTGCTTCACCATCGAGCCGGATCTGCCGTTCAAATCCTTCCTGTAAACCGCCTCCGGCAGGCCCTGCCTGCCGGAAATACCCCGCCTGAGGGTTAGTATTTTCACATGATTTCAAATATCATCTTTGCCGTTCACTTTTAATCGGATTCGCTCATGACGGAAGCGCAAAGGCACCAAATTCTGCTGGATCTGCTCGCCCAAACGGGGTTTGTTACCGTAGAGCAGGTGATGTCGCGGCTCGGGATCTCACCCGCAACGGCCCGACGTGATATCAACAAGCTGGATGAAAGCGGCAAACTGAAAAAGGTACGCAATGGCGCGGAAGCCATTAGCGAGCAGCGCCCCCGCTGGACGCCGATGAATATCCACCAGGCGCAGAATCTGGATGAAAAAGTGCGTATTGCGCGCGCCGCTTCGCAACTGATCGCGCCGGGTGAGAGCATCGTCATCAACTGCGGCTCCACCGCCTTTCTGCTGGGGCGTGAACTGTGCGGCAAACCGGTGCAGATCATCACTAACTATCTGCCGCTGGCCAACTACCTGATCGACCAGGAACACGACAGCGTGATTATCATGGGCGGGCAGTACAACCGCAGCCACGCCATCACCCTCAGCCCCCACGGCAGTGAAAACAGCCTCTATGCCGGGCACTGGATGTTCACCAGCGGCAAAGGGTTAACCGCCGAGGGGTTATACAAAACAGATATGTTGACCGCCATGGCCGAGCAGAAAATGCTCAGCGTGGTCGGCAAGCTGGCGGTGCTGGTCGACAGCAGCAAGATCGGCGAGCGCGCCGGAATGCTATTCAGCCAGGCCGGGCAAATTGACGTGGTGATCACCGGCAAACAGGCCGATGCCGCGATCCTCAAGCAGCTTGAGGACCAGGGCGTCAGCGTGATCCGCGTTTAAAGATGCTGCTGAAAAAAGGCGACCGTCGTGGCCAGCGCCTCCGGGGTGATGCGATGGCGGACGCCTTTCTGCCAGACGCAGGTCAGCCTGGCTGCAAGGTCGCTCTGCCTGAGCGCTTGCTCAAGACGGAAGGTCTCTTCCGGCGGCACCACGTCGTCGGCATCGCCATGCCAGAGCAACAGCGGCCGCCGGGCGAGCGACGCCAGCTGATGGCTGACATCCCATTCGCTGAGGCTGTCGCCATCAAAGCCAGGCGAGGGAAACAGGGTTTGCGACAGCGAACGAAAATAGCCTGATCCCATCAGGCAGGCGACGCTGTTCAGCTCGGGATGGTGCGTCATGATACCCAGGGCCGTCATTCCCCCCATCGACGCCCCTGCCACCGCCAGTCGCTCTCCTTCCAGCCAGCCTTCGGCGATAATCGCCTCGCGCAGCGCGGGAAACTCGCTGAAATTCTGCTGCAGGATCGGCCAGAAGCGCTGCATCCGCCCGGTCTCATCACCGTGATAGCGCGCGCCATGCTCCGGCGCGTCCGGCATAATCACCCGGAAACCCGCCTGGGCCAGCGCCACCGCAAAGTAGCTGTAAACCAGTTTCGACGAGGTAAAGCCATGATAAAAGACGATACAGGGCAGTGGTTTGTCCAGACTCTCCTGCGGGCAGGCATGCAAAATTTCGCCACCGCCGAGGTTGCGCATTTCTAGTGCAATCATTTATCGTCTCCCTTCTCTATTGTGGTTAGGCGGCATGGGAAAATGCATTCACCAGGCAACCCAGTTTGCTACGATTCATAATGTTGAGAACCCGGTTACGCTTTCACAACATTTTCATTCGAAAATCGCGTCAGAGATAACAGTTCGGGAACATTCCCCGGAAATCCTGTTAAGGCTACCACTACACTATCACTATCAGGAAACGAGATATGGTTATGCGCAGGTTGTCTCCGTGGTTACTGGCTATCGTCCTCAGCGGGTGTAGTGCTCTGCAGGGAACGCCGGAAGCCCCGCCGCCCGCCACCGACCATCCGCAGGAGATCCAGCGCAACCAGACGGCTGGCCTGCAGAAAATGGCCACGGTGAGCGTACTGATGTACGGTTCGCCGATGGATGTCGAAGCGGCGCTGAAGGCCAAAGCAGAAGCGGCCAAAGCCGATTACTACGTCATCATCATGATCGATGACACCATGGTACCCGGCCAGTGGTATTCGCAGGCGATCCTCTATCGTCGATGACGAGGCGGCGTCTTTAAATCTGCTTTACACAGCTTTGCGTCCATTCACGTTCTCCTGTGCATAATAACGTTCGGCCAGCCACCTGGCAGGACGTTAGCAACGGACTGCCCTTGGGACTACGTGAAATGGAGCTGACGATGAAACGATCTTTTACCCTATCCAGCCTGCTGTTAACCACTGCGACGGCCAACACGTCCGCGCAGTCAGCCGAATTCGCCAGCGCGGATTGCGTTACCGGCCTGAATGAAATCGGTCTGATCTCCGTCGCTAATCTTTCCGGCAGCCAACAGGATGTGGAGCACGCCATTGCCCGCAAAGCGGACGAGCAAGGCGCCTCCTGGTATCGCATTATTCAGATGTACGAGGAACAACAGCCGGACAGCTGGCGCGTGCAGGCCATTCTCTACGCCTGAGGTGCCTGGCGCCCCCGCCCCATGGCCCGCAGCAGCAGGTCGTCGAGGGTCGGCGCGTCAAGACGTATGCCGCCGCGCGTGTCGAGCATCATCCGGCACCAGGCTTCGGCCAGCGGCGGCGAAGCGAAACGCAGCATCTGCGCCCCCGCCCCCAGACGATAGACCAGCCGGGCAATCTCTCTGCCCTGCTCTTCGGCGGGTCGTTTCAGCAATTGCTGCAGCTGACGCCATGCGCGGTCGAGATGGCGGTTTTGTCCTTTCACCTCCGCACACTCCGCGGCCAGCAGCTCCATCGCCGCCGGCTGCTTGCTCAGCACCCGCATCACATCGAGGCACATAATATTGCCGGAGCCTTCCCAGATGCTATTGACCGGCATCTCGCGATACAACCGCGGCAACTCACTCTCCTCGCAATAGCCGATCCCTCCCAGGACTTCCATCGCCTCAGCGACAAACGGGATACCGGCCTTGCAGATGGCAAACTTGGCCGCAGGCGTAAACAGACGCGCCCAGGCGCTTTCCCGGGCATTATCCCGACGGTCCCAGGCTCGCGCCAGACGAAACAGAAACGCGGTCTGTCCTTCAAGACGGAGCGCCATTTGCCCCAGCAGCTGGCGCATCATCGGCTGATCGACCAGATTTTTACCGAACGCCTGACGCTGTAGCGCATGATACAGCGCTACGGAGAAGGCCCGGCGCATCAGGGCATGGCTGCCCAGCGCGCAGTCAAAGCGGGTGAGACCGCCCATCCTGAGGATCTGCCGCACGCCGTCGCCCTCGTCGCCCACCAGCCAGCCGCAGGCGTCATAAAACTCCACTTCGCTACTGGCGTTGGAGCGGTTGCCGAGCTTCTCTTTTAAGCGCTCCAGACGCACCCCGTTGCGCTGCCCGTCGGGCAGCAGGCGCGGCACAAAGAAGCACGACAGACCCGCAGGCGCCTGGGCCAGCACCAGGTGCGCATCGCTCTGCGGCACCGAGAAGAACCATTTGTGTCCCACCAGCCGGTAAAACCCTTCCGCTGTTTTCTCCGCGCGGGTGGTATTGCTCAGCACATCGGAGCCCCCTTGCTTCTCGGTCATCCCCATGCCAATCAGCAGACCGCGCTTCTGGTCGCCCGGCGCGAGGTGGGGATCGTAACGGTCGCTCAGCAGCGGCGACAGCCAGTCGCCAAAAGGCGCGGGCAGGGCGCGCTGCAGCAGGGGCGTCGCGGCGAAGGTCATGGTTATCGGGCACAGCGTTCCGGCCTCTACCTGGGCGTGAAGCAGAAAGCGAGCGGCGCGCGCGACAAACGCGCCTTCACGGGCATCCTCCTGCCAGGCAAGATTATGCACCCGGTTCGCGCACAGCCCCTGCATCAGCAGGTGCCAGGCGGGGTGGAAGCGAACGTCGTCCAGTCGGGCGCCGGTGGCGTCATAGCGCAGCAGCTCCGGCGGGTTGCTGTTGGCCAGGCGTCCCAGCTCCAGCGATTCTGCGGTCCCCAGCTGCTGGCCAATGCTGGCGAGCAGATCGCCATCCCAGCCGGCACCTTCGCGGACCACCGCTTCACGTAGGGCGGTATCGGACAGGAACAGATTGCTGTTATTCAGCGGGGTCGGTTGATTAAAAACGGTGTGGGTTTGCCAGTGCATCGTGTCTCCCTCCATCAATGGCGATAAGCCTAAGTATGGTTATCCGGGGGGATACTCGCCCGCGAGAGCGGTCACAAAAAAGCCATCCCGAAGGATGGCTTTTTAGTTTCGTCAGCGGGTCAGCTTAGCTGCGCTGGCGTACCGCCTCAAACAGGCAGATGCCGGTGGCCACCGAGACGTTCAGCGAAGAGACGCTGCCCGCCATCGGAATGCTGATCAGCTCATCGCAGTGCTCGCGGGTCAGGCGGCGCATGCCTTCGCCTTCCGCGCCCATCACCAGCGCCATCGGCCCGGTCATTTTGCTCTGGAACAGCGTATGGTCGGCTTCACCTGCGGTTCCAACGATCCAGACGTTCTCCTCCTGCAACAGACGCATGGTGCGCGCCAGGTTGGTGACGCGGATCAGCGGGACGTTCTCCGCCGCGCCGCAGGCCACTTTCTTCGCCGTCGCATTCAGCTGCGCGGAACGATCTTTTGGCACAATCACCGCGTGCACGCCGGCAGCATCGGCGCTGCGCAGGCAGGCGCCGAGGTTATGCGGATCGGTCACACCGTCAAGGATCAACAGGAACGGCTGATCGAGCTGCGCCAGCAGATCCGGCAGATCGTTCTCCTGATACTGACGCCCCGGCTTCACGCGGGCAATGATCCCCTGGTGTACCGCGCCTTCGCTCTTCTCATCGAGAAACTGGCGGTTGGCCAGCTGAATCACCACGCCCTGCGCTTCCAGAGCGTGGATCAGCGGCAGCAGGCGCTTATCCTCACGGCCTTTCAGAATATAAACTTCCTGAAAACGCTCAGGTGCGCGCTCCAGCAGTGCCTGCACCGCATGGATGCCGTAAATCATTTCACTCATTGATGTACTCGTTTTAGGTTCTGTTATCCGCCCTTCACCCCGTCCTGCGTCAGCAGACTTCAGGATGAAGGGTGGTCAATCACTCGGCGCTCTTCTTCTTTGCCGCGCGCTTGGCTTTGGTGGCGGCGGCGATTTTCTGCGTTTTCGCCGACGGTTTTTTCGCTTTCTTCTCGCCTTTCGGCTTCGCTTTCGCCTGGTCTTTTTCTTTGCGGAACGCGCTGTCCGGCTCGAAGTTCACCTGCTTACCGACCTGACGACGACGGCCGCCCGGTTTGCCGGAGGTGCTCTTTTTCGCTTTCTCACGGGCGGTTTTGCCGACATTACGCGGCGCGCGCTCGCTGGAGATTAGGGTAAAGTCGATTTTACGCTCGTCCATGTTGACCGCTTCCACACGGACTTCCACGCGGTCGCCCAGGCGATAAGTCTGCCCGCCGGACTCGCCGATCAGACGCTGCCCCACCTGGTCGAAACGATAGTAGTCGTTATCCAGAGAGGAAACATGCACCAGGCCGTCGATAAACAGATCGTTGAGACGGACGAAGAAGCCAAAGCCGGTCACGCTGGCGATAACCCCGGAGAAGATGTTGCCTACCTGATCCTGCATGAAGTCGCACTTCAGCCAGTCGGAGACTTCGCGCGTCGCTTCATCAGCGCGGCGTTCGGTCATCGAGCAGTGCTCGCCCAGCTGCAGCATCTCTTCCATGCTGTAGTGCCAGCCGCCGGTCTCCGTGCTGTTGCCTTTATGCCCCTGCTCTTTGGCCAGCAGATATTTGATGGCGCGGTGCAGCGACAGATCCGGGTAACGACGGATCGGCGAGGTGAAGTGGGCATAGGACTGCAGCGCGAGGCCAAAGTGCCCGCGGTTTTCCGGATCGTAGACCGCCTGCTTCATCGACCGCAGGAGCATCGTCTGAAGCATTTCCGCATCCGGGCGATCGGCGATGGAGGTCAGCAGTTCGGCGTAATCGCGCGGCTCCGGCTTGTTGCCGCCAGGCAGTTCCAGCCCCAGCTCCGCCAGCACGCTGCGGAACGCGGTAATCGCCTCGGTGCTCGGCTTATCGTGAATACGGAACAGCGCCGGCTCCTGCGCCTTCTCAACGAAGCGCGCGGCGGAGATGTTCGCCAGGATCATGCACTCTTCAATCAGCTTGTGCGCATCGTTCCGCTGGGTCTGTTCGATACGCTCGATACGGCGCTCGGCGTTGAAGATGAATTTAGCTTCTTCACTTTCAAATGAGATACCGCCGCGCTCTTCGCGGGCGCCATCCAGCACCTTGTAGAGGTTATGCAGTTCTTCAATATGCTTCACCAGCGGCGCGTAGTGCTCGCGCAGCTCCTGGTCGCCCTGCAGTATATGCCACACCTTGGTATAGGTCAGGCGAGCATGTGAACTCATCACCGCTTCATAGAATTTATAACCGGTCAGACGGCCTTTTGACGAAATCGTCATCTCGCACACCATGCACAGGCGATCGACCTGCGGGTTCAGCGAGCACAGACCGTTAGACAACACTTCCGGCAGCATCGGTACCACCTGCGACGGGAAATAGACCGAGGTTCCACGGCTGCGCGCTTCCGCGTCCAGCGGCGTCCCCGGACGCACGTAGTAGCTGACGTCGGCAATGGCTACCCACAGGCGCCAGCCGCCGCCGCGTTTCTTCTCGCAGTACACTGCGTCATCGAAGTCGCGGGCATCTTCACCGTCAATAGTGACCAGCGGCAGGGAGCGCAGATCGACGCGCCCGGCTTTCGCCTCTTCCGGCACCTGCTCTTTCAGGCCGGAAACCTGATTTTCTACCGCCGGCGGCCAGACGTACGGAATTTCATGGGTGCGCAGCGCCATATCGACAGCCATGCCGGTACCCATGTTGTCGCCCAGCACTTCGACGATTTTCCCCACGGCTTTGGTGCGGCGGGTCGGGCGCTGGGTCAGCTCGACCACCACCACGTAGCCCATCCGCGCGCCCATAATCTCTTCCGGCGGGATCAGGATATCGAAGCTGAGGCGACTGTCGTCCGGGACGACGAAACCGACGCCAGCGTCGGTAAAGTAGCGGCCAACAATCTGGCTGGTTTTCGGCACCAGGACGCGGACGATGCGCGCTTCGCGGCGGCCCTTGCGGTCCGCGCCCAGCGGTTGGGCCAGCACCTGGTCGCCATGAATACAGGTTTTCATCTGCTCTGACGACAGGTACAGATCGTCTTTGCGCCCTTCAACACGCAGGAAACCATAGCCATCACGGTGACCAATAACGGTTCCTTTGAGGAGATCAAGGCGCTCCGGCAGCGCATAGCACTGACGGCGGGTGAAGACCAGCTGACCGTCGCGTTCCATCGCGCGCAGGCGGCGGCGCAGCGCTTCGGTTTGCTCTTCGCCCTCGATATTTAACTCGATGGCCAGCTCATCGCGGCTGGCGGGCTTTTCCCGTTTGGTTAAATGTTCGAGGATAAATTCCCGGCTCGGGATTGGGTTCGCGTACTTCTCAGCTTCGCGTTCCTGGAATGGATCTTGTGACATATCGGTTCCTCCGTTGTCATCTCCGGCAGAGTGGCGTCACTCCACCAGCAATAATTTATAAAGCGGTTGATTCTTCTCAACCAAATCAGCCAGCGTATAGTTATCCAGTTCCTTGAGAAAACTCTGCGCGGCTTCAGCTAGTGCCTGTTTCAGACGACAGGCTGGTGTAATGTGGCAAAACTCGCTGCTGCAGTTGACCAGCGATAAGGGTTCCAGGTCGCGTACCACGTCACCGACGCGGATCTGTCCAGCTGGTTTGCCGAGGCGAATGCCCCCGTTCTTCCCCCGCACGGCAGTCACATAGCCCATGCGACTTAACTGATTGATTATTTTAACCATATGATTACGGGAGACGCCATAGACCTCGGTTACTTCCGAGATACTGGTCATCCGTCCTTCCGGCAGCGACGCCATATAAATCAGCGCCCGTAGTCCGTAATCGGTGAAACTCGTTAACTGCACATAAACCTCAGGGAAAAGAAAACAGGGTATGTCGAGCGACATCATTATTATTGATGATAAACCAGCCAGCGCTCAGGCCGCTAATTTATTTAAAATGGGGCGGGCGAACAGCAAAAACAAGGGCGCCTGAACGGCGCCCCTTGCGAGTGATTATGCGTCGAACGGGTCGCGCAGAATCATGGTCTCGGAACGGTCTGGACCAGTAGAGATGATATCAACCGGTACGCCGGTCAGCTCTTCAATACGCTGGATGTAGTTCAGCGCTGCCTGCGGCAGGCCGCTGCGCTCTTTCACGCCGAAGGTGGTTTCAGACCAGCCCGGCATGGTTTCGTAGATAGGCTCGATACCTTCCCAGTTGTCGGCTGCCAGCGGAGTGGTGGTCACTTCGCGGCCATCCGGCATACGGTAGCCGACGCAGATTTTCACTTCTTTCAGGCCGTCGAGGACGTCCAGTTTAGTCAGGCAGAAGCCGGACAGGGAGTTAATCTGCACCGCGCGACGAACCGCGACGGCGTCCAGCCAGCCGGTACGACGACGACGACCGGTGGTGGCGCCGAATTCGTTACCCTGCTTGCAGAGGAACTCGCCGGTCTCATCAAACAGCTCGGTCGGGAACGGACCCGCGCCGACGCGAGTCGAGTAAGCTTTGATGATACCCAGAACGTAATCTACGTAACGCGGGCCCAGGCCGGAGCCGGTCGCCACGCCACCCGCGGTGGTGTTGGAAGAGGTTACGTACGGATAGGTGCCGTGGTCGATATCCAGCAGCGTGCCCTGTGCGCCTTCGAACATTACGAAGTCGCCACGTTTACGCGCCTGATCCAGCAGGTCGGAAACGTCCACCACCATGCCGGTCAGGATGTCGGCAATCGCCATCACATCGTCCAGCACTTTCTGGTAGTCAACCGCTTCTGCTTTGTAGAAATTCACCAGCTGGAAGTTGTGATATTCCATCACTTCTTTCAGTTTATCGGCGAAGGTTGCTTTATCGAACAGATCGCCAACGCGCAAACCGCGACGAGCGACTTTATCTTCGTAAGCCGGGCCGATGCCGCGACCGGTGGTGCCGATCGCCTTCGCGCCGCGCGCTTTTTCACGCGCCACGTCCAGCGCCACGTGATAGTCAAGGATAAGCGGGCAGGCTTCAGAGAGCAGCAGACGCTCGCGAACCGGGATACCACGGTCTTCCAGGCCCTTCATCTCTTTCATCAGCGCAGCCGGAGACAGCACGACGCCGTTACCGATGATGCTGGTGACGTTTTCACGCAGAATGCCTGATGGAATAAGATGGAGAACGGTTTTTTCACCGTTGATTACGAGAGTATGGCCGGCGTTGTGACCACCCTGGTAGCGCACAACATATTTAGCCCGTTCTGTCAGGAGATCGACGATCTTCCCTTTACCTTCGTCACCCCATTGGGTGCCCAGTACGACGACGTTGTTACCCATTTTTCAAAATCACCGTTTGCTTAAAAATGGATTCTACCATCGCTTTTTCAGAGTTACAGCACTTTTTGCATCCAAAATAAGGCAAATCCGACCACTTTTTGATCAGCCAATCGATTTCCTCAACATGTAGTAGATCACAATCCCGGCAACCACAAGTCCGCCGCCAAAGCGCCGCAATAAATTATCCGGAAGCTGGCTCAGGCTGGCGACCATCTTGCGCCAGGCTCGCGGATAAAGTAGCGGGCCAAGCCCTTCGAGTACTAAAACCAGCGCCAGCGCCAGCCAAATGGTGGAGTTCATCGTCAACCCTAATTGAAAATTATTATCGCCGCCTTCGCAGGTGTCATCGGCCAGCATAGTGAATGCATTCACTCAATTCACATTGTCCCGTATTTCCTCTTCATTATGAACCGGAAAGGTGAAACAAAATTCATAACCAGTTGTATTGCTGTCTATTTTTTAAATTGCAACTATGCCGTCGCGTACTACAACCCGGTACGTCTACATAATCAGGAAGATTATCATGAGAGAATTAACCGCAGTTGAAATCGAAAATGTGAGCGGCGCTGGCTGGTTACAGGATGGCCTGGCAACCTTAGGCAGTAAGGTTGGTGCCGCCGTATGGACGATGGGCACCGATGCCCTGAGCATCAACCTGCCGCTGATTGGCACCATTAATCTGGCCGATCTGGCGCCGGACCTGGGCAAAACCCTGGGCGAAAGCGTTGGCTCATCTATCGGCGGCACCATCGAGAGTACGCTGGCGAGCCTGCCGGTGATCGGTGGCCTGCTAAACAAGCTGCTCGGCAATTAATTCCGCCCTCAGAGTATGAAAAAGGCGCCTGTTTCAGGCGCCTTTTCGCGTTGACACTTCAGGTTTACACCCTCTCCGGCTTATTTACGCGCCGAATCCGGTGAACGCATATAGCGGAAGAAATCGCTATCCGGGCTCAGGACCATGACATCCTGATTGCTCTGGAAGCTCTTCTCATAGGCGCGCAGGCTACGAATAAAGGAATAGAAGCCCGGATCCTGACTGAACGCGTCGGCAAACAGTTTTGCCGATTCCGCATCGCCTTCACCACGCAGGATACGACCCTGCCGCTCGGCTTCCGCCAGCGTCTTGGTGACTTCATAGTCCGCGGTCGCGCGCAGTTTTTCTGCCTCTTCCTGGCCCTGTGAACGGTGACGACGGGCAACCGCTTCACGCTCCGCGCGCATACGGTTATAGATCGCTTCCGACACTTCCGCCGGCAGGTTGATCTGTTTGATACGCACGTCGACCACTTCAATACCCAGCGCCGCCATACTGTTCGGGTTGATCACCTGCACTTTGCCGTTGGTTTCCGCTTCCACGCGCTCTGCCGCTTTGGCAATCGCATCGTCAGCCGCCGGCGTGCTAACCTCGTCTTCCGTACCGGCCGACCCTGAGTTCAGCGCATCACGCACTTCCAGCGTCAGGCGGCCACGGGAATCGGTGACGATGTCTTTCACATCCAGACGACCAATTTCAGAACGCAGACGGTCCGAGAATTTACGCTTCAGCAGCACCTCGGCCTGGGAGACGTCGCCGCCGCCGGTGGCCAGGTAGTAACGGCTGAAGTCGCTGATACGCCACTTGATATAGGAGTCGACGATCAGGTCTTTCTTCTCTTTAGTAACGAAACGGTCAGCCTGGTTGTCCATGGTCTGAATACGCGCATCCAGCATCTTCACCGATTCGATAAACGGGATCTTGAAGTGCAGGCCTGGCGCATACACCAGCGGCTTGTTTTCGTCGTCGCGCAGAACTTTACCGAAACGCAGCGTGATACCGCGCTCGCCTTCCTTGACGACAAAGACAGACATGTAGAGCACTACCAGCACGATGACAATGATTGCGATAACAGATTTACGCATCGTTATTCCCCCTGACGCTGGTAGTCGTTACGCTGCGCGTTAGCGCGGCGTTGGTCCATAATGCTACCCCCGGTTGAGCTCGAGGTTGATGAGGTGCTGGCGCTGCTTGAGCTGGATGCTGGCGGCAGGCGCAGCAGATCGCTGGCGTCACTGCTATCGCTCTTTGCTGCCGGCGCAGCGGCGCCTTTCAGCATCTGATCCAGCGGCAGAACCATCAGATTGCCGTTTTTGCTGTCATTGACCAGCACTTTACGGGTGTGGCTCAGCACTTTTTCCATGGTTTCGATATACAGACGCTCGCGGGTAATTTCCGGCGCAGCTTTGTATTCCGGCAGGATCTTGGCAAAGCGAGCCACTTCACCCTGGGCTTCCAGAACGGTCTGGGTCTTATAGGCGCGTGCCTCTTCGAGGATACGCTGCGCCTGACCATTCGCCCGCGGCTGGACTTCGTTGGTATACGCTTCCGCTTCACGAATGTACTGCTGCTCGTTCTCACGCGCGGCAATGGCATCGTCAAACGCGGCTTTCACCTCTTCCGGCGGACGTGCCGTCTGGAAGTTGACGTCCAGCAGAGTGATGCCCATGTTGTACGGGCGAATCGTCTCTTCCAGCTCACGCTGAGTATCGCTACGGATCACGGTACGACCTTCGGTCAGAATGCGATCCATAGTGTATTTACCGATCACCCCGCGCAGCGCGCTGTCGGTGGCCTGACGCAGGCTGTCGTCCGCGCTGGTGACGCTAAACAGATAGCGCTCCGGATCGGTGACGCGGTACTGCACGTTCATCTCAACGCGCACCACGTTTTCGTCAGAGGTCAACATGACGCCGGACGCCGCCAGTTCACGTACCGACTCCACGTTTACTGCCTGCACGTTATCGATAAAGGTCGGCTTCCAGTTCAGGCCCGGCTCAACCAGATGGCTGAACTTACCAAAGCGGGTGACCACGCCGCGTTCGGCTTCTTTAATAGTATAGAAACCGCTGGCCGCCCAGATAATCACTGCCGCCGCGGCAACGATGCCGACAATACGCCCGCCCATCGGTCCGCGAGGTCCCTGCGCGCTATTGCCGCCGCCCAGTCCGCCCTTGCCGCCGCCGAGCCCGCCAAGTTTTTTACTTAACTTGCGGAAGATATCATCCAGATCCGGCGGCCCCTGCTCGCGACCGCCTTTGTTGCCATTTCCCTCAGAGTTGCCGCCAGGTTTGCTGCTCCCCCACGGGTCGCGGTCCTGTCCGTTATTACCGGGCTGATTCCACGCCATGTATATGCTCCATATTTGTTTTTGATATCCCCACAGGGGTCAATATCTTCAGGCAAGCTGCAAGGTCAAACCACATAGTCAACAAGCGTTGGCTCTTGCTTACAGAGGCGCCGCCAGTCAACGATCGGCATGCGCACCTGCAGACTCACGCTGCCGTCATCCTCCATCCACTCTTTTTCTATCGCCTGAAGCTGATAGAAACGGCTTCTCAGTCGCCCTTCTTTCGGCGGTAAGCGCAGCGTATGCTGGGCCACTTCACCGGAAAGGCGCTCCGTTAACGCCTGAAAAAGCAGTGGTACGCCAACCCCGGTCTGAGCGGAAAGCCAGACCCGAATCGGTTTATTTTCATCGTCGCGATCGATGCGCGGTTCAAAATCGTCCAGCATGTCGATTTTGTTCATCACCAGCAGCGCCGGGATCTCATCGGCCTCAATTTCAGCGAGAACCGTATTTACCGCATCAATGTTTTCCTGCACGCGGACATCCGCAGCGTCAATCACATGCAGCAGCAGCGTCGCCTGACGCGTCTCCTGCAACGTCGCTTTAAACGCGGCCACCAGATCGTGCGGCAGGTGGCGAATAAAGCCGACGGTATCGGCCAGCACCGTTTCGCCGACGTCAGGGACGTCAATGCGGCGCAGCGTCGGGTCCAGGGTCGCGAACAGCTGGTTCGCGGCATAGACCTCGGCGGCGGTGATCTGGTTAAAGAGCGTTGATTTTCCGGCGTTGGTGTAGCCCACCAGCGACACGGTTGGAATATCGGCTTTCGCGCGCGACCGCCGCCCCTGCTCACGCTGTTTTTCGACTTTTTCCAGCCGCGACAGGATCTGCATGATGCGGTTACGCAATAAACGACGGTCAGTTTCGAGCTGGGTTTCACCCGGGCCACGCAAACCGATCCCGCCCTTTTGTCTTTCAAGGTGGGTCCAGCCGCGGACAAGGCGGGTCGCCATATGGCGCAGCTGCGCCAGCTCGACCTGCAGTTTCCCTTCATGGGTGCGCGCGCGCTGAGCGAAAATATCTAAAATAAGACCGGTACGATCGATAACCCGGCATTCGCACAGGCGTTCCAGGTTGCGTTCTTGCGCCGGACTCAGGGCATGATCGAAGAGCACGACCGAAGCGCCGGTCGCTTTAACGGCTTCCGCAATTTCGACTGCCTTACCTTCACCAACAAAATACTTCGGGTGCGGTGCTTTACGGCTACCGGTAATCACCTGCATTGCTTCGACACCGGCGGAAGAGGCCAGAGTTTCAAACTCCTGGAGGTCTTCCATATCTTTGTCTTGCAAAAAATAGATGTGTACCAGTACCGCCTGCTCACCGGCGTCATAACGGTCAAACAAGCGTAAACCCCTTATAAAATACCAGCGGGGAACGCAGAAAACCTGGCTCCCCGGCGTGGAAAAACAGCACTAGCCTTATTCGGCGTCGTCGCTGTCTTGTTGTGGCGCAGAAGAGCCCTGCGCGCTACCACCGTGGTGATAGTTACTGGAACCGCCGCCAGCATTGTTGCTGTGGTGAGACACCGGGCGAGACGGGACAACAGTAGAAATTGCGTGCTTATAGACCATCTGGCTGACCGTGTTCTTCAACAGGATCACGAACTGATCGAAAGACTCAATTTGCCCTTGCAGCTTGATACCATTCACCAAATAAATAGAAACCGGAACGCGTTCCCGACGCAAAGCGTTCAGGAACGGATCTTGTAAAGATTGCCCCTTAGCCATTCTCTCTTTTCCTTATATGTATGCTTGTTTTGTACTCAGAACCTTACGAT
Organism: Klebsiella sp. 1SOBk10mer; assembly: GCF_046602535.1. Classification (NCBI taxonomy): domain Bacteria; kingdom Pseudomonadati; phylum Pseudomonadota; class Gammaproteobacteria; order Enterobacterales; family Enterobacteriaceae; genus Klebsiella; species Klebsiella sp. 1SOBk10mer. The sequence continues at coordinate 169,621 of NZ_JBKIUP010000007.1, forward strand.
TCTCAAAAAAAATTACGCACGATACCGTTTAATTGTACACGTTCAGTTCTGGCTCGCACCAACAACCTGTAATACTTTGTTGAGCGCTTGTTCAGGTTGTTCACTGTCTAACCAATGCACACCTTCCCAACCGCGCAGCCAGGTGACCTGACGTTTGGCTAACTGTCTCGTGGCGCAAACACCTCGATAAACCATCTCATCATATGGGATCTCGCCATTGAGATATGACCACATCTGGCGGTATCCGACACAACGGATGGAAGGCATATCCGTATGCAAATCTCCGCGGGCAAAAAGCGCCCGTACTTCTGCTTCAAAACCTGAAGCTAACATCTGATGAAAACGCTGTTCTATGCGTTGATGGAGCAGTTCACGGCTCGCCGGGGCGATGGCGAACTGATGCACCTGATATGGCAGAGCGTCTCCTGACGTTTGCGTCAGTTCCGTTAAAGTTTTACCCGAAATGAAAAAAACTTCCAGTGCCCGGGAAAGCCTTTGCGGATCATTTGGATGAATACGCGCAGCCGCTACGGGATCGATCTCCTGTAACTGCTGATGTAACGCGTTCCACCCCTGCTCTGCGGCCTGTTGCTCAATCCGCGCTCTGACCTCTGGGTCAGCGGACGGTAAGGGCGACAATCCTTCCAGCAACGCTTTGAAATACAACATCGTCCCGCCGACTAACAGCGGAATTCGCCCGGCGGCGACAATTTCCGCCATCGCCGCCAGCGCATCGCGGCGAAAATCCGCCGCGGAATAGGCCTCTGCAGGATCCAAAATATCCAGCAGCCGGTGCGGCGCGGCGCTCAGCTCTGCGGCATCCGGTTTGGCGGTGCCAATATCCATTCCCCGATAAATGAGGGCGGAATCAACACTAATCAACTCTACTGGCAAAACTTTACGTAAGGCTATCGCCAGCGCGGTTTTGCCGGAGGCCGTCGGGCCCATTAAAAAAATTGCCTTGGGCAGGCTCGCCTCGGTTACATCATTCATCTTTCAGGGCATTCATCGCCGAATGGAGATCTACAGGTTGTAACAGGCCACCCGGCGGCGTTCTCACCAGCTGCGGGCAAAGACGCTCAACGTCCGCCAGCAGCGCAATCGCCTGCGCCATATTCCATGACGTCTGTTCGCTCGTCAGATTACGCGCCATCCATTGGGCGATATTGCCGACGTCGAATGCGTTTTGCTGCGCCAGGTAGCCTATCAGTTCAGGAATCAAGATTTGTAAATTTTGTTGTCTTAAGGGTAAAGGGACCGCGCGCACCGTCACGTGCAGGGCATCGGTATGCATATCGATCCCCAGTTGCGTCAGCGCCGGATGCGCGGCGGCCAGCGCCTGTTTTTCCCCTTCCGTCACTTTTAACCGCAGGGGGATCAGCAGCGGCTGGGCACAGACGGCCTCTGCTTCCGGGGTCAACTGCGCCTGGCGCAGCCAGCGCTCGGCAACGGTCAACGACAGCAGCGCCAGGCCGCCCTCGCGCTCGAGCAGCGCGCAGTCGCGGCTCACAATCGTCAGCACTCTGCCAAAGCTCTGGCTGTGACCGGCCAGTTCCGCCGTGGCCGGAGTCTGTAACGCGGGCTTTGGCGCCGTTGGCGTGTCGAGCAACTGACGATAAAGCGCCCCTTGCTGCTTCTGGTAACCCGGCTGCGCGTGCGGCCAGCTCGCGCCGCCCGGCCTGCCGCTGGAGGCCGCAGGCTCACGCGATGGCGTGATGCTGAAACGGGTTGCCGGTTCACGCGCTTCCGACGGCCGCGCAAACTGGTTGCCGCCCGCCGCGATCCGGTTCTCCGGCATCGGACGGGGCGCCGGCGGGTCGTCTTTTTCCGCCAGCGGCGCGTCAAGTTGCTGCTGCAGCACGCTCAGTACGCCCTGGTAGATAAAGTCATGCACCAGGCGCGACTGATGGAAACGCACCTCATGCTTGGCCGGATGGACGTTCACATCCACCTGATGGGGATCGATCTCCAGATACAGTACAAACGCCGGCTGCTGATCGGCCCCCAGTTTGTCTTCACAGGCCTGGCGGATAGCGTGGTTGATCAACCGGTCCCGCATCATCCGCCCGTTAACGTAGCAATACTGAATTTCCGCCAGTGCAGAGTTAGTATGCAGCGGATCGGCGACCCATCCGCGCAGGGTCAGATCGCCATGCTGCCACTCGATCGCCAGGGCATGTTCAAGAAAGGCGGCGCCACAGATGGTTCCCAACCGCCGCTCCCGCTGGCCATCCTGAGCGACTGCCCGATACTGGCGCATCACCTTGCCGTTATGGCTGAGGTTGATGGTGACGTCGAATCGCGCCAGCGCAATGCGGCGGACCACCTCGTCAATGTGGCCGAACTCGGTCTTTTCGGTGCGCATAAATTTGCGCCGCGCCGGGGTGTTGTAGAACAGATCGAGGACTTCAAGGGTCGTACCGACCGGGTGCGCCGCCGGCTTCACCGTCACCGCCTGCTCGCGGCCTTCGGCATACGCCTGCCAGGCTTCCTGCTGTTCCGCCGTGCGCGAAGTGAGCGTCAGGCGCGCCACCGAACTGATACTGGCCAGCGCTTCGCCGCGAAAACCGAGGCTGATAATGGCTTCGAGATCGTCGAGCGAGGCGATCTTGCTGGTCGCGTGGCGAGCCAGGGCCAGCGCCAGCTCGTCTTTTTTGATGCCGCAGCCGTTATCGCGAATGCGAATAAGCTTCGCGCCGCCGCGTTCGATATCAATATCAATCCGCGTGGCGCCCGCATCAAGGCTGTTTTCAACCAGCTCTTTCACCACCGACGCGGGCCGTTCCACCACTTCGCCGGCGGCAATCTGGTTGGCGAGCTGCGGCGGCAGAACCTGAATCGGCATCCCCTGCTCCTTAGTTAATCAACATCCCGCCTGGCGCTGCGGCGCTGGCGGTCTGCGCCGCCTCGCCGCGAGGCGCAGACTGCAGCGGATGCTGCATAAAGTAGTTGCGTAAGCCGTTATAAATCGCCTCCGCAATCTGCTCCTGGTAATCATCGCTGCCCAGTAGCCGTTCTTCCCCGTTGTTACTGATGAAGCCCGTTTCCACGAGGATCGACGGAATGTCCGGCGAGCGCAGTACGCCGAGGCTGGCATGCTCCGGACGGCGTTTATGCAGATTGCCAATCCGCTGCAGCTGGCTGAGCACGTTGGTCGCGACATCGTAGCCGACGCGTTGGGAGTGACCGAACTGCAGATCCAACACCGCCTGGCTCAGGTAGGGATCGGCCTGGCTGTTCGCCAGCACATCGCCCGCGCCGCCGAGCAGTTCAGACTGTTTCTCATGCTGTTCCAGCCAGCCGGCCATTTCACTGTTGGCGCGACGGTTAGAGAGCACCCATACCGAGGCGCCGGTGGCGTCGCGGTTTGGCGCGGCGTCAGCATGGATTGAGACGAGGAAGTTGGCATTTTGCTTACGCGCCACATCCGAGCGTCCCATTACCGAAATAAAGTAATCCCCGTCACGGGTCAGCACCGGTTTAAACTGCGGATCGGCGTTCAGCAGCGCACGCAGCTTGCGCGCGATGGCGATAGTCACGTTCTTCTCTTTGGTGCCATTCGGGCCAATCGCGCCAGGATCCTGACCGCCGTGCCCGGCATCGATGGCGATAATCACTTTATCCTGCGCCGACACGGTGCGGGCCGCCGGACGGGTCACGGTTTGATTGTTGGTCATCGCCGGCTGAGAGGAGGTCATCACCGTCTGCCGATCGTGGCCCGACGAGCTGAACGGATTGCGTCCCGCCGTCACCGTCCGGGAAGGCATCACCGGCGGCGGGTCGGCCCGTTTCACCACCACAGGAGGTGGCGGCGGCGGCGGCGGCGCGTCGGCGTTGATGGTAAAGACCACCGTGTAATTCGCCCCGTTCTGCTGCTTCACCGCCCGGGTTTTGCCATCTTCCGTCAGATCCACCAACAGACGCAGCGTCTGCGAATCCTGCGGCGTACCGGCACGAATGCTCTTCACCAGGTTGCTGCCGCTAAATTTCAGCGGCAGTCCCTGCAATACGCCGGTCTGTTTGATATCCAGCGCCACCAGTCGTTTGCCCTGGGGGGTAAAAGAGTACTCCGGTTCACCGACAAAGCTAAGAGTAATACGGGCCTGCTGGTCTCCGTTGGAGACCTGGATATCGGATAAACTCGCCGCAGTGGCGTGAAGACTCGACAGCATCAGCGCAGCGGCAAGCCAGGTGGTTATGCGATACTTCATCCCGTCATCCTTCAGGCTAAATGGCTAAACGTGCCAGTAAAGACTCACCCCGTGAGGAGATCGCGGTAATGCGCGCCTCACGCCCTTGTGCCTGGTAATCAAGGTGAATTTCAACGTCCGGGTCAGGCAGGACACCTGCGCCTTGCTGCGGCCATTCCACCAGGCAGATGGCATCGTCGGCAAAATAATCGCGGATCCCCATAAATTCCAGCTCCTCAGGATCCGCCAGGCGGTAGAGATCGAAGTGATACACCATCAGCTTGTCGAGGGTATACGGTTCCACCAGGGTATAAGTTGGGCTTTTGACATTGCCGCGGTGACCGAGCGCCTGTAAAAAGCCGCGGCTAAAGGTGGTTTTTCCCGCGCCTAAGTCACCATAAAGGTAAATCACGGTGGCGCCGGTACAGGCCTGCGCAATACGGTCGCCCAGGGCCAGCGTGGCCTGCTCATCGGGTAAAGGAATCACTCGGTTAATCATGGTCTACGTCAATCACATCCGGGTTAACAACACGCTTGAGCGTGGAAAAGAGATCGGTCGCCAGCATGCCGCGGGTGCCCTCGCGGGCGGCCAGTCGGTCGGCGGCATCGCCATGAACGACGCACCCAGCACAGGCAGCATCATACGGCGTCAGGTGCTGTCCTAACAATGCGGCGATGATGCCAGTGAGCACATCGCCCATGCCGCCGCTGGCCATCCCGGCATTGCCGGCGTCGATAATGCCCATCGCCCCGCTTTCACTGGCCACCACCGTGCCCGCGCCTTTCAGCACGACCACGCCGCCATACCGTTTTACCAGACGCTGCGCAGAAAGTAAGCGATCGCTTTCAATTTCTGCCACGCTGATATTCAGCAGACGGGCCGCTTCGCCGGGGTGCGGCGTCAGCACGCGATTGTGACGTTTATCGGGATTGAATGCCAGCAGGTTCAGCGCATCGGCGTCCCAGACCATCGGTTTGTTAACCCTTTCCACCATGCGCAGGGCGCTGCGTCCCCACTCGTTCTGCCCCAGGCCCGGGCCAATCGCCACCACCTCCGCCCATTCCAGCGCGGCTTTCAGGGTCTGCGGCGTCAGTTCATCCACCATTAATTCCGGCCGGGCGGTGACAATGGGCGCCACGTTCTCAGGGTGAGTGAGTACTCGCACCAGCCCTGCGCCGGCGCGTAAAGCCGCTTCACCGCACATGCGAATCGCGCCTGCCGTGCCGCGATCGCCGCCGACGATCGCCAGCTTGCCGTGATCGCCCTTATGGGAGGTGGCCCGGCGCGGCGGCAGCCAGTCGGCAAGGTGGGCGGCGCAAAACCGCGTCAGGGGGGTACTTTGCCCGGCGAGCCAGCGCTCAAGCCCCAGCGCATGATGGTGGAGCTGCCCGACGACATCCCGCGCCTTGCCGGTCAGCAGCCCCGGTTTGAGCGCGATAAACGTCAGCGTATGGTCGGCCTGAATGACCGCCCCCGGCGTCGCGCCGGTCTGCGCGTTCAGGCCGGAAGGGATATCCAGAGCCAGCACCGGCGCAGGATGGTGGTTCGCCTGGTGAATGAGCACCGCGACGTATTCACGCGGCGCACTGCGCAACCCGGTGCCGAGCAGGCCATCAATAATCAGTGAGATATCGTCTGGCCAGGGGACAGTGGCCGCATGGATCACGCCGCCGGCGTTAAGCCATGCCTCCCGCGCCGCCTGCGCCTCTTCCGGCAGCGGGCTGTCACTCTCTACCGCCAGCAGCGTCACCCTCCGCCCGGCGGCCTGGGCCAGACGCGCGACGACATATCCGTCACCGCCGTTGTTGCCATGCCCGCAGAGGATCAGCCAGTGCGCGCTGTCAGGAAAAGCGCGGCTGGCCAGTTGGAACGCCGCCTCGCCCGCGCGCTGCATCAGTTCAAACAGCGTCAGTCCCAGGCTGTCCGCCGCCTCTCGTTCGGCCAGGCGCAGCGCCTCCGCAGGCCAAATGTTGTATGGTATACTGTCAGGGTTTTTCGTCATTGTATGGTCCATCATGTCACAGCCCCTCGATCTCGTTCAGTTAGCGCAACAAATCAAACAATGGGGCACAGAGCTCGGGTTCCAGCAGGTCGGTATCGCTGATACCGACCTCAGCGCCAGTGAACCCAAACTGCAGGCATGGCTGGATAAACAATACCACGGCGAAATGGAGTGGATGGCCCGTCACGGTATGATGCGCGCCCGCCCCCACGAACTGCTGCCCGGTACGTTACGCGTCATCAGCGTGCGGATGAATTATCTGCCCGCCAACGCCGCCTTTGCCCGCACCCTGAAAGATCCCGCGCTGGGTTACGTCAGCCGTTATGCCCTCGGGCGTGATTATCATAAGCTGCTACGTAATCGCCTGAAAAAACTGGGTGAGAAGATTCAGGAACAGTGTGCTTCGCTCAATTTTAGACCTTTTGTCGATTCCGCGCCTATCCTGGAACGGCCCATTGCAGAAAAAGCGGGCCTTGGCTGGACAGGTAAGCACTCACTTATCTTAAGCCGCGACGCCGGATCATTCTTTTTTCTCGGCGAACTGCTGATTGACCTGCCCCTGCCGGTCGACAGCCCGGTCGCGGAGGAGTGTGGACGCTGTGTCGCCTGCATGACTATCTGCCCCACCGGGGCCATCGTTGAGCCCTATACCGTCGACGCCCGCCGCTGCATCTCCTATCTCACCATCGAACTGGAAGGCGCTATTCCGGAGGAGTTCCGTCCGCTCATCGGCAACCGGATCTATGGCTGCGACGACTGCCAGCTTATCTGCCCGTGGAACCGTTTCTCACAGCTCACCGATGAAGAGGATTTCAGCCCGCGCCAGGCGCTGCATGCCCCGCCGCTGGTGGAGCTGTTCGCCTGGAGCGAAGCGTGGTTTCTGAAGGTGACCGAAGGGTCGGCGATTCGTCGCATTGGTCATCTGCGCTGGCTGCGTAATATCGCCGTCGCGCTGGGCAATGCGCCCTGGGATGAAGCCCATCTTCGCGCACTGGAGAGTCGCCTGGGCGAGCACCCGCTTCTCGACGAGCACATTGAGTGGGCGATGGCCCAGCAGCTGAAAAAGCGCAGCGTCGACGCCGTCGAAGTACAGCTGCCGAAAAAATTACGTCTGGTCAGGGTGGTAGAGAAAGGCCTGCCGCGCGACGCCTGATTCATTCACAGGCTGTGAATAAAATCTAAAACACATTGAGTTTCAAGGCGCAGACCGAGGTCAAGTGATCGGATTAACATTTCGAAATGAAATTTAATTGTTAAATTTCAATTAGATATAAAGATATTATTTACAAAGCGAAGCATTTACGCCGTCAGAAGCGAAACGACAACCTGTGGATAACTCTGTTTACAGTATTTCTGCAGACCAAACGAAAATCATCCCCGGCGCTGGATTGCACTGTGGATAAATAAGAGATGGAAGAAAATTTGGAGCGGGAAACGAGACTCGAACTCGCGACCCCGACCTTGGCAAGGTCGTGCTCTACCAACTGAGCTATTCCCGCTTAATCATCGTCATTCAAGCTACCGTGTAGCAACCTGAAAACTGCGACTGGTGTGGTGTGTCATTCAAATTTTGGAGCGGGAAACGAGACTCGAACTCGCGACCCCGACCTTGGCAAGGTCGTGCTCTACCAACTGAGCTATTCCCGCTTAATCTTCGGCTTTCGCCCCGCATCTGCGAGATGAAATCCTTTGATCAGGATGGTGCTTTCAAATTTTGGAGCGGGAAACGAGACTCGAACTCGCGACCCCGACCTTGGCAAGGTCGTGCTCTACCAACTGAGCTATTCCCGCGTTACTGCATTTTTTGCCATATTTCGATGGCGTCGTAATTTGCATTTCTGCGTCGTTACGGGAGGCGCATTATACGAGAATTCGATGCCCCTGCAACCCCCTGTTCATCACTTTTTTGCGTTTTTTGTTTAAATGGATATTTTCTCGCCACCTACGCCGCTGAATTGTATAAATAAGCGTCATTTCGGGCAAAATCGCTTTTTCCGCCCGCCTGAATGACGCAAAATCGCTCGCATCATACAGCGGTGGCGCGACGTAAAACGAGGCCACCACGCCGCCAAACAGGGAATTAGCATGAGAAAAGTCCTCACCGTCCTGCTGCTGAGCACGCTGGCCATCGGAACCGCGTCAGCCGAGACGCTCCATTTTGGCACCAGCACGGCCAATCCGCCGTTTGTCACCGCCAACGGCAAAAATCAGCCTGTCGGCTTCGATATCGATCTTGCCCAGGCCCTGTGCCAGCAGATGCAGGCGCAGTGCCAGTTCACGGCGCAGCGTTTCGATACGCTGATCCCGGCTTTACGCTTCAAGAAATTTGACGCGGTGATTGCCGGCATGGAAGTGATCCCGATGCGTGAGAAGCAGGTCGCCTTCAGCCGTCCCTATCGCCAGGCGCTCTCCGGGGTGGTGATCGTCAACAAAGATGTCGCCCATACCTTTGCCGACCTGAAAGCCAAAAAAGTCGGCGTGGTGAAAGGCACACTGCATCAACACTATCTGCGTGATAAACAGAAAGCCGTACAGGCTGTTCCTTACGACGACGTCGCCAGCGCCCTGGCCGCGCTGAAGGCCGGGCAAATAACCGGCGTCATGGGCGACTTCGCCACCCTCGACGCCTGGCAGCAGGAGAACCCTGACTACGCCATCATGGATGAACGTGCCACCGACCCGGCTTATTACGGTAAGCAGTATGCGATTGCGGTGCGCAAAGACGATCCGGAGCTGCTGAATGCGATCAACGATGCCCTGACCGCGGTCATGGCGACGCCTGACTTCCAGCAGATGCAGCAGAAGTGGTTTAAATAACGCAGAAAAGTGTACCGGGCCGCGCACAGGGCCCGGTCGCGGTTTACAGCTTAATGAAATGCTCGCGGTAGTAAGCCAGCTCGGCGACTGACTCGCGGATATCGTCCATTGCCTGATGGGTACCCTGCTTTTTAAAGCCGTCGAGAATTTCCGGCTTCCAGCGACGCGCCAGCTCTTTCAGCGTGCTAACGTCCAGATAGCGATAGTGGAAATAGGCTTCCAGTTGCGGCATGTACTTAAACAGGAAGCGACGATCCTGGCCGATGCTGTTGCCGCAGATCGGCGACTTGCCCGCCGGCACCCACTGCTTAAGAAACTCAATGGTCGCCAGTTCGGCGTCGTGCTCGCTGACGGCGCTGGCCTTCACGCGATCCACCAGCCCACTGCCGGTATGCGTCCGCACATTCCACTCGTCCATCAGCGCCAGTTGGGCATCCGATTGATGCACCGCGATGGTCGGCCCCTCGGCCAGAATGTTCAGGTTGGCATCGGTCACCAGGGTGGCGATTTCAATAATGCGATCGCGCTCCGGATCCAGCCCTGTCATCTCAAGATCGATCCAAATGAGGTTGTTTTCATTTGCACTCATGCTATTTTCCACCCTTCTTGCGTGACTATATTCATCTAAAATAGCGTGTATCATAGAGGTTTTGCCCCATCAGGGCGACCAGGAGCCAGTTCGATTGAGTAAAAATAAACTCTCCAAAGGCCAGCAGCGCCGCGTCAAAGCCAACCACCAGCGCCGTCTGAAAACCACTGCGGAGAAGGCCGACTACGATGACAACCTGTTTGGCGACACGTCGGAAGGCATTGTCATCAGTCGCTTTGGCATGCATGCCGACGTCGAATCCGCTGACGGCAGCGTGCATCGCTGCAATATCCGCCGGACGATCCGTTCGCTGGTCACCGGCGACCGCGTGGTCTGGCGGCCGGGTAAAGACGCCGCCGACGGCGTAAGCGTCAAAGGGATCGTCGAAGCGGTTCACGATCGCGCCTCCGTCCTGACGCGCCCGGATTTTTACGACGGCGTGAAGCCTATCGCCGCCAATATCGACCAGATCGTGGTGGTTTCCGCGATCCTGCCTGAGCTGTCGCTGAATATTATCGATCGCTATCTGGTGGCCTGCGAGGCGCAGGATATCGAGCCGTTAATCGTCCTGAACAAAATCGATCTGCTGGATGACGATGGCCTGCGCTTCGTCAATGAGCAAATGGACATCTACCGCAACATCGGTTACCGCGTACTGCTGGTCTCCAGCCGTACTCAGGACGGCCTCAAGCCGCTGGAAGCGGCCCTGACCGACCGCATCAGCATCTTCGCCGGGCAGTCCGGGGTGGGTAAATCAAGCCTGCTGAACGCCCTGCTGGGGCTGAATGAGGATCAGATCCTCACCAATGATGTCTCGGACGTTTCCGGCTTAGGCCAGCACACCACCACCGCGGCGCGCCTCTACCACTTCCCGCACGGCGGCGATGTGATTGATTCACCGGGGGTACGTGAGTTCGGCCTGTGGCATCTGGAAGCGGAACAAATCACCAACGGCTTTGTCGAATTCCATGATTATTTAGGCCGTTGCAAATATCGCGACTGTAAACACGATACCGATCCTGGCTGTGCGCTTCGCGAAGCGGTAGAGAGCGGCAAGATCGCCGAAAGCCGTTTCGAGAACTACCACCGCATCCTGGAAAGCATGGCGCAGGTACAGGTAAAAACGCGTAAAAACTTTTCCTCGACCGATGACTGACCATTAAGCTGAGCGTCACGTCAGGCGCTGCCGGGCAGCGGTGATGGCGCGGCTTACGCGGATGCCATTTGGCGAGTTTTACGTATAGAATCGTCCCCTTTTTTCAGGTCCCCGCCCGCAGGCGGGGTCAGGAACGACATATCATGGCCTGGAGGCTACTTTGTTAAACGATCTTAAACTTTCACTGCAATACATTCTGCCTAAACTGTGGCTCACCCGCCTCGCAGGCTGGGGTGCGAGCAAACGCGCAGGTTGGCTGACGAAGCTGGTCATCGATCTGTTCGTGAAATACTACAAGGTCGATATGAAAGAGGCGCAGAAGCCGGATACCGCGGCCTATCGCACCTTCAACGATTTCTTTGTGCGCCCGCTGCGCGACGACGTTCGCCCGCTGAATACCGATCCTAACGTACTGGTGATGCCGGCCGACGGCGTGATCAGCCAGCTTGGTGCCATTGAGAACGATAAAATTCTGCAGGCCAAGGGCCACGACTACAGCCTGGAAGCCTTACTGGCCGGCAACTACCAGATGGCCGACCTGTTCCGTAACGGCAGCTTCGCCACCACCTATCTGTCGCCGCGCGACTATCACCGCGTGCACATGCCGTGCAACGGTATCCTGCGCGAAATGATCTACGTTCCTGGCGACCTGTTCTCCGTTAACCATCTGACGGCGCAGAACGTGCCAAACCTGTTCGCCCGTAACGAGCGCGTCATCTGCCTGTTTGATACTGAGTTTGGCCCGATGGCGCAAATTCTGGTGGGCGCGACTATCGTCGGCAGCATCGAGACCGTGTGGTCCGGCACCGTAACCCCGCCGCGCGAAGGCATTATTAAACGCTGGACCTGGCCCGCTGGCGACAGCGAAGGCTCCGTCGCCCTGCTGAAAGGCCAGGAGATGGGCCGCTTCAAACTGGGCTCCACCGTGATCAACCTGTTTGCCCCGGGCCAGGTGAAGCTGGTCGACACGCTGCAAAGCCTGTCCGTGACTAAAATCGGCCAACCGCTGGCGACAACGGTGGAAGCAACCACCGCCGCTGAACCGGCGCCGTTACCGGAAGAAGAGATCCGCGCCGAACATCGCGCCAGCCCGCTGGTTGACGATAAACAAGACCAAGGTTAATTCTTCAGCAAAAGGGTTATGCCGTGCGCCTGATATACACTTTCCTGTTGGCCTTGAGCCTCAGTTTCGGGGCGTACGCTGCGACAGCCCCGGATGCTAAACAGATAACCCAGGAACTGGAACAGGCGAAGGCGGCAAAGCCCGCCCAGCCTGAAACCGTTGAAGTTCTGCAGTCCGCCCTGAACGCGCTTGAGGAGCGAAAATCGTCTCTCGAGCGCGCCCGTCAGTATCAGGACGTTATCGACAATTTCCCCAAACTGTTTCAAAGCCTGCGCGCCCAGCTCAACAATCTGAGCGAAGAGCCGCGCCAGGTGCCAGTCGGCCTGACCGCCGATGCGCTGAACCAGGAGATCCTCCAGGTCAGCAGCCAGCTGCTGGAGTCAAGCCGTCAGGCGCAACAGGAGCAGGATCGCGCGCGTGAAATCGCCGACTCCCTGAACCAGCTGCCGCAGCAGCAAACCGACGCCCGGCGTCAGCTCAATGAGGTTGAGCGCCGCATCGGCACGCAAACCGGCAACAATGCTCTCGCCCAGGCGCAAAATCTTGCCCTGCAGGCGGAATCGGCGCGCCTGAAGGCGCTGGTGGATGAACTCGACCTCGCCCAGCTCTCCGCCAATAACCGCCAGGAGCTGTCGCGCGCCCGTTCTGAACTGGCGCAAAAGCAGAGCGAGCAGCTGGATGCCTATCTGCAGGCGCTGCGTAATCTGCAGAACAGCCAGCGCCAGCGTGAGGCGGAAAAAGCACTGGAGAGTACCGAACTGCTGGCGGAGAACAGTGAAAACCTGCCGCCGGACATCACCGCCCAGTTTAAAGTCAACCGCGAACTCTCCCAGGCGCTGAACCAGCAGGCGCAGCGTATGGATCTGGTGGCGTCCCAGCAGCGGCAGGCGACGAATCAAACGCTGCAGGTGCGCCAGGCGTTAAACACCCTGCGCGAGCAGTCGCAGTGGCTGGGCTCCTCTAATCTGCTGGGCGAAGCCCTGCGCGCCCAGGTGGCGCGGCTGCCGGAGCGCCCTCGCCCGCAGCAGCTGGATACGGAGATGGCGCAGCTGCGCGTGCAGCGTCTGCGCTTTGAGGATTTACTCAGTAAGCAGCCGCAGCTGCGGCAGATCCGTCAGGCCGACGGCGAACCGCTGACCAGCGAGCAGAACAAGATCCTGCAGGCGCAGCTACGCACGCAGAACGAGCTGCTGAACTCGCTGCTGCGCGGCGGCGATACCCTGATGCTGGAGCTCACCAAGCTGAAGGTCGCCAACGGCCAGCTGGAAGACGCGCTGAAGGAGATCAACGAAGCCACCCACCGCTATCTGTTCTGGACTTCGGACGTCAGCCCCATCGGCTTCTCCTGGCCGCTGGAGATCGTCCAGGATCTGCGGCGCCTGATCTCCCTGGATACCATCAGCGAGCTGGGTAAAGCCAGCGCGATGATGCTCACCAGCAAAGAGACCCTGCTACCGCTGTTTGCCGCCCTGCTGCTGGTTGGCTTCAGCATCAGCTCCCGGCGCCATTTCACCCGCTTCCTTGAGCGCTCCAGCGCTCGGGTGGGGAAAGTCACCCAGGATCACTTCTGGCTGACGCTGCGCACGGTCTTCTGGTCGATACTGGTGGCTTCGCCGCTGCCGGTGCTGTGGATGACGCTCGGCTATGGTCTGCAGTCCGCCTGGCCCTTCCCGCTGGCGGTGGCGATTGGCGATGGGGTCACCGCGACGGTGCCTCTGCTGTGGGTGGTGATGATCTGCGCCACCTTCGCCCGGCCAAACGGGCTGTTTATCGCCCACTTCGGCTGGCCGCGTAGCCGCGTGGCGAAAGCGATGCGCTACTACCTGATGAGCATCGGACTGATTGTGCCGCTGATAATGGCGCTGATCATGTTCGATAATCTTAACGACCGCGAGTTCTCCGCCTCGCTGGGCCGCCTGTGCTTCCTGCTGATCTGCGGCGCGCTGGCGGTGGTCACCCTCAGCCTTAAGCATGCCGGCATCCCGCTCTACCTGGATAAAGAGGGGAATGGCGACAACATGGTGAACCGCCTGCTGTGGAACCTGATGCTTGGCGCCCCGCTGGTGGCCATGCTGGCGGCCGCCGTCGGCTACCTCGCCACCGCTCAGGCGCTGCTGGCGCGTCTGGAAACCTCCGTCGCCATCTGGTTCCTGCTGCTGGTGGTCTATCACATCATCCGCCGCTGGATGCTGATCCAGCGCCGCCGGCTGGCCTTCGACCGGGCCCGCCATCGTCGCGCGGAAATTCTCGCCCAGCGCGCCCGCGGCGAAGATGAGCCTGTTCACGTCAGCAGCCCGGAAGGGTCGGTGGAGACGGAGGTCAGCGAGGTCGATCTCGATGCCATCAGTACCCAGTCGCTGCGCCTCGTGCGTTCCCTGCTGATGCTGATCGCGCTGCTGTCGGTCATCGTGTTGTGGTCGGAAATTCACTCGGCGTTTGGCTTCCTTGAGAATATCTCGCTGTGGGACGTTACCTCAACGGTACAAGGAGTGGAAAGCCTCGAGCCCATCACCCTTGGCGCAGTGCTGATTGCCATTCTGGTGCTGATCATCACCACTCAGCTGGTGCGCAACCTGCCGGCGCTGCTGGAGCTGGCGATCCTCCAGCACCTCGATTTAACGCCCGGCACCGGCTACGCCATCACCACCATCACCAAGTATTTGCTGATGCTGATCGGTGGGCTGGTGGGCTTCTCAATGATCGGCATTGAGTGGTCGAAGCTGCAGTGGCTGGTCGCCGCGCTGGGTGTGGGTCTCGGGTTTGGCCTGCAGGAGATCTTCGCTAACTTTATCTCCGGCCTGATTATCCTGTTTGAAAAACCGATCCGCATCGGCGATACGGTCACCATCCGCGACCTGACGGGCAGCGTCACCCGCATCAATACCCGCGCCACCACCATCAGCGACTGGGACCGGAAAGAGATTATCGTGCCGAACAAGGCGTTCATCACCGAACAGTTTATCAACTGGTCGCTGTCGGACTCGGTCACCCGCGTGGTGTTGACGGTGCCGGCTCCGGTGGACGCCGATACCGAAGAGGTGACCAAGATCCTCATCGCCGCGGCGCATCGCTGTTCGCTGGTCATCGATACCCCGGCGCCGGAGGCGTTTCTCGTCGACCTGCAGCAGGGGATCCAGATTTTCGAGCTGCGTATTTTTGCCGCCGAGATGGGGCACCGCATGCCGCTACGCCATGAGATGCATCAGCTGATCCTGGCGGGCTTCCGCGAGCATGGCATTGATATGCCGTTCCCTCCGTTCCAGATGCGGCTGGAAAGTATCGACGGCAGGCAAAGCAGTAAAACCATGACCTCGGCCGGGAAAACCAGCCGACGTACGGCTGGCAGCCTGTAGGCCATACCCTGCCCGGCGGCGGCGCCGGGCAGGCTTTCTAGCTCTCCATTACCAGCACACCGGACGCCAGGCGCCGACGGTAGCTTTCGTAAATGGCCAACGCCAGCAGCGAGAAGAAGATCGGCCCGCCGACCATCCACAGCGTGCTGCTCCAGTCCCCGCTGTCGATGACCGGCTGAATGATGGTGAAGATATTGGCGAAGGTCACCATCAGCAACACCACGCCGGTCGCCAACAGCGTCGCCTGGCCTCATAAAACGAGCGCGGATAGTAGCAAAAGCACCGAAGGAGATTGTGGATATTCGGGCGAAAGCCGGGATAGCATGAGGGAGGGGGGATCAGGGCAGACCTGTCACCTCCCTCGCCCGCAGGCGGCAGGAGGTGACAGCGCCATCAGGCGCGGTCGACCGTAAAGGCGATCACCTCACCGATGCTTTCAGCGCCCAGCGCCAGCATCACCACGCGATCAACGCCCAGTGCCACGCCGGAGCAGTCCGGCAGCCCCGCCTCCAGCGCCGCCAGCAGGTTGTTATCGATGGGCTGCTGCGGGAGACCGCGCGCGGCACGCTTGCGATTGTCCTGCTCAAAGCGCAGGCGCTGCTCATGGGCGTCGGTCAGCTCGTGGAAACCATTCGCCAGCTCAATTCCTTTGTAATAGACCTCGAAGCGCTCAGCGACCCGATGATCTTCCGGGCTGATCTGCGCTAAAGAGGCCTGAGTCGCCGGGAAATGATAAATGAACGTCGGCCGATCTTTGCCGATGTGCGGCTCCACGCCCATGGTGAACAGCAGTTGCAGCAGCGTGTCGCGATCTTCTTCAGTATCGGCGATATTGCTCAGATCCAGCTTCGCCGCGACTTCGCGCAGCTGCGCTTTATCGGCAGAGAGCGGGTCAATATCCAGATGACGCTGGAACGCCTGCTGATAGGAGAGGCTTTCCGCCGGCTGGCACTCCAGCACCTGCTGCAGCAGATCGTCCACCTCGTTGATCAGACGATACATGTCATAGCACGGACGATACCACTCCAGCATGGTGAATTCCGGATTGTGATGCCGCCCCATCTCTTCATTACGGAAGCTGCGGCAAAGCTGGAAAACCGGGCCGCAGCCCGCCGCCAGCAGGCGCTTCATATGGTATTCCGGACTGGTCATCAGGTACAGATTGAGTCCCTGTGAGTGGCCCGGGCCGACGAAACGGGTTTCAAACGGGAACAAATGGATATCCGTTACCGTCGCCTGACTCATGCAAGGCGTCTCCACCTCCAGCACGCCGCGATCGGTAAAGAACCGGCGGATTTCCGCCATCACCGCCGCGCGTTTCAACAGATTGGGAATGGGTGCGCTCGGCTGCCAGGTTGCCGTCTCGCTCATGGTACTTTCTCCGATTGCAAACAAGGGCACGAAGTCTACTCGCAACCGGCGAGTGAAACAAATTTTGTGCAATCCCCGGCAGATTACATGCCATTAATCTATCGTTAACCTAAATGCATAAATATCACTGATAAATAACCGCACATATCGATAAAAAAATCGAACACGTCAATTTTCCATACTGACCCTACGGCTATACTCCTGTACCTATAAAGGAGCAGTGATACTTTTTCGCCAGCCCGGCGGCGAAATACACTAAAACTGGAGGAATGTCGTGCACACTTTTCAAGCCGATCTCGCCGTAATTGGCGCCGGCGGGGCAGGCCTTCGCGCCGCTATCGCCGCCGCCCAGGCCAACCCCAATGCCAAAATCGCCCTGATTTCTAAAGTCTATCCGATGCGCAGCCATACGGTCGCTGCAGAAGGGGGGTCCGCAGCCGTTGCCCAGGATCACGATAGCTTTGAGTACCATTTTCACGACACCGTCGCCGGAGGCGACTGGCTGTGCGAGCAGGATGTCGTCGACTATTTCGTTCACCACTGCCCGACGGAAATGACCCAACTGGAACAGTGGGGATGCCCGTGGAGCCGCCGCCCTGACGGCAGCGTTAACGTCCGGCGCTTCGGTGGCATGAAGATCGAACGCACCTGGTTTGCCGCCGATAAAACCGGCTTCCACATGCTGCATACCCTCTTCCAGACCTCCCTTCAGTTTCCCCAAATTCAACGCTTTGATGAACATTTCGTCCTTGATCTGCTGGTCGATGACGGCCAGGCCCGCGGCCTGGTGGCGATGAATATGATGGAAGGCACGCTGGTGCAGATCCTCGCCAACGCGGTGGTGCTGGCCACCGGCGGCGCCGGACGCGTCTATCGCTACAACACCAACGGCGGCATCGTTACCGGTGACGGGATGGGTATGGCGCTGGGCCACGGCGTGCCGCTGCGCGATATGGAGTTCGTTCAGTATCACCCGACCGGTCTGCCGGGTTCCGGGATCCTGATGACCGAAGGCTGCCGCGGTGAAGGCGGGATTCTGGTCAACAAAAACGGCTATCGCTATCTGCAGGATTACGGCATGGGCCCGGAAACCCCGCTCGGCGAACCGAAGAACAAATATATGGAGCTGGGCCCGCGCGACAAAGTGTCCCAGGCCTTCTGGCACGAATGGCGGAAGGGGAACACCATTCCAACGCCGCGCGGCGACGTGGTCTACCTCGATCTGCGCCACCTCGGCGAGAAAAAACTGCTGGAGCGTCTGCCGTTTATCTGTGAGCTGGCGAAAGCCTACGTCGGCGTCGACCCGGTGAAAGAACCGATTCCGGTACGCCCGACCGCGCACTACACCATGGGCGGCATCGAAACCGATCAACAGTGCGAAACCCGCATCAAAGGGCTGTTTGCCGTGGGCGAATGCTCGTCCGTTGGTCTGCACGGCGCCAACCGCCTGGGCTCCAACTCGCTGGCCGAGCTGGTGGTCTTCGGCCGCCTGGCCGGGGAACAGGCCATGCAGCGCGCCGCCCAGGCGGGCGAGGCGAACGGCTCCGCCCTCGATGCGCAGGCTGCCGATGTGGAGCGTCGTCTGAAAGATCTCGTCAACCAGGAGGGTAACGAAAACTGGGCGAAAATCCGCGACGAAATGGGGCTCTCGATGGAGGAAGGCTGCGGCATCTACCGGACGCCAGAGCTGATGCAGAAAACTATCGACAAGCTGGCTGAGCTGCAGGAGCGCTTTAAGCGCGTGCGCATTACCGACAACTCCAGCGTATTCAACACCGATCTGCTTTACACCATTGAGCTGGGACACGGTTTAAACGTTGCCGAATGTATGGCGCACTCGGCCATCGCCCGTAAAGAATCGCGCGGTGCGCACCAGCGTCTGGATGAAGGCTGTACCGAACGCGACGACGTCAACTTCCTCAAACATACGCTCGCCTTCCGCGAGGCTGATGGCACCACCCGCCTGGAATATGGCGATGTGAAGATCACCACGCTGCCGCCGGCGAAACGTGTTTATGGCGCTGAGGCGGAAGCGGCTGAGAAGAAGGAGACCACCCATGGCTGAGATGAAAAACCTGAAAGTCGAAGTGGTGCGTTACAACCCGGAGGTCGACACGGCACCGCACAGCGCGTTCTATGACGTGCCTTACGATGAGCAGACCTCGCTGCTGGACGCGCTGGGCTACATTAAAGACAACCTGGCGCCCGACCTGAGCTACCGCTGGTCCTGCCGGATGGCGATCTGCGGCTCCTGCGGCATGATGGTCAATAAGGTGCCGAAGCTGGCCTGTAAAACCTTCCTGCGGGATTACACCAAAGGTATCAAGGTTGAGGCGCTGGCCAACTTCCCGATCGAGCGCGATCTGGTGGTGGATATGAGCCACTTTATCGAAAGTCTGGAGGCCATTAAGCCGTATATCATCGGTAATAACCGCACTCCGGACCAGGGACCAAACAAGCAGACGCCGGCCCAGATGGCCAAATACCATCAGTTCTCCGGTTGTATCAACTGCGGGCTGTGCTATGCCGCCTGTCCGCAGTTCGGCCTGAACCCGGAGTTTATCGGCCCGGCGGCGATCACCCTCGCCCACCGCTATAACGAAGACAGCCGCGACCACGGCAAAAAGGAGCGCATGGCGCAGCTTAACGGCCAGAACGGCGTCTGGACCTGTACTTTCGTGGGCTACTGCTCGGAAGTCTGTCCGAAGCACGTCGACCCGGCGGCCGCGATCCAGCAGGGCAAGGTGGAAAGTTCGAAAGACTTTCTTATCGCCACCCTGAAACCACGCTAAGGAGTGCATTATGACGACGAAACGCAAACCCTACGTCCGGCCGATGACCTCCACCTGGTGGAAAAAGCTGCCATTTTATCGCTTCTACATGGTGCGGGAAGGTACGGCGGTACCGACAGTATGGTTCAGCATTGTGCTGATTTACGGGCTGTTTGCCCTCAAGCACGGCGCTGAAAGCTGGGCGGGATATATCGGATTCCTGCAAAATCCTGTGGTAGTGATCCTTAACCTGATCACCCTGGCGGCAGCGCTGCTGCACACCAAAACCTGGTTCGAGCTGGCGCCAAAAGCCGCCAACGTCATCATCAAAGGCGAAAAAATGGGGCCAGAGCCGGTGATTAAAGGTCTCTGGGTGGTGACGGCGGTGGTCACCGTGGTGATCCTGTTTGTCGCCCTGTTCTGGTAAGGAGGCTGAGATGATTAATCCCAATCCGAAACGTTCCGATGAACCCGTTTTCTGGGGGCTGTTTGGCGCTGGCGGCATGTGGGGCGCGATTGTCGCGCCGGTGATGGTGCTGCTGGTGGGCATTTTGCTGCCGCTGGGGCTCGCCCCCGCCGACGCCTTCAGCTATGAGCGCGTGCTGGCCTTTGCCCAAAGCTTTATCGGCCGCGCGTTCATCTTTCTGATGATTG
Source organism: Klebsiella sp. 1SOBk10mer (assembly GCF_046602535.1). Lineage (NCBI taxonomy): Bacteria > Pseudomonadati > Pseudomonadota > Gammaproteobacteria > Enterobacterales > Enterobacteriaceae > Klebsiella > Klebsiella sp. 1SOBk10mer. The sequence goes on from NZ_JBKIUP010000007.1 coordinate 189,648, forward strand.
TCCTGCCGCTGTGGTGTGGGCTGCATCGTATTCACCACGCCATGCACGACCTGAAAATCCATGTGCCAAACGGCAAATGGGTCTTCTACGGTCTGGCGGCGATCCTCAGCGTCATTACTCTGGTTGGCGTACTGTTTATCTGATCCTGCAAGAGCCCGGCAGCAATTCTGCTACCGGGCTCGCTTCATAGAAAAATCTTGCCGCCTTTGCCCTGCCGGACTCTACACTTAGCTTAAAAGCCAGCAAGGAGCATACCATGCGTATCCTGCCGATAATCACCGCGGTCGCCGTCTCGTTCCTGTCTGTCGCCTGCAGCACCCCTGCCCCGCCGCCAGGCGTCACCGTGGTCACCCCCTTCGACGTTCAGCGCTATCTGGGTACCTGGTACGAAATCGCCCGCTTCGACCATCCTTTTGAAAGCGGGCTTGAAAAGGTCACGATCGCCTGGCAGCCGCGCGATGACGGCGGTCTGGACGTGGTCAATAAAGGCTATAACCCCGACCGCGGCATGTGGCAGAAAACGGACGGGGTGGCGTATTTTACCGGCGAACCCAGCCGCGCCGCGCTGAAGATCTCCTTCTTCGGCCCCTTCTATGGCAGCTATAACGTCATTGCGCTGGATAAGGAGTATCGGTACGCGCTGGTCTGCGGCCCCGACCGCGACTATCTCTGGCTACTGGCGCGAGCCCCCACCATCGCCCCGGAAGTCAGGCAGCAGATGCTGGATATTGCCACCCGGCAGGGTTTTGATATCAGCAAACTGGTCTGGGTCAATCAGCGCTACAACTAGTGCGCGCTGATCTTCAGGCCAATGATGCCGACCACGATGCAGACAAGACTGGCGATACGCATAGCGCTGGCGGATTCACCTAACAGTACGATACCGGTCACAGCGGCGCCCACGGCGCCGATCCCCGTCCAGACGGCGTAAGCGGTACCCACCGGCAGGGTTTTCATCGCCCATGAAAGCAGCGCCATGCTGACGACCATCGCGACGATGGTGATGACGCTGGGAACCAGGCGGCTAAAGCCATGGGTATATTTCAGGCCGACGGCCCACACCACTTCCAGCAGGCCAGCGATAAATAAGACTATCCAGGACATAAGGCTCCTTTGCTGGGGCCGTCCCCGGATGAGAAACGCTTACGGGTCGTCCCGTAAGGTGGATGAAAAGTCGTAGTGAGTATATCCAACAGAATGGGGGAAGTGAAGAACGGTACGGCGCAAAACCGTACCGTCGAAGGCTGTTATTGCTGAGCTTTGGTTGCTGCGCCAGAGATTGCGCTGCCGCCCTCTGAAATATCCTGACCCACACCGCGCGTGGTGTTACAAGCGGTCAGTGCTGAAGAGAGGACCAAAACCGTAAAGAACGCTGCAATCGTTTTTTTCACCATAATGTCATCCTTAGTGTCAGTTTTGTTTTCATGCCCTATAAGCATAGACAAACCGTCCACAGATGAAGGGATCTTTGCGTTTTTTAAGAGAAAAGGAGTATTCGTGAAGGAAGCAGGCGCACCGGAAGGCGAGCGCGGCAGGCGAAACGGAAGGAAGTCAGCTTACAGCGCGAGAGATGGCGTGGCCCAGGCCCTGAATATCTTCACCGAAACCGCGGGCGGTATTGCAGCCAGACAGCAGTGCGCTGCTCAGAAACAGTAACGCCAGGAGTTTTACGCTGCGCTTCATGTGTCGTGCTCGTCGTGCCAGTACAGAAAGAGCGGCGCAGCACAGAGGCTGCGCCAGTCATCATGACGTGAAATTACTTCACGCGGGATACGTATTCGCCAGAGCGAGTATCCACTTTGATCACTTCGCCAATCTGGACGAACAGCGGCACTTTAACCACAGCGCCAGTAGACAGGGTCGCTGGTTTACCACCGGTACCCGCGGTGTCGCCTTTCAGACCTGGGTCGGTTTCAACGATTTCCAGCTCAACGAAGTTCGGCGGGGTGACCGCGATCGGCTGGCCGTTCCACAGGGTCACGATGCACTCAGCCTGATCCAGCAGCCATTTGGCATTGTCACCGATCGCTTTCGCGTCAGCAGACAGCTGTTCGAAGGTTTCGTTGTTCATGAAGTGCCAGAACTCACCGTCGTTATACAGGTAAGTCAGGTTCATATCGACAACGTCCGCGCCTTCTGCAGAATCAGTAGATTTGAAGGTTTTCTCAACGCGGGTGCCGGTCAGCAGACGGCGCAGCTTAACGCGCGCAAACGCCTGACCTTTACCTGGTTTAACGAATTCGCTGGCTTCTACCGCATAAGGTTCGCCATCTAACATGATTTTAAGACCAGCACGAAAATCGTTGCTATAGTAAGTCGCCATAAGGCCCTCTGAAATTGTTTAACTGGTAGCTAAGCCACAAAATGGCGCATATTGTAACCCTAAATACCCCATCCAGAGAAGATTGGATAACGCAACTTGCCAATGTTGTGACCAGTCCTGATGAACTGCTGCGTCTTTTAAATGTAGACGCTGATGAAAAACTGCTGGCCGGACATGAGGCCAGACGCCTGTTCCCGCTGCGAGTCCCGCGCGCGTTTATTGCCCGAATGGAGAAAGGCAACCCTGACGATCCGCTGCTTCGTCAGGTACTTACCGCCGAAGAGGAGTTTATCGTCGCCCCCGGCTACTCCACCGATCCGCTGGAAGAACAGCACAGCGTCGTGCCCGGCCTGTTGCACAAATATCGCAACCGGGCCCTGCTGTTGGTGAAAGGCGGTTGCGCGGTCAATTGCCGTTACTGCTTCCGCCGCCACTTCCCTTATGCCGAAAATCAGGGCACCAGGCGCAACTGGCAGACGGCAATGAACTATATCGCTGAGCATCCGCAGCTTGATGAAATCATCTTCTCCGGCGGCGACCCGTTGATGGCGAAGGACCATGAGCTTGACTGGCTAATGACCCAGCTGGAAGCCATTCCGCACGTTAAGCGTCTGCGTATTCACAGCCGCTTGCCGATCGTGATCCCGGCGCGCATCACCGAGATGCTGGCCAGCCGATTCCACCGTTCGTCGCTGCAGGTGATCCTGGTTAACCACGTCAACCACGCTAATGAAATTGACGGCGAGTTTCGCGCGGCGATGGCCATGCTGCGTCAGGCGGGCGTCACGCTGCTTAACCAGAGCGTGCTGCTGCGCGGGGTGAACGATAACGCGCAAACCCTGGCCGATCTCAGCAATGCGCTGTTCAATGCCGGGGTAATGCCCTACTACCTGCACGTGCTGGACCGGGTACAAGGGGCGGCACACTTTATGGTCAGCGATGATGAAGCCCGTGAAATCATGCGTGAACTGTTGACCCTCATCTCCGGCTATATGGTGCCGAAGCTGGCGCGAGAGATCGGCGGCGAACCCAGCAAGACGCCGCTGGATTTAGGACTGAAGCAGCGTTAGCTCCCCTCCCTTGTCTGCCAGGTCGTGCTGGCAGACATCTTAATATGAATACACAGCCAGGTTGGGACTAACATACTCGGCAATCCACTTTACCGTTACCTTCTCGATATAAACCCCAGCGGCGGCGTATTATCGATGTAACACGATCAGTACGATAACATTGATAACTATCATCACGACAATCAGCGCGATTAACCAGGTGGGAACTTTAAAGGTTATATGTAATCGTTCCGATAGTTTCTCTGCCACCTTCACGCTATTTTCCCGCCTATCATTCTCCTGGATTGCTAAATTCACTGGTAGTGGAAGACTTAATTTATGGTCAATTTTCCCCGTATCATTGAAAATGACATCAGCAGTTTTACTACTGTGAAAATGCGTTAATCTTTCCCGATTCATATTCTCGCACTCTTCATCCGAGAGCGGGATAACTAAAGTATCCGGGGCGACGCTAAAGCCTTTTTGTCTGACGGTGATAATGATATCCTCAGATAGTCCGGCTTTGAGCAGCGATTTTCTCAACAAAGAGATATTTTGATAAAATGTATTTTGCGAAACTACCACACCCCGTGTTTCCCATACAGCAGCCAGAAATTCATCCCGAGAAATCACTTTGCCGCAATTCTGCAATAGCAGCAGCAAGCATCTGGCGGTAGGCGCATTGAGGCTGATGCTCTCCCCATTCCCGGCAAGCGGTCGCAGCTCATTCATATTGGCATTAAATATAATTTCCTGATTAATTATACAGCCATTAAATAATGCAATATCATCCATATCCTTGCCCCACGCAACCCTATTATCCATAACAAAAATAAATAATCCCAGCCAAACCATGGCGTGAACATTATCGCTTCAGACAGAAGCGGGGTCAGTTCACATTGAACTTCAGCTTTGAGGATACCGCGTAAAAAATGACAAGCGATAGTTATCTTGTTTAAAAGCCACATTTTCAGATTAAATTTATCTCAACCTAACTCAATATCTCATTAGAAAAGGTCATTATTAAATTCACGTGTGCTTCATCAAGAATTCACAAGCATTTTTTGCACCAGACTTTTAAATTACCCCCGCTTCTCCATGGTTCGCTATGGCAAGTGATATTGTAGCGTCGTTCACAGGAGGGTAGGTTTCAGCACTATATAAGGAATGCTGGCGCTTATTTTCAATATCAATAGGAATGCATATTCCATTCCCATGATAACTGTTATCGATTCTACACAGGACTAAGTATCTATATATGGATTAATTAAATGAAAAAGACAATCGTAGCTGTAATGGTCGCTGCTTCTGCAGTTCTGAGTGCTCAGGTAATGGCAACCAACACCGCTCAGGTAACTGTACTGGGTGAAGTCTCTGATGCAGCTAACTCTTGTGTCGTGACTCCGACGGGTACCCTGAACAACGGTATCGTTCAGCTGATGACCGTGACCACTACCGAAGCGAATGCTGAAGCGGCTGGTGCTCTGTTTAAAACTCAGGACTTCGGTTTTGACGTGAAAGACTGCGCACAGGGTAGCGCCACTCCGGTTACTGCTGTAACCGTCAATGTGACCGGTGCCTCCAGCAACGCTAACATCCTGGACAACACCGCACCTGGCGGCGCTACCGGCATTGGTATCGGTATCCAGCGCGTACGTGATGCACACCGCGTAGGTTTCGACGGTTCTGACCTCATGACCGAAAGCTACACTGCAGCTGGCGGCACTCAGCTGAAGTACACCACTGGTTATGTGAAAGTGAACTCCGCGACTCCGGTTACCGAAGGTCCGGTTAAAGGTGTTGCGACCTTTACTATCGATTATACCCTCTAATTTTTCCCCGAAGGGGCTCCGCTTCACGGCGGGCCCTTTTTCGCATTCAGAGAAAAACCATGTTCAGGAACTTATTAAATATCACCGCATCCTGTGCATTACTCCTCAGTAGTATTGCCCATGCTGGTATTGTGATTGAGTCCACCCGCTACCTCTATAAAGAAGGTGCGCGTGAAATCACCGCGCAAATCGAAAATAAAGATGACATCCCTTATCTGATTAAATCCTGGGTTGAAGCGCCGGCAGGGAAAACGCCCTCTTTTATGGCTACACCTCCGTTATTCCGCCTTGAGGGTAAGCAGCAGAATACCGTGCGTCTATTTTCTACCGGAAACGTCAATGCCCCGAACGACCGGGAATCCATATACTATTTTAACGTGATGGCCATCCCGCCGGCGGACGATGAGAAAGCCAACGCCAATACTATTCAACTGGCGGTCCGCCACCGCATGCGTCTGGTCTATCGTCCAAAAGCACTTTTCGACCTTTCTCCAAACATTGAAGCCAAAAAACTCGAATGGCGGAAATCAGGCACAAAACTGACGATTAAAAATCCGACACCGTTTTTCTTCTATTTCCATAGTGTTCAGATTGGTAGCAAAGAAGTGAAGCCGGAAGTCAACTCGGTCGCTCCAATGACGACCAAAGAAGTGACATTAAAAGAAAATATTAATGCCTCCAGCGTCAACTGGAAAGTAGTTAATGATTATGGCGGAGCAGGATCGCTCTATTCCTCATCGCTGTAATAAGAATTTTATTTTATCATTATAGGGATGTGTCTATGCCAAATAAGAATAATGGATTATTCAAACTATCCGCGGTCTTCCTCGCAATGCTTCCGGCATTGCTTTCTGGTTTGAATAATAAAGCGCAAGCACGTGACTTTTTCGATCCCTCATTCATTAGCTCATTGAATGGTAGCGATCCATCAACCACTCCCGACTTATCTATTTTCCAGACGCAGAACGCACAGGCGCCAGGGGATTATCGGGTAGATATCATGTTTAATGGTCGCTATCTGGATACCAGGACAATGAAGTTTGTTGCGAATAGCCGTGCCACTGGGAATAATCGAGAGCCCGCCCTGGTGCCCTGTTTGAGCCTGAAAACATTGGCAGAGTATGGCGTACGGGTTAAAGCCTTTCCCGAACTGGTCGAGGATAAAAACGGCTGCGCCAATCTTTCAGTCATCCCGGATACCAAAGCGGATTTCGACTTTACCGTCCAGCGCTTGAATATATCCATTCCGCAGGCGGCACTATCTACCACCGCGCAGGGATATATTCCACCGGATCAGTTTGATGACGGCATCAACGCCCTGCTGGTGAACTATCAGTTCAGCGGCTCAAACGACATGCAGGCCAATGATGAATACTACAGCCTGAACCTGCAGTCTGGCCTCAACGTTGGCCCATGGCGTATCCGTAACCTCAGCACCTGGAATAAAAACAACGGCGATGCGGGTGATTGGGACTCAGCCTATCTCTACATGCAGCGCAGCATTCGTCCCATCAACAGTAACCTGGTGATGGGTGAGAGCTCGTCACTCTCAGGCATCTTTGACAGTGTACCGTTTACCGGTATTCAACTGGCCACCGATACATCAATGTTGCCGGAAAGTATGCGCGGCTATGCGCCGATTATCCGTGGTATCGCCAAAACCAACGCCCGTGTCTTCATTAAACAAAACGGCTACCAGGTATACCAGACCTACGTGGCGCCTGGCGCGTTTGAAATCACCGATATGTACCCGAGCGGCGGTAGCGGCGACCTTTACGTCACCGTGGAAGAGTCCGACGGTTCTAAGCAGGAGTTCGTCGTACCGTTCGCTACGCTGCCGGTGATGGTCCGTGAAGATCAGCTGGAATATGAAATTACGTCTGGTAAATATCGTCCTTACGACGGCGGGGTCGATGAAACGCCCTTTACGCAAGCTACCGCGACCTACGGTGTCTCCAGCAGCCTGACGCTTTATGGCGGGGTGCAGGCCGCATCGCGCTATCAGGCGCTGTCAACAGGCCTCGGCTATAACCTCGGCGAGCTTGGCGCCGCCTCGGCAGACGTCACCCAGGCCTGGTCAAAAATGAAAGACGACGAAAAGACCTCTGGGCAGTCATGGCGTGTCCGTTACGGGAAAAATATTATCGAAACCGGTACAAACGTGACTATCGCTGGCTACCGCTATTCCACCCGCGGATTTAATACCCTCTCTGAAGTGTTAGATAGCTATTCTAATGATGGCAAGTATACTCCTCGCTCGCTGCGCAACCGCACCAATCTGACGCTGAATCAAAGCCTGGGTAAAGGCCTCGGCAATCTGTCTATCAGTGGATTGATTGAAGATTACTGGGACGATAAGCGCACCAACAAGTCGATCAGCGTGGGGTACAACGGTGGCTTCCGCAATGTAAACTATTACCTCGGGTACAGCTATAACCGCTATACCTGGAGCGGGAATAACTCCGGGAAAGACGCCCAGGACGATCAGCGTATCTCGCTGACCGTCACGCTGCCGCTGAGCAACTGGCTACCGGGCACCTATACCAGTTATCAGTTAACCAACAGTAATCCGGGGTCTACCGATCAGTCGGTCTCCATCGGTGGTAACGCGCTGGATAACGACAGCCTGGAGTGGAGCCTGCAGCAAGGATACAGCAACCGGGAATACTACAGCGGCGATATGCGCGCAACCTATAACGGTGCTCGCGGCAGCGTCAATGCCGGTTACAGCTACGATCGCGGTAGCGAGCGTATAGACTATGGCGCCAACGGCAGCATTGTCGCTCATGCCGATGGGGTCACGCTTGGTCAGGACATCACCGATGCCGCCGTACTGGTTAAGGCCCCAGGTTTGGATAACGTCAAGCTGACCAACGATAACACCATCACCACCGACTATCGTGGTTACGCCATCGTACCTTACGTTACGCCTTATCGTCGCACCGATATCACCCTCGATAGTACTTCGCTTGGCGAAGATATGGAGCTTCCGGAAACCACGCAGAGCGTCGTTCCGACACGCGGCGCCATCGTGCGGGCCAATTATGCCGGTAATATCGGCCAACGCGCATTTGTCCATCTGAAAACGGCCAGCGGCCAGGACGTGCCTTATGGCGCGATGGTGCTGCTCGCCGGCGACAGCAAGTCGCAGCCAAGTATCGTCAGCGACGCGGGCATGGTCTATATGTCCGGCCTGCAGCAGACCGGGATCCTTAACGTTCAGTGGGGCAAAAGCGCCGCGCAGCAGTGCAATGCTTCATTTACTTTACCGGCCAGGGAAGGCAAAGCGACTGGCATCAGTCAAATCGAAGCGGTTTGCCGTTAGTCATCCATAGGGGAATATATTGATGAAGAGAATTTTTATCCTAATAACATTGCTGGTGCTGGGTAGTGAGGCTGCTGCTAAGTGCACATATAGCGGCACTACCAAGCGTCAAGGCTTAACGCTGAACAATGTCAAAATTCCAACGGATACTTCCATTCCGGTAGGGACTGTATTGTATACCCATAAGTTTGGTACTGGATCGTATAAAGGTTTCACTTGTGATAAAAGCACCGATGACCAATATATTATTGATATCGGGGCCGCCGCTGTTTCAGGCGTTACCGGTATTCAAGGCGGTACCGTATATGAAACGGGGATTGATGGCATTGGGTTTCAAGTCTCGGATTTATTGCGCAGTAAAAATGGCGCTCTGGTCGCTGCCGAGGCAGGTTCGACCCTGGTGCCGATAACAAAATCATCCGAGAATAACTATCAATTTATTACCGTATGGCTAGTCAAAACTAAAACCGTAATTGATACCAGCACCAAGTCCAGCTCAAACCCCTCCGTTTCCTTTTCGGTAGGGAATCTAAATACCAACCCGGTTGCAAACGATAGACTCATATACGAAGCAATTTCCATTTCAATTAAAAACATCAATTATCGTACTACATCTTGTAATATCTCTACGCCACGGTCGCAGGTGACACTGAATCGTATTGACAAAGGACAACTCATGTCACTGGCTCGTGGGGCAACAACGCCAGCGCAGAAGACCATTCCAATGAACATTAGCTGTCCGAATGATTCAGTCGGTAACACGGTGACCTACTGGTTTAATCCAGTAGATGGGATAAGCGCCTCGGGGGATGGAATCGTGGACAATATGCTTACCGGTAGTGACGCTGCTAACAAAGTTGGAATTATATTCAAGCTGTCGAACAGTCCTGTAGTTTTCTATGACACTGACAGTTATAATTATAAAATAAACACCACTAACGACCTCAATAAAACCATTAATCTGACCGCTGATTATTATCGACAAAGTGATAGCAGCAGCGATGTAACAATGGGTCTAGTTAAAGGGATGATGGAGGTTGTGATTCAGGAAGATTAATTCACTCTCATTTCATGGGGATGATTAACTCCCCATGAAAAGTTCAAACCGAGCCCAACAAAAAAAACAAAAACAGCTTTATGCCCCCCAAAGAACCCCCAAGGAAACCCTACATGATCTTGCCATTTTATTTTTTGAGAAAAAAACACATGAAACAATATGAAATGGATTCTAAATCAAATGTTTCACATACAATTCATGATTATTGTATTGAACCTCGTAAAACATTCCCCTATATTTTTGCACCGGGCGATTAGTTCTCCCGGAACATTTAACATCTAATATTTATTTAAATTTAAGGGAATAAAAGTAATGAAACAATTAACCGTTTTTGAAATGGAAGAAATCTCGGGTGGCTACTCTTGGGATTTTTCATCTCTCGGTTCTGCACTCACCTCAATTGTATCAAATGGAGCTGAGCTCACTCTCAGCGCTTTATTAGGTGGCGCCGTTTATGCTATGACAGGGTCCGTCATTGGTGGCGCCCATGGCGGCAATGGCGGTGGTTCCTTAGGTTTTGGTACTCTCGGTATGATGGTCGGGGGGGTTTGGGGACTGTTAGCGGGTGCGATCGGTGGTGCGATTACCGCCGCCATGCTAGGGTGGGACAAAACTGTGGAACTGACCACGGGATTGCTGGAAGGTTGGAATAACGGTACCTTCACACCTTGGGCTTAATAGGTCTCCCGAAGTAATTGATTTATAGTTAATCTGTTCATATTCGAAATGTTAACAAAGGTCTGATTATTCAGACCTTTTTTAAAATAAAAAGCGGTACACATGTCAAAAAACCTCTATCGCAAGGAAGCGGTCGAATACAAAAGGCATCACTGGAAAGGGAAAGCGTTATTACTCGCTGGCTTACCTTCCTGGTTAGTTCTTTCGTTATCGGCACTATTTCTCACTGCGCTTGTTTGCGCATTGATTTTCTTCAAATTCACCCAACGAGTTGATGTAAAGGGTGAAGTCATTACCCTTCCTCACTCTATTAACGTGTTTGCGCCTCAACAAGGATTTATTGTTAAGCAATTCGTCAAAATCGGTGATGTAGTTAAAAAAAACCAACCACTCTACGAAATTGATGTTTCCCGCAGCACCACCAGTGGTAATGTCAGCGCAGCACAAATAGAAGTCATCAATGAAAAGATTGCCAACTCTGATAATATCATCAAAAAGCTGGAAGATAATAAAAATCAGACATTAAGCGCGCTAAATGCGCAGTTAAAAACCACCACCGACTCCCTGAAAGAGACCAACCGTATGCTGGTCAATACTCAGGCTGGCCTGAAAAAAATGCACGATAATCTTTCCAGTTATGATAAATATCTTAACAATGGCCTGATAACGAAAGACCAATATAATTATCAGCACTCTTTGTATTTCCAGCAGCAGAGTGCCTACCAATCATTGGTTAGCCAAAAAATGCAACTGGAATCGCAAATCACTCAACTTAATAGTGATCGAATCACTAAAGCGGCTGATTTTGACAACCAAATTTCCAGTCAGTATAACCAATCCAATGATTATAAAAACCAGCTGGTCGAATCCAATGCTAACGGTAATATTATTGTCAAGTCTACCAGTGATGGCAGAATTGAGTCGCTTTCAGCTACACAAGGGCAGACGGTTGATAATGGCAGTAGTCTGGCCCAGATCAAGCCGACCGGTAATGTTGAATATTATCTCGTCCTATGGTTACCAAACAATACGATACCCTATTTAAGAACGGGGGATACCATCAATATTCGCTATGATGCATTTCCCTCAGATAAGTTTGGTCAATTCCCAGGCGAGATAGTATCCATATCTTCTATGCCTGCATCACGACAAGAAATGTCTGAATACACAAACGTCAATAACGCTGTCAACCAACAGCAAGAACTGGCGCTATACAAAGCAATTGTCAAAATTAAAGATAAACAGTTCGAATATGACGGTAAAAAGTTAAGTTTGTCTAATGGGCTCAAAGCTCAGGCCGTTGTATTCCTTGAAGAACGCCCTCTCTATATGTGGATGTTTACCCCAGTTTATAAGATTACTCAAAGCGTGAGCGGCCCGATCAATGACTAACGAACTTTTTGAAAAGATCATCGCAAAAATTAACTTTTCTCTCCTGAAGAAAACGCCTGTTATATTACAGTCGGAAGCCGCTGAGTGTGGGATCGCCTGTCTGGCCATGGTTTGCGGCCACTATGGCCTTGATATCGATCTGTTTAATTTCCGTCAGCGCTTTGGCAGTCCTTCGCAGGGCGTCACGCTGATGTCCTTGAGCAAAACGGCGGAACATGCTGGTTTAAAAAGCCGGGCGCTGTCGTTGGATCTGGATGAGATCCGCCAGCTTAAACTCCCCTGTGTCCTGCACTGGGGGATGAACCACTATGTGGTATTGACCAAAGTACGTAAATCCAGCTTTGTGGTGCACGACCCAGCGCTAGGCAAGCGCATCATTGGTAATCAGGAGATGTCCAATTATTTTACCGGTATCGCCCTGGAACTCTGGCCCGATCAAAACTTTCAGCAGGAAAAAGCTAAGTCCCGCCTACGCCTGTTGGATTTGATGCGTAATATTGTCGGATTAAAGTCAGCGCTACTGAAAATTTTTGCCTTCTCAGTGGTCGTTGAAGCGATTGGTTTACTGCTGCCGATAGGTACCCAGTTGGTTACCGACCATGTAATTATGGCGCACGACCAAAGTCTGCTGTCAGTCATCTGTATCGGTCTGGTCTTTTTTACGCTGTTTCGCACTTTCATCAGTATGCTGCGTGCCTGGACCTCATTGACGCTGAATACGCTAACAAATATTCAGTGGAAAACCACCCTTTTCGATCATATGACCAGCCTGCCGCTATCGTTTTTCGAAAAGCGTCATCTTGGGGATATTCAGTCACGTTTCTCCTCCCTGGATACCATTCGCTCAACGTTTACTAACAGCATCGTCAGCGGCATTATTGACTCGATCATGACTATTGGCCTGCTGATCATGCTGACGCTGTACGGAGGCTGGCTAACATGGGTGGTCGTTGGCTTTACCCTATGCTATGCGATTATGCGTCTGGCAACTTATCATTTCTATCGTCGCGTGGCGGAAGAGCAGGTTATTAAGGGGGCGCGGTCCAGCTCGCACTTTATGGAGTCTCTGTACGGTATCTCGACCATCAAAGCGCTAAATCTCAAAGAGCGGCGCTCCCAGCACTGGCTCAATATTAATATTGAAGCCTGCAACGCCGGTATTAAACAAACCCGTTTCGATATGATGTTTGGAGGAGTGAACACCTTTATTACCACTATCGATCAGGTCGCAGTCCTCTGGTTGGGCGCCATCATGGTTATTGATAATAATATGACCCTCGGTATGTTTATGGCATTTAATGCCTACCGTGGTCAATTCTCACAGCGCGCCTCCAGCCTGGTCGATTTGTGTATGCAGCTGCGAATGCTCTCTTTACATAACGAACGTCTGTCAGAGATTGTTTTTAGTGAGCCGGAAAAAGAGCTCCCCGCGCGGGAAGTATTTTCCCCTGATTCAGGCGCCAGACTGGAGGTCAAAAACCTCTGTTATCAATATGATCCGTTTTCTCAGCCAATCTTCTCAAATTTAAATATTACGGTTGAGCCTGGTGAATCCGTGGCCCTGATCGGTCCTTCAGGCGTTGGTAAAACCACGCTGTTAAAAGTAATGTGCGGTTTGCTTTCACCAACCAGTGGCGATGTTTTAGCCGATAATCTTGATATCACTAAAATTGGTCTCAATAATTATCGACTTGGCACCGCCTGCGTACTGCAGGAGGATCGCCTTTTCTCCGGGTCGCTTATCGACAATATCAGCGGCTTTGAAGATAACGCCGATATTGATTTTGTCATGGAGTGTGCCAAACGCTGCAACATCCATGACGAGATTATAAAGATGCCGATGGGTTATGAAACCATCGTCGGCGAACTAGGCCTGGGGATTTCCGGCGGACAAAAACAGCGTATTCTAATTGCCCGAGCGCTGTATCGTAAACCAAGCATTCTGTTTATGGATGAGGCCACCAGCCACCTCGACTTACAGAATGAATCTGTTATCAATCAGTCAATCTCAGCGTTAAGCATTACCCGGATTATTGTTGCCCACCGGCCATCCACGATTGCCTCCGCCGATCGCGTTATCGACCTGTCGCAGTCTAAAACCTTGGCGCCTGCTTAAAAAGGAAAAAATGATGCAAGGAACATTTATTGGATTTAATACCGCAGGTATTACCTTTGAAGATCGATTTCTGGCGCTGTTATTAAAAATAAAGCAGCAAAATGGGCTCTGTCAGCAATATTATCTGCAAGCGCCCATACTACTCGATCTTCTTCTCATACTTCAAAATCGTCTGCTTGTGACGTATAAGCGATTACACGAACAGGGGGAAACCTATAAAGAAGAGCTTATCGCTTATAATGAATCGCTGATCGCTAACATCCCTGCCGTAGAGATGGCGGAGATTCAGCAGCCGAATCCTGAGCGGCGTATTATGTCGATTACTCTTAAACCAGGCGAAACTGAATCGACCCTCATTCTGGTTCTGCAGAATGAGCAAATTTGCACATTATGCATTGAAGACCGGCAGGTAGAGGCATTACTTACAGGCATTCAGCAAGCGTTAAAAACTATTGATGATCAAGAGCTTATGCGGTATTTAACTTCAAGTTTTGATTTTTTGATGTGCTACACCGTGGACTTAACCACCCAGCCCAATATTGATTACCAGCAGTATCCTCAGGAAGAGTGGAAGTTGAACCTGTTTTCCCATTACCTGGGCGTACTGTACTGCTGCGAGACGGAGGAAGGGAAGAAAATTGTCTCCGGTGCGGTAGTCAAAACCAGCGTACCGCATCTGTCTGAACTGGAAAACAACATCGTGATGCAGCTTATCGAGAAAAGCCCCAAGCTCAAGGCGATGCACGCGGAGCTGGCGCCATGCCAGATCTTCAGTACCATTATCCCTTCCCAGCCGGGAAGAATGCTCAGCCTGGAAGAGTGCCTGCGTCCTCTGCACGCCTTCTATCTGGAGAAGAAAGCGGAGCTTAGCGCCTGATCCTCATCTAGCGACCACGCCTCTCTCCGCGCTCGCAGAGAGAGGCGTCACGCATCAGTTCGGGCACTTATAAACCTGGCCGTTCATTTCGCTGTCGGTAGGTACAAAGCTCGACAGCAGATTCTGCGTCGGGCTGCTGACGCCGTAAATCACGTTGCCGCCCATCGCTGCCGCCTGGTTACGCAGGGCGTTAGCCGCACCGCGCATGGAGCCACCCTCATCTCCATTCTGGCCGGAGAGCCAGTTACTCTGTTTACCCGTCGCGGTCCCTAACAACTGACACTCTGCGCCCGGCTTCTCCTGTACAAAACGCACATTCTGGCCGGCAGAGGTTAATTCATTGCTGGAACTGCAACCTGCCAACAGTAAGGCTGCGCCGGCAATCCCTGCTAAATATTTTACCTGCATGTTATTCCCCATGATCGATGAGCTGGACGCACTGGCCCGGATGTAAACCTGTCATCCTTCAAACTGCGTCGGCATGAGCCGCTTTCATTCCTTACCCAGTCGCGCTTGTCAGTCGCTTCCGATACGAAGGTGCTTGCCGCTCTGATACAGCTTAAATGATTTTATGTATAAGCCTTATACTAAAAAGCGCACCAAAAGAAAAACCCCCAGCCATTGCTGGCCAGGGGTTTCTGCTTTTTTATGCTGTATAGCGCACGATTACATCATGCCGCCCATACCGCCCATGCCGCCCATGCCGCCAGCAGCACCTAAATCAGGCGCGTCGCCTTTCGGCAGGTCGGTCACCATGCACTCGGTGGTGATCATCAGGCCAGCCACGGAAGCCGCGTACTGCAGTGCAGAACGGGTTACTTTGGTTGGGTCCAGGATACCGAAGTCGATCATGTTGCCGTATTCTTCAGTTGCCGCGTTGTAACCGTAGTTACCGTCGCCTGCTTTCACGTTGTTCGCCACAACAGACGGCTCTTCACCGGCGTTGGACACGATCTGACGCAGCGGCGCTTCCATTGCGCGCAGCGCAACTTTGATACCGACGTTCTGATCTTCGTTCTGACCGGTCAGGCCAGCGAGTTTCGCAGCAACGCGAACCAGCGCTACGCCGCCGCCAGCCACCACGCCTTCTTCAACCGCAGCACGGGTTGCGTGCAGGGCGTCGTCGACGCGTGCTTTTTTCTCTTTCATTTCAACTTCGGTAGCTGCACCGACTTTGATTACTGCCACGCCGCCAGCCAGTTTAGCGACACGTTCCTGCAGTTTTTCACGGTCATAGTCGGAGGTTGCTTCTTCGATCTGCTTACGGATCTGAGCAACACGGCCCTGGATTGCGGACTCTTCGCCAACGCCATCGATGATGGTGGTGGTGTCTTTATTGATAACCACGCGTTTCGCCTGGCCCAGGTCTTCCAGAGTTGCTTTTTCCAGCTCCATACCGATCTCTTCAGAGATAACGGTACCTCCGGTCAGAGTAGCGATATCCTGCAGCATGGCTTTACGACGGTCGCCGAAGCCCGGCGCTTTCACCGCAGCCACTTTAACGATGCCGCGCATGGTGTTAACCACCAGGGTCGCCAGCGCTTCGCCTTCAACGTCTTCAGCGATGATAACCAGCGGTTTGCCCGCTTTCGCTACAGCTTCCAGAACCGGCAGCATTTCGCGGATGTTGGAGATTTTTTTGTCAGCCAGCAGGATGAACGGGCTTTCCAGCTCAACGGCGCCGGTGTCCGGCTTGTTGATGAAGTACGGGGACAGGTAGCCACGGTCGAACTGCATACCTTCAACCACGTCCAGTTCGTCTTCCAGGCCAGTACCGTCTTCAACGGTGATCACGCCTTCTTTACCGACTTTGTCCATCGCTTCCGCGATCAGTTTACCTACGGTTTCGTCAGAGTTAGCGGAGATGGTACCTACCTGAGCGATAGCTTTGGAGTCAGAGCACGGAACAGACAGCGCTTTCAGCTCTTCTACTGCAGCCAGTACCGCTTTATCGATACCGCGTTTCAGATCCATCGGGTTCATGCCTGCAGCAACAGCTTTCAGGCCTTCGTTCACAATGGCCTGCGCCAGCACGGTTGCGGTGGTGGTACCGTCGCCTGCCGCGTCGTTCGCTTTAGAGGCAACTTCTTTCACCATCTGCGCGCCCATGTTTTCAAACTTGTCTTCCAGTTCGATTTCACGAGCAACGGAAACGCCATCTTTGGTGATGGTCGGCGCGCCGAAGGATTTGTCCAGAACCACGTTACGGCCTTTCGGGCCCAGGGTCACTTTAACTGCATCTGCCAGTACGTTTACGCCGCGCAGCATTTTTACACGAGCGTCGTTACCGAATTTTACGTCTTTTGCTGCCATTTCTTATATTCCTCAAATTCGTTCAGGGTCGTGCGAATTAAGCTTCAACAATTGCCAGGATGTCGCTTTCGGACATGATCAGTACTTCTTCGTTGTCGATCTTTTCAGTCTTCACGCCGTAGCCATCGTTGAAAATCACGATGTCACCAACTTTAACGTCCAGCGGCTGCACGGTCCCGTTTTCCAGGATGCGGCCTTTACCGACAGCGATGATTTCGCCACGCGTTGACTTAGCTGCTGCAGAACCGGTCAGAACGATGCCGCCCGCAGATTTGGTTTCAACTTCTTTACGTTTGACGATCACACGATCATGTAACGGACGAATACTCATTGATAGCTCTCCTTCGAGAAAGTCATTATCAGTTATGGGTGACGCCGGGCCGAACGCGGTTTACCGGCTAGTGCAGAGAGAGATGGGGATGGCCATTTCCGGCTTCAAGGGCAAAATTAAAAAAAAATTTTTACCTTTGCGCTGGCACGCAAAAAGCGGCGTCACCGGGCAACCGGTCATAAGGAAAAGCGATTGTGATACTCTCTTTCTTTTTACTGGCGCAGGATGGAATCATGAGTGGTTTAAAACAGGAGTTAGGGCTGGGACAGGGAGTCGGGTTGCTTTCCACCTCACTGCTGGGCACTGGCGTTTTCGCCGTCCCGGCGCTTGCGGCGCTGGTCGCTGGCGATAACAGCCTGTGGGCATGGCCGTTGCTCATCCTCCTTGTTTTTCCGATTGCCATCGTCTTCGCCCTGCTGGGCCGCCATTTCCCCAGCGCGGGCGGCGTGGCCCACTTTGTCGATATGGCCTTTGGCCCACGTCTGGCTAGCGTCACCGGCTGGTTATTTTTATCGGTTATCCCGGTCGGGCTCCCCGCCGCGCTGCACATCGCCACTGGCTTCGGCCAGGCGCTGTTCGGCTGGCATGATGCGCAGCTGTTGCTGGCGGAGCTAGGTACCCTGGCCATCGTCTGGTGGGTCGGTTCACGCGGCGCCAGCTCCAGCGCCAACCTGCAGACCCTGGTTGCCGTGCTGATTGTCGCGCTGATCGTCGCCGTCTGGTGGCGCGGCGGAATAAGCCCGGCGCAAATCCCCTTCCCCGCCCCGGCGGCGATCGACCGCGGCCAGCTCTTCTCCGCGCTGTCGGTGATGTTCTGGTGCTTTGTCGGGCTGGAAGCCTTTGCCCATCTCGCCTCGGAGTTTAAACATCCCGAGCGCGATTTTCCCCGCGCGCTGATGATAGGCCTGCTGCTTGCCGGCTCGGTCTACTGGGCCTGTACCGTGCTGGTGTTGCACTTCCACGCGTTTGGCGAGGAGATGGCGGCGGCCGCGTCTTTACCGAATATCGTGGTCCGCCTGTTCGGCGTCGAAGCGCTGTGGGTGGCCTGCGTCATCGGCTATCTCGCCTGTTTCGCCAGCCTTAACATCTATATTCAGAGCTTCGCCCGCCTGGTCTGGTCGCAGGCGCAGCATAAGCCGCAGAGCTACCTCGCGAGGCTGTCGCCGCGGCAGATCCCGCGCAACGCCCTCAACGCCGTGCTGGGCTCCTGCGTGGTCAGCACCTTGTGTATCTATTTTCTCGATATCAATCTGGACGCGCTGATCGTCTATGCCAACGGCATTTTCATCATGATCTATCTGCTGTGCATGCTGGCGGGCTGTCGTTTGCTGCGCGGGCGCTATCGGCTGCTGGCGGCGGTGGGCAGCATTCTCTGTCTGCTGCTGCTGGCGATGGTCGGCTGGAAGAGTTTGTACGCGCTGGTGATGCTGGCGGCGCTGTGGTTGTTTTTACCGAGACGCAAGCTGGCGACAGGCAGCGTATAGGCGCAATAAGAAAGCGGCCCGGTCGCGTCTGCTGACCGGGCCGATAAAAGTTAATCGCGGCGATCGTCCTTATGGTCCAGACGGTCGCGCTGTTCGTCCTTGCGCTGGAATTCCCCTTCGAAGGTCTCTCCACCGCCAGTCCCGGCGCTGAAGCCGCCGCCCGGCATCCGGCTGAAGCGCAAATGCGGCATCAGCTTCATCGTCAGGTGCTTCTGCACCGGGGGCAAAAGCAGCAGCAGGCCGAGGAAATCGGTAAAGAACCCCGGGATCAACAGCAGCAGGCCAGCGATAATGAGCGAGACGCTTTTGATCATCTCCGCCGCCGGGCTCTCGCCCGCGGCCATCTTCTGCTGCATCAGCAGGAAGTTTTTGAAGCCCTGGTTACGCACCAGCGACATCCCCACCACCGAGCTAAAGATCACCAGGATCAGCGTCATAAAGACGCCCAGCACGTGCGCGACCTGGATAAAGATCGATATCTCAATGTACACGTAAAGAAAAAAGGCAATAAACGGAATCCAACGCACCGGCGTCTCCTTCATCGACAGGCACCGAGTTCGGCCCCCGTAGTTATAATTTGCTGATTGCATCCCACTAAGATGGGGATGCTGAGCGGCTTTTCAATCAGCGGAAATGCTTATTTTTTCCAGGAATAGGAAAGCGGTGACCCATTTCACAGATTAATAAATCTTCTCACACCCGCGATGTAATAAGTGATCAAGCTTACTGATATTCGCTATCATCAGCATATGATCTTGGGCACCGGGCCGGTTAAGGAAATAATCGTCGGCCAGAAAATATACTGAATACTGGATATTCTGTGTATTTGGTGAATTCATTGGCAGCTTGAAAAGAAGGTTCACATGTTAAACAACATTCGTATCGAAGAAGATCTGTTGGGCACCAGGGAAGTTCCCGCGGACGCTTACTACGGCGTTCATACTCTGCGAGCGATTGAAAACTTCTACATTAGCAACAGCAAAATCAGCGACATACCAGAATTCGTGCGCGGCATGGTAATGGTGAAGAAAGCCGCGGCGCTGGCAAACAAGGAGCTGCAGACCATTCCCAAAAGCGCGGCAAATGCGATTATCGCCGCCTGTGACGAAGTCCTGAATAACGGCAAATGCATGGACCAGTTCCCGGTCGATGTCTTCCAGGGCGGGGCCGGCACTTCCGTAAACATGAACACCAACGAAGTCCTGGCGAACATCGGCCTCGAGCTGATGGGTCACCAGAAAGGTGAATACCAGTATCTGAACCCAAACGATCACGTTAACAAATGTCAGTCCACCAACGATGCCTACCCGACCGGGTTCCGCATCGCGGTGTATGCCTCCATCCTCAAACTAATCGATGCGATTAAGCAACTGGGCGAAGGTTTCCAGGCGAAAGCCGTAGAATTCCAGGACATCCTCAAGATGGGCCGCACTCAGCTGCAGGACGCGGTGCCGATGACCCTCGGCCAGGAGTTCCATGCCTTCAATGTGCTGCTCAATGAAGAGACCAAAAGCATTCTGCGCACCGCGGAGCTGCTGCTGGAGGTGAACCTTGGCGCAACCGCCATCGGCACACGTCTCAACACCCCGGACGGTTATCAACAGCTGGCGGTACAGAAGCTGGCGGAAGTGAGCAACCTCCCGGTCGTTCCGGCGGAAGACTTGATTGAAGCCACCTCGGACTGCGGGGCGTACGTCATGGTCCACAGCTCGCTGAAACGCCTGGCGGTGAAACTGTCCAAGATCTGTAACGACCTGCGCCTGCTCTCTTCCGGACCGCGCGCGGGCCTCAACGAAATCAACCTGCCTGAGCTGCAGGCTGGTTCTTCTATTATGCCGGCGAAGGTTAACCCTGTGGTGCCGGAGGTGGTCAACCAGGTCTGCTTTAAAGTGATCGGCAACGACACCACAGTAACCATGGCCTCCGAAGCCGGGCAGCTGCAGCTGAACGTAATGGAGCCAGTGATCGGCCAGGCGATGTTCGAATCTATCCATATTCTGACCAACGCCTGCTACAACCTGCTGGAGAAATGCGTCAACGGCATTACCGCCAACAAAGCGGTGTGCGAAGGTTACGTCTATAACTCCATCGGTATCGTTACTTACCTCAACCCGTTTATCGGCCACCACAATGGCGATATCGTCGGCAAGATCTGCGCCGAAACCGGGAAGAGCGTGCGGGAAGTGGTGCTGGAGCGTGGGCTGCTGACGGCGGCGGAGCTGGATGACATTTTCTCCGCGCAAAACCTGATGCATCCTGCTTATAAAGCGAAGCGTTATACCGATGAAAGCGAACAGTAATCTTTCCGGATAGTCATTCAAAGGCATGTCAGCGATGACATGCCTTTTTGCTTTTTAGTTTTACTAAAATACAACAATCCAATATCAACTTGTTAAAAAACAAGGAAGGCATATATGTTTGGTGCAGAACTGGTTATTGTCCTGCTGGCGATTTATCTCGGCGCCCGGCTCGGCGGCATCGGTATCGGCTTTGCCGGTGGCCTTGGCGTCCTTGTCCTGACGCTTATTTTTCAAATTAAACCGGGTGCGATCCCCTTCGACGTTATTGAAATCATTATGGCGGTGATTGCCGCTATCGCCGCCATGCAGGTCGCAGGCGGGATGGATTACCTCGTCAGCCTCGCCGAACGGATGCTGCGTCGCCACCCGAAATATATTACCTTCCTTGCCCCGCTGGTGACCTGGTTTATGACCGTGCTCGCCGGCACTGGCCATACCGCCTTCTCCACGCTGCCGGTGATCACCGAAGTGGCCAAAGAGCAAGGCATCCGTCCGTCCCGTCCGCTGTCGATTGCGGTGGTGGCCTCCCAGATAGCGATCACCGCTTCGCCTATCTCCGCCGCGGTGGTGTTCTTTGCCGGGATCCTGGAGCCGCTGGGCGTTAGCTACCTGATGCTGTTGGCCATCTGTATTCCGGTCACCCTGCTGGCGGTAATGCTCACCGCTATCGTCTGCAACTTCCTCGGCTGCGAGCTGAAAGACGATCCTGTTTACCAGGAGCGGCTGGCCAAGGGTGAAGTCAGTCTACGCGGCAGCCAGGTATTTGAACTGAAGCCGCACGCCAAACGTTCCGTTCTGCTGTTTCTGATCGGCATCGTGGCGGTGATGTTCTACGCTACGGCCATCAGTGATACCGTCGGCCTGATCAAAAACCCTGTACTACCGCGTAACGAGGCGATCGTGGTGTTTATGCTGACCATCGCCACCCTGATCAGCATCACCTGCAAAATCGACACCGGCGAAGTGCTCAATGCCAGTACCTTTAAGTCCGGGATGAGCGCTTGCGTCTGCGTGCTCGGCGTCGCCTGGCTGGGGGATACCTTCGTTAAAGCGCATATCAGCGACATCCAGGCCGTGGCCGGCGACTTGCTGCAAAACTACCCGTGGCTGCTGGCGGTGGTGCTGTTCTTCGCCGCCACGCTGCTCTACTCGCAGGCGGCCACCACCAAAGCGCTGATGCCCGCCGCGCTGCTGCTGGGCGTCAGCCCGCTGACGGCGATTGCCTCCTTTGCCGCGGTCTCGGCGCTGTTCGTCCTGCCCACCTACCCGACCCTGCTGGCGGCGGTGGAGATGGACGACACCGGCTCAACCCGCATTGGTAAATATGTCTTTAACCACGCCTTCCTGATCCCCGGCGTTATCGCTATCACCCTGTGCGTGATCCTGGGTTTCATCTTCGGCGGGATTATGCTGTAAATGCCGTCGGCAGCGGGCCCCGCGCGGGCCCGCTGCCCGTTTCCCTCCCATTCCCCGCTCGTGACGCTAATATCCCCGCATCTTGCATGCTATAGTGCCTCTTTTCGCTGATACGAGGTTCATGATGACTACGCCTGATGCTGTTGTTGTGCTCTGTACCGCGCCGGATGAAGCAACCGCCCAGGATCTGGCGGCGAAAGCGCTGGCGGAAAAGCTGGCCGCCTGCGCCACGCTCCTGCCGGGGGCCACCTCGCTCTATTACTGGGAAGGGAAGCTGGAGCAGGAGTATGAAGTTCAGATGCTGCTCAAAACCGATCTTGCCCATCAGCAGGCGCTGCTGGACTGCCTGAAGTCTCACCACCCGTATCAAACCCCTGAACTGCTGGTTCTGCCCGTCACGTATGGAGACAACGATTACCTCTCATGGCTTACCGCATCATTACGCTGATCCTGCTGCTGTGCAGCGCGTCAGCCACCGCCGGGTTATTCGACGCACCGGGGCGCTCGAACTTCGTGCCTGCTGACCAGGCCTTCGCCTTTGACTTTCAGCAGCAACAGCATGACCTCAACCTGAGCTGGCAAATCAAGGATGGTTATTATCTTTATCGTCAACAGTTTACCTTCCGCGCCGCCGGGGCGACTCTCGACGAACCGGCACTGCCGGCGGGCGAGTGGCACGAGGATGAGTTTTACGGCAAAAGCGAGATCTTTCGCCAGCGCCTGACCGTTCCGGTCACGGTGAAGCAGGCGGACAAAGACGCCACTCTCACCGTCACCTGGCAGGGCTGCGCCGATGCCGGATTCTGTTATCCGCCGGAGACCAAAGTGATCCCGCTGAGCGCCGTGCTGGCGGCTTCGGCAGATGGCCAGGCGTCCACCATTGACCCTGCGCCGCCGACGAGCAGTCGTCCGGTGTTCAACCCGCCGCTGCCGGTTGAGCCGCGTCCGTCCCCGGAGATCGCCACTTCACCTGCGCCTGCCTCTGCGCCGCCAGCTGACGCCCCCGCCCGCCTGCCTTTCACCGCCCTGTGGGCGCTGCTGATAGGCATTGGTATCGCCTTCACCCCCTGCGTGCTGCCGATGTACCCGCTGATTTCCGGCATCGTGCTGGGCGGCAAACAGCGGCTTTCCACCGCGCGCGCCCTGCTGCTGGCCTTTATTTATGTCCAGGGGATGGCCTTAACCTACACCGCGCTGGGGCTGGTGGTGGCCGCCGCCGGGCTGCAGTTCCAGGCGGCCCTGCAGCACCCGTATGTGCTGGTGGGTCTGTCGGCGGTGTTTATACTGTTGGCCCTCTCCATGTTCGGCCTGTTTACGCTGCAGCTGCCCTCCTCGCTGCAGACGCGGCTGGCGCTGCTCAGCAATAAACGCCAGGGCGGATCGCCCGGCGGAGTCTTTGCGATGGGCGCTATTGCCGGGCTGATCTGCTCCCCCTGCACCACCGCGCCGCTGAGCGCCATCCTGTTATATATCGCCCAGAGCGGTAATCTGTGGCTGGGCGGCGGCACGTTGTACCTCTACGCGCTGGGCATGGGCCTGCCGTTGATCCTCGTCACCGTGTTTGGCAACCGTCTGCTGCCGAAGAGCGGGCCATGGATGGGCCATGTGAAGACCGCCTTCGGGTTCGTGATCCTGGCTCTGCCCGTTTTCCTGCTGGAGCGCATACTCGGCGACCAGTGGGGATTACGTCTGTGGTCAATGCTCGGTATCGCCTTCTTCAGCTGGGCGTTTATCACCTCGCTGGGCGCCACCCGGCCGTGGATGCGGCTGGTGCAAATCATTCTTCTTGCCGCCGCGCTGGTCAGCGCCCGTCCCCTGCAGGACTGGGCGTTTGGCGCCCCGGCGCTCGAGCAGCAGGCGCACTTGGCCTTCACCCGCGTCAGCTCGGTGGCCGAGCTTGACCGGGCGCTGGCGCAGGCAAAAGGTCAGCCGGTGATGCTCGATCTCTACGCCGACTGGTGCGTGGCCTGCAAAGAGTTTGAAAAATACACCTTTAGCTCACCTGACGTGCAGCAGGCGCTGAAAGGCGTCGTGTTATTACAGGTTGATGTGACGAAGAACAATCCGCAAGACGCCGCGCTGCTGAAGCGCCTGCAGGTGCTCGGTCTGCCGACGATCCTGTTCTTCAACGCGCAGGGTCAGGAACAGCCCGACCGGCGAGTCACCGGCTTTATGGATGCTGCGGCATTCAGCGCCCATTTGCGCGATTGGCAAGCGTGAGCGACACTTTAGGAGGAAAGATGGAGGAGAACACCGTGCTGCGTGAAGACGTCCTGGCAGAAGCCATTAAAATTCTTGAAATTGAAGGTATCGCCAACACGTCGCTGGAGATGGTCGCTGAGCGCGTGTCCTGTCCGACGAGCGACCTGAAACGCTTCTGGCCCGATCGTGAAGCGCTGCTGTATGACGCGCTTCGCTATCTGAGCCACCAGGTGGATGCCTGGCGCCGTCAGCTGCTGCTGGACGACACCTTAAGCGCAGAGCAAAAGCTGCTAGCACGCTATAGCGCGCTCACCACCTGCGTCAGCAATCAGCGTTACCCCGGCTGTTTGTTTATCGCCGCCTGCACCTTCTATCCGGATGCCCAGCACCCGATTCACCAGCTGGCGGAACAGCAGAAGCAGGCTTCGCTGGCCTACACCCATGAGCTGCTGACCCAGCTGGAGGTGGATGATCCGGAAATGGTCGCCAAGCAGATGGAGCTGATTGTCGAGGGCTGTCTGAGCCGTCTGCTGATCAAACGTAGCCAGACGGATGTCGATACGGCGCGGCGGCTGGCAGAAGATATTCTGCGCTTCGCCCAGTGCCGTATGGGCGGGGCATTAACCTGATTCTGATATCCTAACCGCCATGTCGCGCCTATAATTTCCCCCTCACTGATTGCTGACAGGGATTGATATGCGCGCGTTCTTCTGGGCTGTCTGGCTGGGGCTGTGTTCTACGCCCCTGCTGGCGGCTCCCCTGCAAGGTTTTTCCTTTGCGCAAAAAGACTGGGAGCTCGCCTGCGATAACACCGGCACCTGCCGGGCGGCGGGTTACGGCGACCGCATGGGCGAGGTTAGCGTGCTGTTGACCCGCAACGCGGGCAGCGAACAGCATCCCACCGCCACGGTCACCTTCGCGCAGATCGAACACGATATCCCCGCCGACTCCACCGCCAGCCTGCTGATCGACGACCGGGACCTCGGCTCGCTGGATGCCGTGGATGACAGCCACTTCCGTCTGGACAGCGATCAGACATCCGCCGTGCTGCAGGCCCTGGCGAACCAGCGTAAAATCGAATTCGCCCTTAACGGCCAGCACATGCTGCTTTCCAGCGCTGGCAGCCGCGAAGTGCTGCGTAAAATGGATGCGTTTCAGCGACGAACCGGCACCGCCGATGCGCTGCTGGATAAAGGCGATGCGGGCGACGACGCCATTTTGCCCGCCGCCCCCGCCCCGGAAATCATCGCCGCGCCGGTGATCCACAACGCGCAGCCTGTACCGCTAAACATGCTCCAGCGCCAGAAGCTATTGCCCTCCCTGACGCCGCTGCTGAATCAGCGCTGTGAAGACTGGCAGAACCCGGCCATTCCGGCGGCAGAGCGCCAGATTACCCTTACCGCGCTGGATAAAACCCATTCGCTGGCGCAGGCGCTCTGCTGGCGAGCGCCCTATAACGACGGCTATGCCCTGTGGCTGGTCGATAACGCCCAGTTGAGCAAACCGCGGCTGCTCACTACCGAGGCCTCCAGCTACGCCAACGGCACGCTGGTCTTCCTGCATAAAGAGCGGGGCATGGCCGACTGCGTAACCGGCGAGACTCGGGTCTGGGAGGGTAAGACCTTCGTTCCCAGCCTGAAGTACAGCACCGGTATGTGCCGGGAAATCACCCCGGGCGGTACCTGGATGCTGCCGACCTTTGTCAGCCAGGTGATCCCGAAGCAGCAGAAAGAGGCGGATAACCTGGCCCTGCGAACGCTGTATAACGCGGTGCTGAAGGCGCAAAAAAGCGATCCCGAACTGGCGCTGAACCGGGTCGCCGAGCAGTTTCCGTTAACCGGCCATATTACCGACTTCACCCTCACTTACGCCGATGACAGCCTGGTGACGACCAGCAAACCGTCCCCGGATATCAGCGATGACGAGTGGCAGGCGTTTCTGCGCTCCGCAATTAGCGCAGATTCAGAAAACGGCAAAGTCAGCTTTACGCTTATCGACCTCGACGGCGACGGCAAACGCGATCTGATCATCGACAGCTACGTGGGCGGCACCGGGCTCTTCAGCTACACCGGGGTGCTCCGGCGCGGCGAGGATGATTTTGCCGCCGTCGACGGTAGCGACAGTGATAATGGCGACGATTTCGATGCCGGGGTGCCCGGCGCCCTCTTTTCCATTAATGGCCGCGGGGCTAACCAGTGGAACCACTGGGTCAAAATCAACGGCCAGGTGTATGCCCTGTGGTACAACGGCCAGTTTGGCGAAGATAATCTCTACCTGCTGCGCCCGTTCAGCACCGCCAGCCAGACGCCCGCGGTGACGGTTCGCTATCGCTATACGCTGAACAGCATCCGCTCCCCGGAGAAAGACCAACCGCTGACCCCCAGCCTGAGCGACGGCGATAAAGCGGATCTGCTGCGCTCGCTGGAGGTTATGCAGGGCAACCTGCTGAAAGATAAGCCCGCCAGCGACAACGATGCACCGATCTGCCCCATTCCGCCCGGCACCTCCGCCGACGAGGCGGACAACTACTACAGCGGCGTTGCCGTCAACTATATCTATGAGACGGTGGCCTATATTCCGGTGTGGCTGAACGGAAAATGTTATATCGGCACCATTTTCAGCCATCATGGCGCCTATCGTCACGGCGTGGATGCGGAAATCACGCTGAGCTCGCCGCGGGAAGATGAAGAGGTGATTGGTGATTACCTGATTTCCGGGTTGCGTCACGTTATCTCCGTCACCAGCGGCTGGAAAAGCCGTCAAGGTGATAACGGCATGCAGTGATATTGAGTCAAAATGCGCCTTTGAACGCGGAATTGCCGCAAAGATAAGCAATCGACAAGTAATTTAAGAAATTTGGTTGACGGGGTGGGCGGATTACGGTTTAATGCGCCCCGTTGCCCGGATAGCTCAGTCGGTAGAGCAGGGGATTGAAAATCCCCGTGTCCTTGGTTCGATTCCGAGTCCGGGCACCACTTATTCAGAGAACCCAGCCTATGGCTGGGTTTTTGCTTTTCTACATCCGGACTCTTCATCGAACTGCGTTCGATTATTCGCCGCACAGCGGCTCACCCCTTCGGGGCCAGCGCGACACGCGCGCTGTTCAACGCCTGCGGCGTTAGTCCGAGTCCGGGCACCACTTATTCAGAGAACCCAGCCTATGGCTGGGTTTTTGCTTTTCTGCAGCCGGACTCTCCATCGAACTCCACTCTATGATCCCTGCCAAGCGGCGCTGCGCTTGCGCGGGCCTACGCTGTTTGAGCCTGCGGGAGGACCCGTAGGCCGGATAAGGCATTTATGCCGCCATCCGGCATAACCGCGGGTACGGCGTCTGATGTATATCGCCAGGCGGCGCTGCGCTTGCGTGGGCCTACGCTGTTTGAGCCTGCGGGAGGACCCGTAGGCCGGATAAGGCATTTATGCCGCCATCCGGCACAACCGCGGGTACGGCGTCTGATGCATATCGCCAGGCGGCGCTGCGCTTGCGTGGGCCTACGGACAATGAAACGCCTGCGCAAACGCAGGCCGTCAGGCAAACGCAATAAAGAAAGGTATTATTCGGCGGCGGTTTTCCCTTTGCCGGGTAGTCTGAACGCTTCGCCATAAGGCTTAGCAATGCCCATGCGATATTGCGTCTCTTTAGCCGCCTGGTGGAGATCGGCAAACTCCTCTTTCGGCGCCGGCGGACGTTGCGCCTTTTTCAGACACTGATTGCGATGGTGACGGATCCACTCTCGGTCCTCATCGTCCAGACAACGCTGCATCACCTCAATCCATCTGGATGCCGCCCGACGGTAGAGCCCGCAGGCTTCTAACCGCTCCGCAATACTGTCCCTTATTCTCATCCACCTCGCTCCTCTGATGCTTTCACGATATCTCATGGTATTCCGACACGTGAGCCGGAATACCATGGTAAAGTTAATTTATGACAAAACTATTCCTCTGCGGCGCAAGGAATATATTCATTATAATAATCGCTGTGCATAGCAAACCGCCATGGCGGTAATTACTTCCAAAGAGCTCCGGAATTATATGCCGGGCGCCACCCTGGATACCGACCGGTATCGACGGTTGTACCTATCAATATCTATTTAATTTATTACATTTCCATCATTACATACCTTGCGATATCACCCATTTCCTGTACAACCAGCCCTCATGGCGATCGACCGGACTGGTCCAGCAGTTTATTTTTGAAGATAAATAAGCAGGCTTCATTAAAATTATCTAACCCCAGTCGTTCATAAAGTGCGGTCCGCTTGCGGTAAAGGCTTTTTAGCGAAGTATTAAGATTCAACGCCACCTCCTCCATTGTCATCCCCGCCCCAAGAAAACGCAGCATCAGCTGCTCTGTCATACTTAAGCGCAGATTGTCGAACCACTCTTTGGTCAGCCGATTACTCTTCATCTCCAGGAAAAGCCCAAATAAGGTCGCCATATCGGCGGGTGATAATGACATGTTTAAAAACGATTTCAGGCTGAGTAAATGCTCTTCCCGATGGCGCATATCGAGGACAATACAGCATATTCGCTTTCTGGATTGTGCCGCCTCCATCACCAGATAATCGTAATGACAAAGCGGCGAACGGCTATCAACCAGCAGAGAGAGTTCATCAACCTCATTATCTAAAATCGCTTTTCCGCTAGAATCTAACTGAATGATATCAGGGAAGAAATTCTTAACACCTTGAAAAAGATAGTGATCCTGGGTAACTAATATCATTGAATTTGCCACAAGTCGTCCCTTTAACATTTAATCAACAAATTCTCGTCAACCAGACATTATCCTTGCCCCTGTGGATCGCTCCGCATGGCGGTAAAAATAACGAGATCTGTGATTTATCATTAGCGCGGCATCTGAATCTGGCTGTGAAAAACCTCCCAGGGTTCGGACAGAAAATAAACGGATTAATTATAAATAAAAAAATCCCACAGAAAAGATGCTTTTTTTGCTATTAAGAATTTTTGTCAGAAATCATCTTAAATATCTATATAAAATCTTTCCCCTCACAGCAATATAAGCCACCAGGAAAATTTGAAACAAAATTCCAGCCAGCTTCATTTTTTATTTATTTCAGTAAGTTAAAGACATTGACTTCAACATGGCGATTCGAATTAAACCATTTTTACAGATTTATCTTAAAACGCAGCTCGTCATTTAACCATATTTATCCGCCGCGGTATCGGGTATAAATTATCCATTCAATTATCCACAGGAGATAGGTTTATTAGTTTGCAATAAGTCATTCACCCGCAGTGCCAGTCAGCTAAATGGGACCATCCTCATCCTTTAACTCACCGTCAAAGGACGGTCGTGTTGTGCAATGGATTCTTGATGAACATATGGCAAATAGAAATGGAAAGATCACCTTATTCAAATACGTTATTGTTTAATCGCAACACGAAACTCTCGCTATCAATCGGCGTGCTTTTGCTCTTCCCGACGCTGGTTCAGGGAGCGGACTCGCTCTATGACCAGCAGATCCTGCAAGCGCGTCAGGGCCAGTACGCCCCCTTTCTCTCATATCTTCAGCAGTACCAGCTACGGCATGCGTTAACCCCTTCTCAGGTAGCCGACTGGCTGCAGGTAGCCCTCTGGGCCGGCCAGGACGATGAGGTCGTGAAAATCTGGCGACGCTATCAGGTCTATATGCCGCTTCCCGCACGGGGCACCGCCGCCGCCGCGCAGGCTTTGCGCAACCAGAAACAGTGGCAAGCCTCGCTCCTCCTCTGGCAGCAGGCTCTCAGCCAGTCCCCTGACAGTGACGACTATCGTATCGGCTATATCAAGACGCTGGCCGATGCCCGCAAGGACGGCGAGGCGCTCAGCGAAGCGCGTCGCCTGGTGGCGGAGCAGGCGAGCGTGGCTCACCTGCAGACCCTCTCTTATGTCTACCTGCGGCTTGGCAAAAGCTGGGACCAGCTGCTGGTGGACACGCAGATCCTCGATCGCGAACCGCAGAACAAAGCCGCGCTGGCCAGCCTGATGGCGACCCTGACCCGCAACCGGATCGACTCACCCGCCTTCGGCCTCGCGAATAGCGTCGAACTGACGCCCGCGGAAAAGCGCAACCTGCAGCTGAACGCCGCCGCCGAGCTGGTGCGCCTTGCCGATACGCCTTCCCGTGAAGAAAATGCGCGTTACGCGCTGGCCCGCACGGCACTGGCGCAATACGACGCGATGATCGCCGCCTGGCGTCCCGATCCGCAGGCCGCCCCGGACATCACCCGGGCGCGCATTGACCGTCTGGGCGCGCTGTACGCCAACGCAGACTACGCGCAGATCATCCGCGAATACCAAAGCCTGCTCGCGCAGCAGCAGGTGGTTCCCGACTGGGCCATCGGCTGGGTCATCTCCTCTTATATCGCCCTCAAGCAGATTGAACCTGCGTTGACGCTCATTCATCAGCATCCCTCGTGGTTGACAAGCCAACAGAATGAAGAACATGAGCTTTTCTACGCCCTGCTGGACATCGCTCAGTACCCAGCGGCGCAACGGTATGTCGCCAGACTCACCCGGAATGCACCCTATATTCGTCATCTCTACGGCTCGCCGACGCCCCAGCCGAACGACGACTGGCTCACCGCGCAGACGCTTAACGTGCACTATCTTTCCGCCACCAACGCCCTGCCGCAGGCCGAAGCCCGCATGCAGCGCCTGGCGGCGACGGCCCCCGGCAACCAGGGGCTGCAGATCGACTATGCCGCCGTGCTGCAGGACAGAGGGCTGCCGCGGGCTGCCGAACGCCAGTTGAAAGCGGCGGAAGCCCTGGAGCCCGCCAGCCTGCAGCTGGAGCGCCAGCAGGCCTGGGTCGCTCTCGATCTGCAGGAGTGGCGGCAGATGGATCTGCTGACCGACGACGTTATCGCCCGCTCGCCACGGGATCTGAATACCCAACGCCTGGCCAAAGCCCGCGAAGTCCATCATTTCTCCGAGCTGCGCCTGAGCGTTGGCAAAGGGCTGCATTCCGACAACCCGGTGAGCGGTACCCACGACCTCAGTTTTGAGACGGCGATCTACAGCCCGCCGATAGCCGACAGCTGGCGGTTGTTTGGCGGCCACCGCTTTGCCAAAGGCAATTTTGAAGAGGGGACAGGCAGCCGTCGCCAGCTGTTCGCCGGTATTGAATGGCGCCCGCGCGACGCCTGGGGAGAACTTGAACTCTCCAGCGTCAATTTTCACGGCGAGAATAAGCCCGGCATCCGCCTTTCCGCCGCGCACGACGTCAACGATCGCTGGCAGCTGGGCGGCGAGCTGGAGCGGATTTCGCAGCAGACGCCGCTGCGCGCGTTACGCAACGGCGTCAGCGCCAACCGCGGCGAAGGCTGGCTGCGATGGTATCAAAACGAGCGCCGGGAGTACCGCGTCAGCGTGGCCGCCAGCCGCTTTACCGACCACAACCGTCGTCAGGAGTACACCCTCTCTGGTAAAGAGCGCCTCTGGCAGACGCCGTGGTTAACGCTGGATCTGCAGCCCGGTCTGGCGGCCAGCGCCAATAGCCGCACTGACACCGCGTATTACAGTCCGGCCCGCGACCTCGCGGCCACCGCAGCGCTGACCGTCGATCACACGCTTTACCAGCGGTATGACACCGTCTGGAGTCAGCAGCTGCTCGCCGGCGGCGGCAGCTACTGGCAAAAAAATCACGCCGCCGGCGCGATAACGACGCTGGGCTACGGCCAGCGTCTACGCTGGAACAACCTCGTCGACGCCGGGGTGATGCTGAACTGGGACAAACGCCCCTACGACGGTAAACGTGAAAACAACCTCGCCATCACTGTTGATGCAAACATACGGTTTTAAGGATGACCATGCTGAACACGACCCTGCGCAACGGCCTGATGCTTCTCGGCTGGCTGTGCCTTATCTTCAGCGTGCGTGCTGAGGAGGTCCCCTTCCTCGCCCCGCAGCAACGACCCCAGCTGGAGGCCAATAAACCCTGGCCGGCGGATCGCTTTCTGGTGCTGGCCTATCATGACGTCGAAGACGACGCCGCCGACCAGCGTTATCTTTCGGTGCGGACCAGCGCGCTTAATGAGCAGATCGCCTGGCTGCTGCATCACGGCTACCATGCCGTGAGCGTTCAGGACATTCTGGACGCCCATCATGGCCTTAAGTCGCTTCCGCCTAAGGCTTTTCTTCTCAGCTTCGACGATGGCTATAGCAGTTTTTATACCCGCGTCTGGCCGCTGCTTAAAGCCTGGAACGTTCCGGCGCTGTGGGCGCCGGTGGGCAGCTGGGTGGACACCCCCGCCAACCAGCCCGTTAATTTTGGTGGCCTGATGACGCCGCGCGATCGCTTCGCCACCTGGGAGATGGTGCGCGAGCTCAGCCGCTCGCCGCTGGTGGAGATCGGCGCGCACACCTGGGCCTCGCATTACGGCCTGCCGGCCAATCCGCAAGGCAGCCGCGAGCCCGCCGCCGCCAACCGAGGCTGGGATAAAACCACCGGCCGCTATGAAAGCGACGCGCAGTTTACCCGGCGAATGACCGATGACGTGCAGAAAGTAACGGCGAAAATCCACGACGTCGCCGGGAAAGCGCCGCGCGCCTGGGTGTGGCCCTACGGCGCCGCCAGCGGCAGCACTCTGGCCATCGCCAAACAGCAGGGGTATCAGCTGGCGTTTACGCTGAACGACGGCCTGGGCAACGTGAAGGATCTGGACAATATTCCGCGCATGCTGATCGCCGGTAACCCGTCGATCAAGGCCTTTGCCAACGCAGTGACGCAAATTCAGGAAGCCGATCCTGTTCGGGTGATGCATGTCGATCTGGACTATGTCTATGACCCCAATCCCGTCCAGCAGGCAAAGAATATCGATAAGCTGATACAGCGCGTCTATGACATGAAAATCAGCCACGTCTTTCTGCAGGCCTTCTCCGACCCGCAGGGCGACGGCACGGTCAAGTCGCTCTATTTCCCCAACCGCTGGCTGCCGATGCGCGCCGACCTGTTTAACTTCGTCTCCTGGCAGCTGCAGACCCGCGGCGGGGTGAAGGTTTATGCCTGGATGCCGGTGCTGGCCTTCGATCTCTCGTCCGATCTGCCGCGCGTTCAGCGCTGGGATCCGCAAACCGGGAAGGCGTTGCTTGCCCATCAGCCCTATGTTCGCCTGTCGCCCTGGGATCCGCGGGTTCGCCAGCAGATCACCGACATCTATGAGGATCTGGCCCGACACGCCAGCTTCAGCGGGATTCTGTTCCACGACGACGCCGTGCTGACCGATTTTGAAGACGTGAGCCCGGAGGCGGTCGCCGCCTGGCGGCAGAGTAGCCTGGCGCGCGATGCCGGCCCGGTGCCCCAGCGTCCGCAGGAGCGTGAAGCATGGATGCGTTTCAAAAGCCAAACCCTGACCCGCTTCACTCTGCAGCTGCGCCAGGCGGTGCAGGCCATCCGCGGCCCGCAGGTAAAAACGGCGCGTAATCTCTTCGCCCTGCCGATCCTGGAGCCGCAGAGCGAAGCCTGGTTTGCGCAAAATCTGGATGACTTCCTTGCCGCCTATGACTGGACGGTGCCCATGGCGATGCCGCTGATGGAGTCCGTGCCGATCGACGCCAGCCAGGCCTGGCTGACGCGGCTGGTGCAGACCGTTGCCCGCCACCCGGGCGCGCTGAAGAAAACCATCTTTGAGCTACAGGCCAGAGACTGGAGCCGACGCCAGCACAACGCCATTCCTGACCAACAGCTGGCGGACTGGATGCGTTTGCTGCGGCTAAACGGCGTCAAAAACTACGGCTACTACCCAGACGATTTCATTAACAATCAGCCTGATATCTCCCGTATCAGACCGCAATTCTCTTCCTGGTGGTACCCTGACCATGACTGATCGTATTATCGCATTGTGCATTTTATGCCTCGTATTCGGGCTACCGTTAGGCGTCGCAGCGGTATTTACCGGCGAGCTTATCCTCGACTTTGTCTTTTTCTGGCCGCTGTTTATGTCGGTGCTATGGATCACCGGGGGTCTGTACTTCTGGTTTCAGCTGGAGCGCCACTGGCCGTGGGGCGAGAATACCCCGCCGCCGACGCTGCCGGGCAATCCGCTGATCTCGATATTGATCCCCTGCTTTAACGAGGAGAAAAACGCCCGGGAGACCATCAGCGCGGCGCTGGCCCAGCGTTACGCCAATCTCGAAGTGATCGCGATTAACGACGGCTCTTCCGACAACACTGCCCAGGTGCTGCAGCAGCTGGCGCAGGAGGAGCCAAGGCTGCGGGTGATCCACCTGGCCGCCAATCAGGGAAAAGCGGTGGCGCTCAAAGCGGGCGCCGCCGCCGCCCGCGGCGATTTGCTGGTCTGCATCGATGGCGACGCCCTGCTGGACCGGGATACCGCGGCCTGGCTGGTCGCCCCGCTCATCCACTACCCGCACGTCGGGGCGGTCACCGGCAATCCGCGGATCCGCACCCGATCCACGCTGATCGGCCGCATTCAGGTCGGGGAGTTCTCGTCGATCATTGGGCTTATCAAGCGGACGCAGCGGATCTATGGCCGGGTCTTTACTGTCTCCGGCGTGATCGCCGCCTTCCGGCGCCAGGCCCTGGCGGACGTCGGCTACTGGAGCCCGGATATGATCACTGAAGATATTGATATCAGCTGGAAGCTTCAGCTCCGCCACTGGGACATCTTTTTCGAGCCGCGGGCGCTGTGCTGGATCCTGATGCCTGAGACCCTCAAAGGGTTATGGAAGCAGCGTCTGCGCTGGGCCCAGGGCGGGGCCGAAGTCTTTCTGGTCAACCTGCGCCGTCTGTTTCACTGGCAGCATCATCGGATGTGGCCGCTGTTTCTGGAGTATGCCTGCTCCACGCTGTGGGCCTTTGCCTACGCGGTCACCATCCTGCTGTTTATCCTCAGCCGCCTGATGCCATTGCCGGACAACCTGACCGTGCACAGTCTGTTTCCGCCTGAGTTCACCGGCATGCTGCTCGGCCTGATGTGCCTGCTGCAGTTCGTCGCCAGCCTGTATATCGAACGGCGCTATGAGAAAAAGGTGGCCAAATCCCTGTTCTGGGTGATCTGGTTCCCGATGGTTTACTGGATGATCGGCCTGCTGACCACGCTGGTCGCTTTTCCGAAGGTGATGTTGAAACGTCAACGTTCCCGCGCGCGCTGGGTGAGCCCGGACCGGGGAAAAGGAAGCCTGCGATGAATGAAAATACGCTCATCTTAACCGAACACCGCGTGCTGCCCCGGCTGGTGGACGCCGGCTTAACGCTGCTGGCCTGGCTCGGTTTTCTGTTCTTTCTTTACGCCAATTTGCTGATGCAGTTCATCGCGCCGCCCTCCCCGCGCTGGTCGTCGCTGATGGACTCCCTGAATACGGCGCTGGTGTATTTATTGCTTGCCGCGCTGAACGGCTGGCTGTTGATCCTCTGGTATCACTATAACCGACGCCGCGCCCACACCCGGCGTCACACCGCGGTGCTTACCCTGCGGGATGAGGAGCTGGCCAGCAGCTTTAACGTCGCCCCGCAGATCATCTCCGAGATGAGTCGCTATAATTTGCTGACCGTTTACCACGATCACATTGGCCAGATTATTGATTTAAAAAGCCACGCGCTGCCGCCGCCGAACGAGGAAAGGGATCATGAATGATAGCAGAGCCGCCCTCGGCGGCCCTGACCGGGTAACGACGCCGCCGATCAGCCGCCGGCTTTTTTAATCGCGGCTTCGAGCGAGGCTTTATCCGCCAGTCCCGGGAAGACGGTGATGCTGGCTTCCGTGGCGCCGGTGGTCGGCATCACGATCACGCCCGGCGTGCCGCTAAGACCAATCTCCTGCGCCAGGTCGTTAATGCTCTGCAGTACCGGTTCGACGTCGCTGGCCTTCTTCGCATCAAAGCCGGCTTTCTTCGCCTGCTGCTGGATATCCGCCGTCGTCAGCTTGCCTTCGTTATGTCCGGTGGCGTAGATCCCGTTATGGTAGGTCAGATAGGCATCCGCCCCTTTCTGCTGATAGATCTGCAGGCCGGTTTTCGCTGCTTCCAGCGAGCTTTCCCAGCGGCCGCCAAAGATAGGCCACTCTTTAAAAGCGAAGCGGGTCTGCGGATGCGCTTTAATCACCTGTTCCATCACCGGCGCCAGCCGGCTGCAGTAGACGCACTGGTAGTCAAAGAACTCAATCACCGTGACTTTGCCGTTGGCCGGGCCGTAAGTCGGGGTATTTTTATCCTGGGTCAGCAAGGCGGCATTCTTCAGCACCGCCTGGGTGGCCGCGCTGGCCTGTTGCTCAGCCTGAATTTGCTGCAGTTTCTGGCTTGCCTGCAGGAGAACTTCCGGGTGGGCGACCAGGTAATCGGCGGCGATTTTGCCGATTTGCGCCTCCTGTTCCGGGGTGAAGGTCGCCGGCGCATCAGCGGCAGAGGCCATCGCCGGCAGTAAAACAGCGCTCAGCAGGGCGACAGAGAGGTATTTCTTGTGGCCAGACATAGTGGGGATCCTTGCGATAAGTGAACGGCAGGTGTGTCTGTATGACAAAATATCACCCTTTTTCGCCGAAGCCTTGCCCGACGGCGCGTTGATTCGTAACTTTATTTTTCAGGCTCAGGTTCCACGCGCGTCGGCGCGGGCCGGCGCCAGCGGTCAACGCTCACCGGGCGGAGTCCCCTGCGCAGCGGCTTTTCGTGGTATTTATTTCAGGTGGTTTCTCTCAATATGTATGCGTTTCTTCAACAATGGGACATGGCAGTGATTATGCTGCAGATTGTCGCCATCGACTTACTGCTGGGCGGCGATAACGCCGTGGTGATCGCCATGGCCTGTCGCAAACTGCCGCCGCAAAAACGCACCAAAGCGATCGTCATCGGCACCGTAGGAGCCATCCTGGCGCGCATCCTGCTGCTGGCGATCGCCCTGTATCTCCTGTCGCTGCCGTGGCTGAAAATAGTCGGCGCGTTGCTCCTGCTGTGGATTGGCATCAAGCTGGTCAGTGATGAGGAGGACGAGAGCGAGGTTGCCAGCTCAGGCAGCCTGTGGCGCACCGCAATCACCATCACCGTAGCGGATGTGATCATGTCGCTGGATAACGTGCTGGCGGTGGCTGCCGCAGGCAAAGGACACATTGCGCTGGTCGCCCTCGGCGTGGCGATCAGCATCCCGGTTATCGTCGCCGGCAGCAAACTGGTGCTGGCCCTGCTCACCCGCTTTCCCGCGGTGGTGCTGCTGGGCGGGATGCTCATCGGCTGGATTGCCGGCTCAATGCTGGTCAGCGACCCTACCCTCCGCCAGCTGTTTCCCACTGCCGGCGAGGGCATGGCGCGCCTGGCCGGCGCCATCGGCGCGCTGCTGGTGCTGTTCGCAGGCTGGCGCCGTCGTCAGCGGCCGCAGGCGAAAGACTAGCCTTGCCCAAGACGCCGTTGACCCCGACGGCGTCAAGTTTCCGCCACTTTTCTTCCCCTTCAGGGCGCATTTGCCCTACGCTTTATACAGACGCCTGATCCAGGGAATATGTAACCACCGCACTGAGCATAGATGAGATAACAGCATGGAATTGAAGGATTATTATGCCATTCTCGGGGTGCAACCAACCGACGATCTGAAAACCATCAAGACCGCCTACCGCCGCCTGGCGCGCAAGTACCACCCCGACGTCAGTAAAGAAAACGATGCCGAAGCCAAATTTAAGGATCTCGCCGAAGCCTGGGAAGTCCTGAAAGATGAGCAACGGCGCGCGGAATACGATCAGCTCTGGCAGCATCGCAACGATCCCGGGTTCGGTCGCCAGCAGCAGACCCACGAGCAGAGCTACAGCCAGCAGGATTTCGACGACATCTTCTCCTCCATGTTTGGCCAGCAGGCGCATCAGCGTCGCCGCCAGCACGCGGCGCGCGGCCACGACCTGGAGATCGAGGTCGCAGTGTTCCTTGAAGAGACGCTGGCCGAGCAAACCCGCACCATCAGCTATAACCTGCCGGTGTATAACGTGTTCGGCATGATTGAAAGCGAAACGCCGAAGACGCTGAATGTGAAGATCCCCGCCGGGGTGGCCGATGGACAGCGCATCCGCCTGAAAGGCCAGGGGACGCCGGGCGAAAACGGCGGCCCGAACGGCGATCTGTGGCTGGTGATCCATATCGCCCCGCACCCGCTGTTCGATATCGTGGGACATAACCTGGAGATCGTCCTGCCGCTGGCGCCGTGGGAGGCCGCGCTGGGCGCCAAAGTCACGGTGCCCACCCTGAAAGAGAGCATTCTGCTGACGGTGCCGCCGGGTAGCCAGGCAGGGCAGCGCCTGCGCATCAAGGGCAAAGGGCTGGTGAGCAAAACCCACACCGGCGATTTGTTCGCCGTTATTAAAATTGTGATGCCACCAAAACCAGATGAAAAAGCGCGTGAGATCTGGCAACAGCTGGCCACCGCCGAAGCCAGCTTCGATCCGCGTAAGACATGGGGGAAAGCCTGATGGCTACAGTAACAGTGACGTTTACCATTACCGAATTGTGCCTGCGTACCGGGGTGTCGGAAGAGGAGCTGACGGAGATTGTCGGCTTAGGCATGATTGAACCGCACCAGCCGCAGGCGGACGCCTGGCTGTTCGACGACAGCGCGGTGACGATTGTCCATCGCGCGGTGCGCCTGCGTAACGAGCTGGAGCTGGACTGGCCGGGGATCGCGGTAGCGCTGACCCTGCTGGATGAGAACGCGCGGCTGACCCGCGAAAATCGCCTGCTGCAGCAGCGCCTGGCCCGCTTTCTCGCCCACGGATAGGGGCGACATCCCGGGTGGCGGCGTACCGTCTTACTGCCGGGTGGCGGCTACGCCTGACCCGGCCTACAAACTAAGCACAGCGCAAGCCGGGGAATTTCCCAGTCGCGGCGTTCCGCCTTACCCGGGCTACC
This sequence comes from Klebsiella sp. 1SOBk10mer, assembly GCF_046602535.1. Classification (NCBI taxonomy): domain Bacteria; kingdom Pseudomonadati; phylum Pseudomonadota; class Gammaproteobacteria; order Enterobacterales; family Enterobacteriaceae; genus Klebsiella; species Klebsiella sp. 1SOBk10mer. The sequence continues at coordinate 229,182 of NZ_JBKIUP010000007.1, forward strand.
GGACAGTGTAAACAGTAGCCCGGCTAAGCGCAGCGCAAGCCGGGGAGTTTCCCGGATAGCGCAAACCGCGAATAGCGCTTAGTCCGGCAGCGAACCGGCGAGGTTGCGCGCCGAAACGCTCTCGCTGACCGGCGCGGGCGGCTCCGGCGCCTTAGCCGAGGCGGCCGCTGGTGCGGCTGTCGGGGCGGAAGAGGCCGGCTGGATCTCAAGGAACGAGGCCAGCATCTTGCGCAGCGTTTCCGGTTTCGTGTCTTCCGCCAGCAGCGCCGCCAGCATCGACGGCAAGCGGCTATCGACTTCCCCTAACGCCAGCCCCGCCAGCAGCGCCGTGCGCGACATATCGCCGCGGTCGCCGCGGTGGTGGGCCTCAATTTTTGCGTCCGCGAAGCGCTCGCTGGCGCTGATATCCGGGCGCAGGTAAATCAGCACTTTTCTGCGATCCAGAGTCATAGACGCTCCTTAGCCAATAATTTTCAGACCACGCACCAGGGCGAACTGCGGCTCTTCAGCCACCACGAAACGGTCCTCACGCAGGCCCATACGTTCACGAATGGCATCGGCCACCAGCGGCGCACCGCCGCCAATCACGATGGCATGCGAGTAGCCTTTAAAGCTATCGATAGCCGTCAGGACGCGGGTGGTCAGACGTTCGATGCTGTTATTGATTACCTTCTTCACCTCAGAAACCGCATCCGGATCGTTAATGTTATCGGTTAGATACTCTTCGTCATGGCGATTGATAATGATCTGATCGACGTTATAGCTTGAGGTATCGGTGTTAGCCCGCGCCAGCGCCAGCTTAACGGCGTCGGTCACCAGCGATACGCCCAGCTTCGGATCGCCGTAAATGCGCGAAACCGAGGTCATCTGCCCGGCGACCATCGAGATATCGAGCGTGGTGCCGCCGAGGTCGATAATCAACACCGAATGGGAGGGCTTGAGTTCATCACACAGGCTAATGCCCGCCGGAATCGATTCCGGGCGCACGGTGACTTTGGTGATGTTGAAGACCACGCCTTTATTCAGCTTAACGTCGCGCAGCAAGCTCTTTTTCTTGCGCTCAATGTTGTCGAGGCGATATTGCGCATCCTCGTCATAAAATTCAGTCAGCGGCAGCGTCACGACGATTTCGACGTCCTGCGGCTCAAGACCGCTGGTCAGCAGCGCGTGATGGACAGCGATGGAGTTCAACGGGCTGTACTGCCAGTCAATATTATTGGTCGGGAGCGCATCGGGAGTGATCAGGTCGAATGAGTACTTTTCATCATCCACGGTGTAGTTAAAGGGCTTCCCGGAACCGAAGGTGGCAGACCAGCCGCGTTTAAAACTGTTGGGGCTGATATGGGTGAAAGTTTCGCCATCTTGCTCCCACAGCATTTTGATATTGGTTGAACCATCATCGATAAAAATGCGCATCGCATTGCTCCATCACTGAGACAAATAAGAGAAAAATGTAACACCCAACAAGCGTAGCAAGAGTTAAAAAGCAGCGCAAGAGCACGAAAAAGAGACAATTCTGAGTTTTATTTGAGAACAAATGGAGCTAACAGCAACTCCGTGCGCATAAAAAGAGACCATTTTGAGATAGATTAGAGAAATACGTTTTTCTCTTTTCGCCCGTTTTCTACGCTCATTTTTGTCCAAAAAGAGAGCATCCCTCCCCTCTTTCGTCAGCGGTTTTTGAACGCTTTTTACACCTGGTTGGGTACCACAATGGGCCGTTCCGGCTCAGCCACATTTTCCGGTACCCGGCGATATTTATCCAGCAGGTGAATCTGAATGCGACGCAGCATATCGCCGTTGAGCTTGTAATAGCGGAAATAGAGCAACAGCGTCAGGGCAAAAAAGAGCGTCGGCAGCGCAATCATAATCGCCTGCATCCCCAGCAGCGTCTGGGACGACTGGGCCACATTCGGCACGTAACCGATGATACCGAGCACGATAGCGATAAACCAGGCCGCGAACGCCGAGCCCGCTTTCACCACCAGCGTCTGCACCGAATAGGCGATACTTTCGCAGCGGATGTTCATCGTATATTCGCCGTAGTCGACGGTATCGGCCACCATAATAACCTGCAGCACCCAGAACAGCGCGGTACCGATATTCAACAGCACCCCAGCCAGCGAAATAAGCGCGATGTTATAGACCCCGCTCAGGGCCATCAGCAACAGCACGCCGCAGCCCAGCACCGGCATGATCGAGGCTCCCGCCCACAGAATACGTCGCGACAGCCCTTTCACCAGCCGCGGAAACAGCACTAAGGTCAGCAGGTTCGCCGCGCCGGCGTAGGACATGTAATACGGGAACATCTCTGCGCTGCCAATCACGTAGGTAAAGTAGTAAATCGCAAAGCCAGCGATAATATTCGCCGCCGTGTTATAAGCCAGCGCCATGCCCAACAGGCAGGCCAGCTGATCGTTTTTATAGATCAGCGCCACCATCTGGCGCAGTGAGAGATGGCTGGCATCCTCGCTCACGCCGCTATCCGAGGAGTAAACCTCGTGGACGTTGCGCAGCGTGACGAGGGTGGAAACCACGAAGAAGGCGATCAACACCAGGGTGAACATCTGGAAACCGAAACCGCGGTCGGCGCCGCCCACGGCGCTGACAAACGGCAGCGTGACGCCGGCAGTAACGAATCCCGCCAGGCTGGCGAAAAAGCGTGGATAGGGCACCAGCTGTTCACGTTCGCGCTTATCGAGGGTAATAGTCGGCACCAGCGACCAGAACGGCACATCCATGATGGTGTAGGTGAACCCCCACAGCAGGTAGGTTAGCCACACCCATGCCAGTAACGCCCCGCCGGAGAAGTGATGGGCGCTGAACAGCATATACAGCACCACCGAGTTGGTTATCGTGCCGATCAGGATCCACGGTTTGAATTTTCCCCATCGCGATCGCGTACAATTCACGATCCACCCCATGATCGGATCGGCTATCGCATCGAGGATCCGCGCCACCAGAAACAGGGTGCCGACCACCCCAACCGACAGTCCAACAATATCGGTGTAGTAATACATCAGGTACATGTAGACGATACCGATAGCGAAATCTTTACCAAAGGCACCAAATCCGTAGCTGAGCTTTGTTGTCATTGAAATACTCATAGGGTACAGGTCGCTGTCGCCAGCGCCTCCTTCAGTGTTTGATAGAGCATGCAGGGCGCCGCCGGGATCGTTGCCCCCGGCGGCATGAGAAGATTAACGATGCAGCCAGGCCGGCAGCCAGTCGCCGTGGCTGGCGATCAGATCGTCCACCAGCGCGTAGATCTCTTCGATCCCCAACACCGCGGCGGTGTGCGGATCCATCATCGTGGCGTAATAGACGTAATCGCGATTTTCGGTGAGGATCGCCTCCGTAAGCAGCGTCTGCACGTTGATATTGGTCTGCATCAGCGCCGCCAGATGCGCCGGCAGCGCGCCCACTTTGGTCGGCTGAATGCCGTTGGCGTCCACCAGGCAAGCCACTTCCACGCAGCAGCCCTGCGGCAGGTTGTCGATAAGGCCGTCATTGCGCACGTTGCCATACACCACGCTTGGCTCGCCGGTCCAGATGGCGTTCATGATGGTGCTGGCATACTCGCGGGATGGCTTCACCTCGATGCGCTCGCCGCGCTGATAGCTCTCCAGCTCCTGATGCCAGTTGGCCAGTTGCTCGACGCAGCGTTTCGGGTATTCATCCAGCGGCACTTTATAACGGGCGATGAGGTCCTCGCGGCCCGGCTTGATAAACCATGGCGTGTATTCGGCAAAATGCTCCGACGACTCGGTCACAAAGTAGCCGAGCTTTTTGAACATCTCATAGCGGACGATGTTTTCGCAGCGCGGGTTGCCGTGCAGGTTAGGCTTCGGCGCCCGCCCGTCGGCGTAGGCCTGCAGCAGGTCGGGATAAAGGTTGACATAGCTGCCGTCGGCGAGCTTTTTCTCCAGCGAGAGATAGAACGCCATATGGTTAATCCCGGCGCAGCGGTAGCGTAAATCCGCCGGGTTGAGGTCAAGATCGCGCGCCAGTTCTTCCGCCGTTCCCTGCACCGAGTGGCACAGGCCAACCTGTTTAATATGCGGGTAGCGGGCGTAGATGGCCCAGGTGTTCATCGCCATTGGGTTGACGTAGTTAAGCAGGGTGGCGTCCGGGCAGACCTCGGTCATGTCGTCGCAGATAGCCCATAGATGAGGTATGGTGCGCAGGGCGCGCATAATGCCCCCCGGACCCAGCGTATCGGCGATGGTCTGCTCCAGGCCATGGCGTTTACAGACCTCAAAATCAGTGACGGTACAGGGCTCATAGCCGCCAATCTGGAAGGCGACCACAACGAAATCAGCGCCCTGCAGGGCGGTTTTGCGATCGCGATGGCAGCTGATTTCGCCCTTCGCGCCGACGGAATCCATCAGCTTGCGCACCACGGTATGCGACTCTTCCAGCCGGGTGTCATCGATATCCATCAGCGCGACATGCGCCGATTTCAGCGCCGGGCGCTGGAAAACATCACCGAGAATATTTTTAACGAACACCGTCGAACCGGCGCCGATAAAGGTAATTTTTGGGGCGGTCATTACGCTCTCTCCATCTGGTCATTGAACCCTTGCAGAGTGGCACGCCGTTCAGCGTTGCGCTGCCCTGTTCCCACCGGAGCATTCCCGAAAGCTCAGATCGGCCATTAAGCGCCACAAAATCTGAGTTTTCGGGAACAGATTGCGCAAAAAGGAGAGAAAATGGGCCGATTCTTCCGCTAAGCTGTGGTCAGTTCTGGCGAAAAATGCAGCCACTCTGACAATTCAGGAATACGCTAACGATGGAATACCGCTTCACCTCCCTGCCCCCCGATCCCTTTATGTGCAGCAGCGATGAAAAGCAGAGCCGCAGCCCGCTGGCGCTCTACTCTGAGTATCAGCGTATGGATATCGAGCTGCGCCCGCCGCACGCCATGCCTACCAGCCACTGGCATGGCCAGGTGGAGGTCAACGTGCCGTTCGATGGCGACGTGGAATATTTGATTAATAACGAAGTGGTGCGCATAGAGAAAGGCTATATCACTCTGTTCTGGGCCTGTACGCCGCATCAGTTGACCCGCCCGGGGGATTGCCAGCAGATGGCGATCTTTAACCTGCCGATGCATCTGTTTCTCTCATGGCCGCTGGACCGGGAGCTGATCAACCACGTCACTCACGGGATGGTGATTAAATCCCTCGCCGCCCAGCAGCTGAGCGCCTTCGAGGTGCGCCGCTGGCAGCAGGAGCTGAACCACGACAATGAACAGATTCGCCAGCTGGCGATCGATGAAATCGCCCTGATGCTGAAGCGGCTGAGCCTCGCCGGCTGGCAGCCGATTCTGGTCAACAAAACCTCGCGCACCCATAAGAACAGCGTCTCGCGCCATGCGCAGTTTTATGTCAGCCAGATGCTGGAATTTATCGCCGCCCACTACGACCAGGCGCTGACCGTCAATGCCGTCGCCGAGCACGTTAAGCTCAACCCGAACTATGCGATGGGGGTATTCCAGAGAGTGATGCAGCAAACCATGAAGCAGTACATTACCGCCATGCGTATCAATCACGTGCGGGCGCTGCTGAGCGATACCGACAAGACCATCCTGGATATCGCCCTCACCGCCGGTTTCCGCTCCAGCAGCCGTTTCTACAGCACCTTTACCCGCTACGTGGGGATGCCGCCGCAGCAGTACCGTAAACTTAGCCAACAGCGTCGTCACGGTCTGGCCTTGCCGGAGGCATAAAAAATGCCGCCGGGGTTTCCCCAGGCGGCATGATTAGCAGTGAAAACAGTTAGTCGTTGATACGCGGATGCTGCTGCACCAGACGCGACCGTTTTGCCTGCAGATCGGCGATCTCCTGATCGATATCTTCGATTTTTTGTTCGATGTTATCGTAGTGCTCGCCAAGGATTTCTTTCGCTTCCTGGATGTCCGACGCCGCCGGGGTCGCCCCTTTCAGCGGACGGTTAGCCGTCTCTTTCATCGACAGGCCCGTCGCCATACCCACCACCGCGATCACCATCAGGTAGTATGCCGGCATCATCAGGTTCTGGGTGGTCTCCACCAGCCACGCCGCCAGGGTTGGCGTCAGACCGGCAATCAGCACCGAGATGTTAAAGGCGCTGGCCAGGGCGCTGAAGCGGATATGCGTCGGGAACATCGCCGGCAGCGATGAGGCCATCACGCCGATAAAGCAGTTCAGCACCACCGCCAGCAGCAGCAGACCGGCGAAGATCAGGCTCGTCACGTTGCTGTTGATCATAATGAAGGCCGGGATCGACAGGGCAAACAGCGCCACGCTACCAATCAGGATAAACGGACGGCGGCCGAAGCGGTCGCTGAGCATGCCGATAACCGGCTGCACAAACAGCATCCCGACCATGATGGCGATGATGATCAGCACCCCATGGTCTTCCGAGTAGTGCAGGTTATGCGACAGGTAGCTCGGCATGTAGGTCAGCAGCATGTAATAGGTCACGTTAGTGGAAATCACCAGACCGATACAGGTCAACAGGCTGCGCCAGTGCTTAGTGGCAATCTCTTTAAAGGAGACCTTCGGCCCGTCCTGCAGACCTTCTCGGTCGCCCTGCTCCATGGTGTCCACATGCTGCTGGAACGCCGGGGTCTCTTCCAGCGCATGGCGCAGATAGAGGCCGATGATGCCTAACGGCAGCGCCAGGAAGAACGGGATACGCCAACCCCACTCAAGGAAGTTCTGTTCCCCCACCACGCTGGAGATCAGGACCACCACGCCAGCCCCCATCACAAACCCGGCGATGGAGCCAAAGTCCAGCCAGCTGCCCATAAACCCGCGTTTACGGTCAGGGGAGTATTCCGCGACGAAGATCGATGCCCCGGTATATTCACCGCCGACCGAGAAGCCCTGCGCCATTTTACACAGCAGCAGCAGGATCGGCGCCCAGATACCTATCGTGGCATACGAAGGAATAAGGCCGATACAGAAAGTACTTATCGACATGATCACGATAGTTATCGCGAGAATTTTCTGCCGACCATATTTATCGCCCAGCATCCCGAAGAACAGGCCGCCTAACGGACGAATTAAAAATGGAACGGAAAAGGTGCCGAGTGCGGCAATCATCTGCACGCTTGGGTTGGCATCGGGGAAGAAGACTTTACCTAAGGCGTAGGCCACAAAGCCGTAGACGCCGAAATCGAACCACTCCATCGCGTTGCCCAGGGAGGCCGCGGTGATCGCCTTTTTCAGTTTACCATCGTCGATGATGGTCACATCCTTAAGGGTGATGGGCTTTATTTTTTTCCTTTTAAGCATATTTTTCCTCTGCTACTCCGCCTTGAGTGCACGCCTCTTCGCCGAATGGCAAAGCCATTCGCATCGTGCGTCAGGAGCGGTGAATTGCTGTGCTCCTCATTTCAAGCGTAGCAGGTTTGCCTGCACTGTCTGCTGACAGAATGTACAACCGAACCTGTTGACGCCTGCTCTGGCTACTGGTGGATAAATAGAGCGGCTCATCGTGATAATTGATGAAATTGACCTGCTCCCCTTTTTTACCCTAACAGTGTTTATATCTGCGATCAACTTCACATAAATTTACCGCCTAATTACAGAGTGTCGAAAAATAAATAAGTTCATTTCCTGCCGATCGCCCGGAAATTATTTCGTCGATTTTGCTCCACCTCGGGCGGTTAATTTCAGCGTTTATTCGCTTCTTCCCGGAATAACACCACGGCTATTTTTTATCAAAAAAACACCCGACAAAAGTGGGTGATTGCGCTATAATCACACCCACTTTCGGCTCTCAGCCACTGTTTAAAGGACCAACGTCCTGTTTTTCGACGACATCACGAGGAACGTCATGCAACTGCCACACTGCCCAAAATGCGATTCGACTTACACTTATGAAGACAACGGCATGTACATCTGCCCGGAATGCGCCCATGAGTGGAACCCTGCCGAAGCCACGGAAGAAACCGACGTTCTGATCGTTAAAGATGCCAACGGCAATTTACTGGCCGATGGCGACAGCGTCACGGTAGTGAAGGATCTGAAGGTTAAAGGCAGCTCTTCGATGCTGAAAATCGGCACCAAAGTGAAGAATATCCGCCTGGTCGAAGGCGATCACAATATTGACTGCAAAATTGACGGTTTTGGCCCGATGAAGCTGAAATCTGAATTCGTCAAAAAGAACTGATTTATTTCCGGGCAGGCGACGCGATTATTTTCCCCTATCGCCGTCGCCGCTCCCGATATCCTGACGGTCCCTCGCCTCCCTGCGTATCCGGTTATTTATCCGGCCAGCCGCCGCTATTTATGCTGCCCCCTGCAGCGGTATTCCCACCCCCATTTTCGCGCTGCCGTCTGGCTCAATCCCGCTGCGGGCGACTACGCTTTACGGGTTACGGTCACTGAGGTATTCACCATGTCCTTAAGTCCCTACCTTGCCTTTGCGGGCAACTGCGCCGAGGCGATCGCCTTCTATCAGCAGACGCTGGGCGCGGAGCTGATGTTTAAAATGACCTTTGGCGAAATGCCGCCTTCGGCGCAGGAAGCCTCTGACGGCTGCCCGTCTGGCCAGAAGATGGCGAATGACGCCATCGCCCACGCCAGCCTGCGCATCGGCAACGGCGAGCTGATGCTAAGCGACAGCGCCTTCGGGCCCGATGAACACTACGCCGGCTTCACCCTCGTCCTCGATCCCAGGGATGTCGCTGAAGGTCAGCGCTGGTTCGAAGCGCTGGCGGTCGGCGGACGCATTGAGATGGCCTGGCAGGAAACCTTCTGGGCCCACGGCTTCGGCAAAGTCGTGGATCGCTTTGGCGTTCCCTGGATGATCAACGTGGTCAAACAAGGCTGACCCCGCCAGGGCGGCTTGGCCGCCCTGTCATCCGTCTGGCATTAACTCTTCATCCTTTAGTCATCATCACTTAACCGAACTGCAACATAAACCGGTCAGGATCGGCTCACAACGCGAGGAAGCTCCTCGCCTATGCTGTGTGAGGCTTGATAACCATGCACCTGTCCAGACATCCGACCAGTTATCCCACGCGCTATCAGGAAATCGCCGCCCGGCTTGAGCAGGAGTTGCGCCACCACTATCGCTGCGGTGACTATCTGCCCGCCGAGCAGCAGCTGGCGACGCGCTTCGACGTTAACCGCCACACCCTGCGCCGGGCGATCGACCAGCTGGTTGAGCGCGGCTGGGTACAACGCCGTCAGGGCGTGGGCGTGCTGGTGCTGATGCGGCCGATCGATTACCCACTCAACGCCCAGGCGCGTTTCAGCCAAAACCTGCTGGAACAAGGCAGCGATCCCACCAGCGAAAAACTGCTGTCGGTACTGCGCCCCGCCAGCGCGCACGTTGCCGAAGCCTTTGGTATTAGCGAGGGCGAGAACGTCATTCATCTGCGCACCCTGCGCCGGGTCAATGGCGTCGCCCTGTGCCTGATTGACCACTACTTCGCCGACCTGCGCTTCTGGCCGGTGTTACAGACCTTCAGCCACGGCTCGCTGCACGACCTGCTGCGCGATCGGCTTGACGTCGAACTGACCCGGGTGCGCACCAAAATCAGCGCCCGTCGCGCACAGGCGAAAGAGAGCAAACTGCTGGAGATCCCCAATATGGCGCCGCTGCTCTGCGTCCGCACCCTCAACAGCCGCCAGGGCGAGCAGGCCGCCACCGAATACTCCGTCAGCCTCACCCGCGCCGACATGATTGAATTCACCATGGAGCACTGAATGCACTTCGATACCGCCACCCGCCAGCGCTGGATGTCCGTGCTGGCCCACAGTGAACCGCAAGATCTTCTGGCGCGCATGCACTCCCTGCAGCTGGCGCCGGAGTATGAACTGATCCGCACTCCCGAGACTGGCCTGGTGCAGCTTCAGGCCCGGATGGGCGGTATCGGCGACCGTTTCTTCGCCGGCGACGCCACGCTCACCCGCGCCGCGGTACGTCTGGCCGACGGAACGCTCGGCTACAGCTGGATCTTAGGCCGCGACCGCCCGCACGCCGAACGCTGCGCGGCCATCGACGCCCTGCTGCAGTCACCCCGCCATTTTCACAATTTAATGGAAACCCTGATAACCCCGCTGGAAGCGCTACGCAGCGCGCGCATTGAAGCCCGACGCGCCGAAGTCAACGCCAGCCGGGTCGACTTCTTTACCCTGGTTCGCGGAGATAACGCATGACCTTACAACCCGCTTTTTCCCTGGCTGTGCAGGATGCCCAACACAGTTTTCGTCGCCTGCTGAAAGCGATGAGCGAGCCGGGGGTGATTGTCTCCCTGCAGCAGTTACAGCACGGCTGGCAGCCGCTGAACGTCGCTTCCACCAGCCTGCTATTGACCCTTGCCGATCACGAAACGCCGGTCTGGCTCGCCAGCGCTCTGCATAACGATCTGGTGGGACAGAATCTGCGCTTTCATACCGGCGCGCCGCTGGTGGACCAGCCGCAGCAGGCGGTCTTTGCCGTCGCCAATGACGGCATCAGCGCCGAGCAGCTCAACGTCCTCTCCGCTGGCACCGTCACCGCCCCGGAGACCGGCGTCACGCTGATCGTTCAGCTCGCCAGCCTTAGCGGCGGACGCATGCTGCGCCTGACCGGGGCGGGCATTGCCGAAGAGCGAATGATCGCCCCTCAGCTGCCGGACTGCATCATTGACGAACTGACGGAGCGCCCACACCCGTTCCCGCTGGGCATTGATCTGATCCTCACCTGCGGCGAGCGCCTGCTGGCGATCCCGCGCACCACTCACGTGGAGGTTTGCTAAATGTACGTTGCCGTCAAGGGCGGCGAGAAGGCGATCCGCGCCGCTCACGCCTTACAGGAACAGAAACGACGGGGCGATGGACGGCTTCCCGAACTGAGCGTTGACCAGATAGGCGAACAGCTCAATCTGGCGGTGGACCGGGTGATGACCGAGGGCGGCATCGCCGACCGCGAACTGGCGGCGCTGGCGCTCAAACAGGCCAGCGGCGATAACGTCGAAGCGATCTTCCTGCTGCGCGCCTACCGCACCACCCTGCCGCGGCTGGCGGTTAGCGAACCGATCGACACCGCCAAAATGCGTCTCGAACGCCGCATCTCGGCAGTGTACAAAGATATCCCCGGCGGCCAGCTGCTGGGCCCCACTTACGACTACACCCACCGCCTGCTCGATTTTACCCTGCTGGCAAACGGCGAAGCGCCTTCTGTGCAGCAAGCCGAGTGCGACACGCAGCCGACGCCGCACGTCTTTAGCCTGCTCACGCAGCAGGGTCTGGCGAAGGCCGAGGAAGATCGCGGCACACCGCCCGACGATATCACCCGCACCCCGCCGGTCTACCCCTGCTCACGTTCTTCGCGCCTGCAGCAGCTAATGCGCGGCGATGAAGGCTACCTGCTGGCGCTGGCCTATTCGACTCAGCGCGGCTATGGCCGCAACCATCCGTTTGCCGGCGAGATCCGCAGCGGCTACGTGCAGGTGGAGATTGTCCCGGAAGAGCTGGGCTTTAGCGTCAATATTGGCGAGCTGCTGCTCACCGAATGCGAAATGGTCAACGGCTTCGTCGCCCCGCAGGATGAGCCGCCGCACTTCACCCGCGGCTACGGTCTGACCTTCGGCATGAGCGAGCGCAAAGCGATGGCCATGGCCCTCGTCGACCGCGCCCTGCAGGCGGCGGACTATGACGAAGAGATTGCCGGTCCCGCCCAGGATGAAGAGTTTGTGCTGGCCCACGCCGATAACGTTGAAGCCGCCGGCTTCGTCTCGCATCTGAAGCTGCCGCACTATGTCGATTTCCAGGCCGAACTGGCGCTGCTGAAACGCCTGCAACGGGAGAACGAACGTGGCTAACCCACTGACTGGCTATAACTTTGCTTATCTCGACGAGCAAACCAAGCGCATGATCCGCCGGGCTATTCTCAAAGCGGTAGCCATTCCCGGCTACCAGGTGCCGTTCGGCGGTCGCGAAATGCCGATGCCCTACGGCTGGGGCACTGGCGGCATCCAGTTGACCGCCAGCGTCATCGGCGAGAACGACGTGCTGAAGGTGATTGACCAGGGCGCCGATGACACCACCAACGCGGTGTCGATTCGTCAGTTCTTTAAGCGTGTTACCGGCGTCGCCACCACCGAGCGTACCGAAGACGCCACCCTGATCCAGACCCGCCATCGCATCCCGGAGACGCCGCTGGTGGAGGATCAGATCCTGATCTACCAGGTGCCGATCCCGGAGCCGCTGCGCTTTATCGAGCCGCGTGAAACCGAAACCCGCACCATGCACGCCCTGGAAGAGTACGGCGTGATGCAGGTGAAACTGTATGAAGATATCGCCCGCTTCGGCCATATCGCCACCACCTACGCCTACCCGGTGAAGGTCAATGGCCGCTACGTGATGGATCCCTCGCCGATCCCGAAATTCGATAACCCGAAAATGCATATGATGCCGGCGCTGCAGCTGTTCGGCGCCGGGCGCGAAAAGCGGATCTACGCCGTGCCGCCCTATACCCCGGTGGAGAGTCTCGATTTCGACGACCACCCATTTACCGTCCAGGAGTGGGATGAACCCTGCGCCATCTGCGGCTCGCGCCACAGCTACCTCGACGAAGTGGTGCTGGATGACAGCGGCCAGCGGATGTTTGTCTGCTCCGATACCGACTATTGCCGCCAGCAGAGCGAGGGGCAGAAAAAATGAACCAGCCATTACTTGCTGTGAATAACCTGACCCATCTCTACGCCCCGGATAAAGGTTTTCGCGATGTCTCCTTCGAGCTGTGGCCGGGAGAAGTGCTCGGCATCGTCGGCGAGTCCGGCTCCGGTAAAACCACCCTGCTGAAGGCAATCTCCGCCCGCCTGACGCCGCAGCGGGGCGAGGTGCTGTACCAGCAGCGCTCGCTGTACGCCATGAGCGAAGCCGAACGCCGCCGCCTGCTGCGCACCGAATGGGGGGTGGTGCATCAGCACCCAATGGACGGTCTGCGTCGCCAGGTCTCCGCCGGGGGCAACATCGGCGAACGGCTGATGGCCACCGGCGCCCGCCACTACGGCAACATTCGCGCCACCGCTGAAAAGTGGCTGCAGGAGGTGGAGATCCCGCCCTCGCGCATCGACGACCTGCCCACCACCTTCTCCGGCGGCATGCAGCAGCGTCTGCAGATTGCCCGCAATCTGGTCACCCAGCCGAAGCTGGTGTTTATGGATGAACCCACCGGCGGGCTGGATGTGTCCGTGCAGGCGCGGCTGCTTGATCTGCTGCGTGGCCTGGCGGTGGAGCTGAATCTGGCGGTAGTGATTGTTACCCACGATCTCGGCGTCGCCCGCCTGCTGGCGAACCGACTGCTGGTAATGAAGCAGGGCCAGGTGGTGGAAAGTGGCTTAACCGACCGGGTGCTCGACGATCCGCACCATCCTTATACCCAGCTGCTGGTGTCGTCGGTGTTGCAGAATTAATGCTGTTTTGCCGGGTGGCGGCTGCGCCTTACCCGGCCCACAGGTGCGTTATTCGTAGGCCGGGTAAGCGAAACGCCACCCGGCAACCCAACCTCGTGAGAGCTAACATGATCCGCGTTGAAAACGTCCATAAAACCTTTGTTCTGCACCAGCAGCACGGCGTGCGTCTGCCGGTGCTGGCCGACGCCTCGCTGACCGTTAACGCCGGGGAGTGCGTGGTGCTCCACGGTCACTCCGGCAGCGGCAAATCGACCCTGCTGCGTTCGCTGTACGCCAACTATCTGCCGGACAGCGGCCATATTCATATCCGCCACGGCGACGAATGGGTGGACCTGGTCACCGCCACGCCGCGCAAGGTGCTGGAAGTGCGCAAAACCACCATCGGCTGGGTCAGCCAGTTTCTACGGGTGATCCCGCGTATTTCGGCGCTGGAGGTGGTGATGCAGCCGCTGCTCGATCTCGGGACGCCGCGTGAAGCGAGCGCCGCCAAAGCCGCCCAGCTGCTGACCCGCCTCAACGTTCCGCAACGTCTGTGGCACCTTGCGCCGTCGACCTTTTCCGGCGGCGAACAGCAACGGGTCAATATCGCCCGCGGTTTTGCGGTCGACTATCCGATCCTGCTCCTCGATGAACCCACCGCCTCACTGGATGGCAAAAACAGTGCTGCCGTGGTCGACCTGATCCACGATGCCAAAGCGCGCGGCGCGGCCATCGTCGGGATTTTCCATGACGAAGGGGTACGCCGTCAGGTCGCCGACCGGCTGCACCCCATGGGAATAACAGCATGATTATCAATAACGTAAAACTGGTTCTCGACGATGACGTGGTCCACGGTTCGCTGGAAGTCCAGGACGGTCGCATCCTCGCCTTCGCCGAAAGCCAGAGCCGGCTGCCGCAGGCGCTGGATGGCGAAGGCGGCTGGCTGCTGCCGGGCCTTATCGAGCTGCATACCGATAACCTCGACAAGTTCTTTACCCCGCGGCCGAAGGTAGACTGGCCGGCCCACTCGGCGATGAGCAGCCACGACGCAATGATGGTCGCCAGCGGCATCACCACCGTGCTGGACGCCGTGGCGATTGGCGACGTGCGCGATGGCGGCGATCGTCTGGAGAATCTGGAGAAGATGGTCAATGCCGTGGAGGATACGCAAAAGCGCGGTCTCAACCGCGCCGAACACCGCCTGCACCTGCGCTGCGAGCTGCCGCATCACACCACGCTGCCGCTGTTTGAAAAGCTGATCGATCGCGAGTCGGTGAGCATGGTCTCTCTGATGGACCACTCGCCCGGCCAGCGTCAGTACGCCGATCGCAGCAAGTACCGCGATTACTATCAGGGAAAATATCATCTGACGCATGACGAAATGGACCGTTTTGAAGCCGAGCAGATGGCTCTGGCCGCCACCTGGTCGCAGCCCAATCGCCAGACCATCGCCGCCATGTGCCGCGCCCGCCGTATCGCCCTCGCCAGCCACGACGACGCCACCGAGGCGCATGTGGCTGAATCCCACCAGCTGGGTAGCGTCATCGCCGAGTTTCCCACCACCCTGGCCGCGGCGCAGGCTTCACGTCAGCACGGGATGCACGTCCTGATGGGGGCGCCGAATATCGTGCGCGGCGGTTCCCACTCCGGCAACGTCGCCGCCCACCAGCTGGCGAACCACGGTTTGCTCGACATTCTCTCTTCCGACTACTATCCCGCCAGCCTGTTGGATGCCGCATTCCGCATCGCCGACGCCGAGGATAACGCCTTCACCCTGGCGCAGGCGATCCGTCTGGTCAGCAAACATCCGGCGCAGGCGCTGGGCCTTGACGATCGCGGCGTCATCGCCGAGGGGAAACGCGCCGACCTGGTGCTGGCGCACCGTCGCGGCGAGCATGTCCACATCGACCATGTCTGGCGCCAGGGAAGGAGGATCTTTTAATGCCGGGAAAACTGATCTGGCTGGTGGGCCCCTCCGGCTCCGGGAAAGACAGCCTGCTGGCGGCGCTGCGCCAGCGCGAGCACCCGCAGCTGCTGGTGGCGCATCGTTACATTACCCGGCCCTTTAACGCCGGTAACGAAAACCATATCGCCCTCAGCGAACATGAATTTTTTACCCGCGCCGAGCAGCATCTCTTTGCCCTCAGCTGGCACGCCAACCATACTTACTATGGCATTGGCGTGGAGATCGACCTGTGGCTGCACGCCGGCTTCGACGTGGTGGCCAATGGCTCCCGCGCCCATCTGGCGCTGGCGCGGGAACGCTACGGCGAGGTGCTGGTGCCGATCTGTCTCGCCGTCTCGCCGCCGGTGCTGCGCCAGCGGCTGGAGCAGCGCGGCCGGGAAAATGCGGTGGATATCGCCCAGCGTCTGGACCGCGCCGCGCGCTATAAGCCGGACGATTGCCTGACGCTGAATAACGACGGCAGTCTCCGACAATCGGTCGATGAATTTTTCCGCCTGCTGCGCAGCCACGCGGTGCGCGAAGCGGATCCGCTGGTATAAACCAAAGGTGACACGATGAGCCTGACCCTCCGCTTAACCGGCACCGGCGGCGCTCAGCTGGTGCCGGCCTTTGGCTGCGATTGCGCGGCCTGCCGCCGCGCCCGCCGCGAGGAAAGCCATCGCCGACGCCCCTGTAGCGGGGTGGTGACGTTCAACAGCGCAGTGACGCTGCTGGACGCCGGCAGACCGGATCTGATGGAACATCATCCCGCCGGCAGCTTTCAGCAGGTGCTGCTAACCCACTATCACCTGGATCATGTGCAGGGGCTGTTTCCGCTGCGCTGGGGCGTGGGCGCGCCGATCCCGGTCTACGGCCCGCCGGACGACGCCGGCTGCGACGATCTGCTCAAGCACCCCGGCCTGCTCGACTTCAGCCATACCGTCACGCCGTTTGTGGTGTTTGAGCTGCAGGGCCTGCGGGTAACGCCCCTGCCGCTCAAGCATTCGAAGCTCACCTTCGGTTATCTGCTGGAGTCGGCCCACAGTCGGGTAGCCTGGCTCTCGGATACCGCCGGGCTGCCGGACAAGACGCTGAAGTTTTTACTCAGCAACCGCCCGCAGGCGATGATCATCGACTGCAGCCATGAGCCGCGGGCGCAGACCCCGCGTAACCATAACGATTTCAATACCGTTCGCGCCCTTAACCAGGCGATAGGCTGTCCGCGGGTGATCCTCACCCATATCAGCCATCAGTTTGACGTCTGGATGATGGATAACCCGCTACCGGAAGGTTTCGAAGCGGGTTATGACGGGATGGAAATCGTGCTGGATTAGGCGTCGGTCTGCTGCGGGGCGATCAATAGTCATCGTCCAGACGACGCTGATCGCTTTCTAACTGACGGCGATCGCGATCGAGCTGGCGCTGGCGTTCATCCAGCTGACGGCGGCGATCGTCCAGCTGGCGTTGCCGATCGTCATGCTGACGCTGGCTGTCACGGCTCTGCTGGCGACTTCCCTGATAGCGCCCGTCATCATACCGGCCATCGTCATCGTATCTGTCGTCGTCATCAGAGCGACTGCTACCCGGGTTATAGGCGTCGTTAATGGCTTGCTGAATATTGCCGATCGCGTCATCGATAATATCGGCGCGGGCGGCCAGGCTGGTCAGCGACAGAGTGCAAAAGAGCAGTGCGATTGCGTAACGTTTCATCGGGGCCAATCTCATCAGAGTCCTGCCGCTACCTTAATCATCGGCATGCCGCCCGGGTAGCGGAGGAATCTCAAATCCTCGCGTACGCTGCACTCAGCGCCTGCGCCAGTTGAGCGCGGGTAAAGGGCTTACGCAGCCACTCCACCTCCGGCAGGGCCGGGTTCTGCGCCGGGCGCAAATCCTGACCGCTGATCAGCAGCACCGGCAGCGCCGGAAAGCGGCGGCGCGCGGTATGGATCACATCGGCGCCGCTCAGCCCGCCGGGCAGCATCAGATCGCTAATCAACAGGGCAATATCCGGCGAGGCCTCCAGCAGCTGCAGCGCCTCTTCCCCGCTGGCGGTTTCCAGCGTCAGCCAGCCCAGCTGATGCAGCTGTTCGCACAGCGTCTGGCGAACATCCTCTTCATCTTCCAGCACCAGCGCCAGCCGTTCTCCCGCCGGGATTGGTTCGTCTTCCACCGGCACCGCCGCCTTCTCTACCTCGGTCATCGCCCGCGGCAGCTGCAGCCGCACCGTCGTTCCCTGCCCCGGCGCGCTCTCCAGCGCCACCCGGCCGCCCGACTGGCGCACAAAGCCATACACCATCGACAGCCCCAGGCCGCTGCCGCTGCCGGTGGCTTTAGTGGTAAAGAAGGGTTCAAACACCCGGGCTTTCACCGCCTGCGACATGCCGCAGCCGTGATCGATCACCTCCAGAGCCACCATATCCTGCCGCTGGCCGCTGCTGCGGGTGACCCGCTGATTCCAGGTACGAATTTTAATGACGCCCGCGCGCCCGGCCATGGCGTCGCGGGCGTTCATCACCAGGTTAATCAGGGCGTTTTCCAGCTGGCCGACGTCTATCCATGCCGGCCACGCCGGCGACTGCGCCTCAATCTCCAGGCTCAAGGTCGCCGGCAGGGAGTGACGCATTAGCTCGCTGAGGTTCTCCAGCAACGGCGCCATCGCCACCGCCTGGGGATGCAGCGCCTGCTTACGCGAAAAGGCCAGCAGCCGCTGGGTCAGAAGCGCCCCGCGTTCCGCCGCCTTCAGCGCCCTGGTGAGGCGTGGCGCATCCTGCGCATTCGGCTCCACCAGCTCAAGGCTGCCGATGATCACCGCCAGCAGGTTGTTAAAATCATGCGCCAGGCCTCCGGTCAGTTGGCCGACGGCCTTCATCTTCTGGCTGTGCAACAGCGCCTCCTCCAGCTCCTGACGCTTAATCCTATCGATCTCCATCTGGGTGGTCTTCTCTTTCAGCAGCCGGGTGGTGTGCTCCAGCGACGCCGTATTGCGCGCGAAAACGTTAAAGGCGCGCGCCAGTTCGCCCAGCTCGTCGCGCCGCTGCAGGGCCGGCACCGAGACGTTCGGCTCTCCCTGAGCCAGCCGCGACATCGCCCGCGAGATAGCGGTCAGGTTAGAGCCCAGGTTACGGTAGATGTACCACCCGGCGCAGCCGGTGATCGCCAGCGCCAGCAGCGCGGAAAGCAGAATAAACATGCTGATGGAGCGCAGCTCCCGATGGCTCTGCGCCGCCCGCTGTTCGGAGGCTTCCGCCACCCGGGTCACGTACTGATTGATGTCGTCGTTAAGCAGCGCGACCAGCGCTTTGATGTGGTACATGTACCAGCTGATCGTCAGGTCGCTCTCCTCCAACTGGGCCGACAGCGGGGCCAGCTTCGCCAGCTCCCGGGTGACGTCGGGGAGAACAAACGCCAGCGCGGGATCGGCGCTTTGAGCCGGCAGGTCGCCGCGCAGCTGGTCGAGCTGCAGAACGATCGACCGCGGCGTGACGGTATGGATCGCGGCGGCGATCAGCCGGTCCATCTCGGCTAGCCGACGAGGATCGATCGCCCGGTCCCCGCCGCGATCGTTAAGATCGGCGAGATGGCGCAGGTTGCTCTGATTCTGGTAAAGCGAACTCAGCAGCGCATTGCGCTGCAGATGACGACGCTGGCCGCGCTCCAGCATCTCCGCCACGCTCCGCTGCAGCGCGTTGCTGCGGCGAATAATACTGGCCACCAGCGCCTCCTCCTGCTGCGCCAGCGGAGCCGCTGCCAGCTGAGCCAGCGAGTGCTTCAGCGCCTGCTGCGTCGCCAGCAGCCGTTCCGCTTCGCTTTTGTACTCCAGCGCGCCCACCACCTGCGACAGGCGCACCGCGGCCGTGGCGACATTCGCCGTGTCCCGCGCCAGATCCATACTGCCGCGCATATCGTTGAGGGTCTGGCGCTGCACCTGCTCCTGCAGCTGGCTGGCGTGGTGAAAGCCGAACACCGCCACGCCGCTCACCAGCAGGGTGACGACCACCATCAGCAGATTAAAGGAGAGCAGGCGGCCACGGGCGCTGGTGAAAAACGGGTGTCGGCGAGCGGTCATAGCAACTCCGGTGAAGGAACGGTCGGCATATAGGCGTGACGGTGCAGAAAATGACGCCGCGTAACTGTGATCGCGGTTAACTATTTATCACTATGACAAATATGAATGGATTCTGACATCCTGCATTTATTTTCCGGTGGTGGACTGCTGCTATTGTTCTCGCAGACAGGAGCGCCGTGATGACCGCCACCCCGGTACTGGAAATGCGCCATATCGCCAAAGCTTTTGGCAAATTCTACGCGCTGAAGGGCGTCGACCTGACGGTCTGGCCCGGCGAGATCCACGCCCTGATGGGGGAGAACGGCGCCGGAAAAAGCACGCTGATGAAGATCCTCGCCGGCGCCTATACCGCCACCAGCGGCGAGATCCTGATCGACGGAAAACCGCAAACGATCCGCGGCCCCAAGGACGCGCTGGCCGCCGGGATCACGTTGATCTACCAGGAGATGCAGCTGGCGCCGAACCTGACCGTCGCGGAAAACATTTTCCTCGGCAGCGAGCTGGCACGTGGTGGCCTGGTGCAGCGCAAAGCCATGCTCAGCCAGGCGCAGGCGGTGATCGACCGTCTCGGCGCCCAGTTCAGGGCCAGCGACCGGGTGATGACCCTGACCATCGCCGAGCAGCAGCAAGTGGAGATCGCCCGCGCTCTGCACCGTCAAAGCCGCATTCTGGTGATGGATGAACCCACCGCCGCCCTCTCCTCGCGGGAAACCCAGCGCCTGTTCGACCTCATCCTGCGCCTGCGCGATGAGGGGATGGCGATTATCTATATCAGCCACCGCATGGCGGAAGTGTATGAGCTCTCCGACCGGGTCAGCGTCCTGCGCGACGGGCAGTATGTCGGCAGCCTGGTGCGCGACAAGCTCAACGCACCGGAGCTGGTGCGCATGATGGTCGGCCGTCCGCTCAGCGATCTGTTCAATAAAGAGCGCGATATTCCCCGCGGCCAGCCGCGCCTGCGGGTCGAGGATCTGACCGATGGCGGTAAGGTTAAGCCCAGCAGCCTGGTGGTGCATGCCGGCGAAATCGTCGGCCTCGCCGGGCTGGTCGGCGCCGGACGCTCCGAACTGGCGCAGCTGATCTTTGGCGTGCGCAAAGCCACCGGCGGGGTGATCGAGATCGACGGCGAGCCGGTGGTGATCCACTCGCCGCGCGAAGCCATCGACCATGGAATCGGCTTTCTGACCGAAAATCGCAAAGAGCAGGGCCTGTTTCTCGAACTGGCGGCCCAGGAAAACATCACCATGGCGACGCTGGAGCGCGACGCGACCTGGGGGATGCTCAATCGCCGTAAGGCGCAAACTATTTCCGATGACGCCATCCAGCTGCTGAACATCCGCGTACCGCACGCCCAGGTGCGCGCCGGCGGGCTGTCCGGCGGCAACCAGCAGAAATTATTGATTTCACGCTGGGTGGCGATTGGCCCGCGCATTCTGATCCTTGATGAACCCACCCGCGGCGTCGACGTCGGCGCGAAAAGCGAGATTTACCGCATCATGAACGACATGGCGCGCCAGGGCGTCGCCATTCTGATGATCTCCAGCGAACTGCCCGAAGTGGTGGGCATGAGCGACCGGGTCTATGTGATGCGCGAAGGGACTATCGCCGGCGAGCTGCAGTCCGGCGATATCAGCCAGGAACAGATCATGACGCTGGCCACCGGCGTGAACGATTCTCACCTTAAGGCAGGGCAACTATGAGCATACCGAAAGAGACCTCCGCGCCGGTCGCGAAATCCGCTTCGGCGAAAAAAATGCTGATGGGCGACCTGATGCAGACCGTCGGCATTCTGCCGATCCTCATCCTGATCGTCGCCGTCTTCGGCTTTATCGCCCCCAACTTCTTCACGGAAAGCAATCTGCTGAATATCACCCGCCAGGCCTCGATCAACATTGTGCTGGCGGCGGGAATGACCTTCATCATCCTCACCGGCGGCATTGACCTTTCCGTCGGCTCCATTCTCGGCACCACCGCGGTGGCGGCAATGGTGGTCTCGCTGATCCCGGAGCTGGCGTTGCTGTCGATTCCGGCGGCGCTGATGCTCGGCCTGCTGCTCGGCCTGTTCAACGGCGCGCTGGTGGCCTTCGCCGGGCTACCGCCGTTTATTGTCACTCTCGGCACCTATACGGCGCTGCGCGGCGCCGCCTATCTGCTGGCCGACGGCACCACGGTGATCAACTCCGATATCAGCTTCGAGTGGATCGGCAATGACTACCTCGGCCCGGTGCCGTGGCTGGTGGTCATCGCCCTGGCGGTTATCGCGGTGTGCTGGTTTATCCTGCGCCGAACCACCCTTGGGGTGCATATCTACGCGGTGGGCGGCAACATGCAGGCGGCGCGGCTGACCGGCATTAAAGTCTGGCTGGTGCTGTTGTTTGTCTATGGCATGAGCGGCCTGCTCTCCGGCCTTGGCGGAGTGATGAGCGCCTCCCGGCTGTACAGCGCCAACGGTAACCTCGGGGTCGGCTACGAGCTGGACGCCATCGCCGCGGTCATTCTTGGCGGCACCAGCTTCGTCGGCGGGATCGGCACCATCACCGGTACGCTGGTGGGGGCGCTGATTATCGCCACCCTCAATAACGGTATGACCCTGATGGGGGTCTCCTACTTCTGGCAACTGGTGATCAAAGGGGCGGTGATCATCATTGCGGTGCTGATCGACAAATACCGTACCCGACATCATCAAAGTGCATAACAACACCATCTTACCTGCGAGGAAAAGCGAATGCGTTTAAAACCGATAGTCACCGCGCTGTGTGCTGGCGCGCTGCTGGCCGCCTCCCCTTTTGCGTCGGCCAAAGAGCTGAAAGCGATTGGCGTGACGGTGGGCGACCTTGCCAACCCGTTCTTTGTGCAGATCACCAAGGGCGCGGAGCTGGAAGCCCGCAAGCTGGCGGGGGATAACGTCAAAGTGACGCTGGTCTCCAGCGGCTACGATCTGGGCCAGCAGGTGGCGCAGATCGATAACTTTATCGCCGCCAAAGTCGATATGATTATCCTCAACGCCGCCGATTCGAAAGGCATTGGCCCGGCGGTGAAACGGGCCAAAGAGGCCGGGATCGTGGTGGTGGCGGTTGACGTTGCCGCCGAAGGGGCCGACGCCACCATCACCTCCGATAACACCCAGGCGGGCGAGCTGGCCTGTAAATACATTAGCGATCGTCTGAACAACAAAGGCAACGTGGTGATCATCAACGGGCCGCCGGTCTCCGCCGTACAAAACCGCGTCGAAGGCTGCGAAACGGAGTTCAAAAAACACCCGGATATAAAAATTCTGTCCTCCAACCAGAACGCCAAAGGCAGCCGGGAAGGCGGACTGGAGGTGATGACCTCCCTGCTGGCGGCCAATCCGAAGATTGACGGCGTGTTCGCGATCAACGATCCGACAGCGATTGGCGCCGATCTGGCAGCGAAACAGGCGCAGCGCAGCGAGTTCTTCATCGTCGGCGTCGACGGCAGCCCGGACGGCGAAGAGGCACTGAAGCGTAAGAACTCCTTGTTTGTCGCAACGCCGGCGCAGGATCCCCAGGTGATGGCGGCGAAGGCGGTGGAAATTGGCTACAACATCCTGCAGGGCAAACCGGCCCCAACCGCGCCGGTGCTGATCCCGGTGACCATGATCGACAAAAACAACGTCAGCTCTTACAAAGGCTGGACCGTGAAATAAGCGCAACCGGGCGCACGATCGTTCCGCCGATTGTGCGCTACGCTTAACAAGTATGACGGCGCGGAGTAGCGATCATGGAACGTAAAGGCATTATTGCCGCAGGCAACATGCTGGTCGATCATGTCCACCAGATCAGACAGTGGCCGGAGCGCGGCTGGCTGGTGGAGATTATGCATAGCGAACGCGCCACCGGCGGCGCGCCGCTGAACGTCCTGCTGACCCTGGCCAAAATGCACGCCGGCCTGCCGCTGCAGGCGGTCGGCCTGATTGGCGAGGATAACGATGGCGACTACATTACCGCCATGCTCGATCAGTACCATATCAATCGCCAGCTCGTGCAGCGCACCAGCTCTGCCCCCACCTCGATGACTCAGGTGATGACCGACGCTGACGGTCAGCGTACCTTTTTTCACTCCCCCGGCGCCAACCGCCTGCTTGACCTTCCGGCCTTTGAGCCGCTGGATGCGCCGCTGAAAATTTTCCATCTCGGCTATCTGCTGCTGCTTGAGAGTCTCGATCGCCCCGACGAAGTGTACGGCACCCGCAGCGCGCGACTGCTGGCGCAGATGCGCGAGCGAGGCTATGAGGTTTCCCTCGATCTGGTGTCGCGCAAGGGCGACCCGCGCTACCGCCCGCTGGTCCTGCCGGCGCTGGCGCATCTTGACTACCTGACCATCAATGAACTGGAAGCCAGCGAGTTTAGCGGGCTGGAGATTCGGCTACCCAACGGCGAGCCGCACGTCGCCAATATCGCCAGCGCCGCCAGCGCATTGCTTGACGCCGGCGTGCGCCAACGGGTGGTGATCCACTGCCCGGAGGGGGCATGGGGCGTCTCACGTACAGAAGCCGGGCGCTGGGTGCCGTCATGGCGGCTGCCGCCGGAGGAGATTGTCGGCAGCGTCGGCGCCGGGGATGCCTTCTGCGCCGGCCTGCTGTACGGCAGCCACGAACGCTGGCCGTTAACCGACAGTCTGCAGCTGGCCCACGCCTGCGCCCGCGCCAGCCTGCAGGCTGCCAATGCGATCGACGGCGCCAAAACGCTCACTGAGCTACAGACGTTTATTCAGTTGCAAAATAATTAGAAGGGTTGACTCCCCCAGCAATGGCCAGGCCGGTTAGACAGCTTCCCGCCCTATGCCGCCTTCTCGCTGTGGGTCACGTCGGCGGAAAAGACATAGCCCAGGCCGCGCAGCGTTTTAATCAGCGTCGGCTGATGCGGGTTCAGCTCGATTTTGCGCCGCAGGCGCATGATCAGCACATCGATGGTGCGGTCGAACACCTCGGTGCTTTCGGTATGGGTCAGCGCCAGCAACTGTTCGCGGTTCAGTACCCGGCGGGCGTTCTGCGCCAGCGCCAGCAGCAAACCGTATTCTCCCTGGGTCAGCGGGATCGCCTGCTGCTGCGGGTTATACAGCTCACAGCGGGTGGTATCCAGCCGCCAGCCGTTGAACGTCAGGCCGGCGGCGACGCCCGGCGCCTCGCTGGCCAGCGCCCCGCTGCGCCGCAGCACCGCCTTCACCCGGGCGACCACCACCCGCGAACTGAACGGTTTGGCGATGTAATCATCGGCGCCCATCTCCAGGCCCACCACCACATCGGACTCACTGCCCAGGCCGGAGAGCATCACCACCGGCAGCTCCGGCCGGGTGCGCTGCAGCTGCTGAAGCACCTGCAGGCCATTGGTATCCGGCAGGATCATATCCAGCAAAACCAGCGCGATGTCCGCCCGCTGCGCCACCGTCGCCAGCGCGTCGCCGCCGGTCTGGCAGACCAGCACCTCAAACGCGTGCGCGCCGAGCACATCTCTGAGCAGCTCGCCCATCGCTATGTCGTCATCGACCACTAAAATGACCGGTTTCATCTTTGCCTCTGCCCGCGGGGAGTTAGTGTCAGTCTGATCGATTCTGCAAGGCTGCGCCGACAAATTCCTCTCCCGGTGACATTTTTTCAAGCGCCGTCACATCTCCAGGGTATCGACACGTCAAATCTGTCGACAGGCTGTTTTTCGTCAGCATTTCGCCCAAAAAAGCCGCGTATCATCAAGGAATACCCACAATGAAAATATGGCATAGAAGATGCATAGTGACGGCGCGATAGCGCAAACGCGCCCATTGAATAACTGGAGCAAGACCGATGAAAAAAGTCGTCACGGTTTGCCCGTATTGCGCATCAGGTTGCAAAATCAATCTGGTGGTCGATAACGGCAAAATCGTTCGGGCTGAAGCGGCGCAGGGGAAAACCAACCAGGGAACCCTGTGCCTGAAAGGCTATTATGGCTGGGACTTTATTAACGATACCCAGATCCTGACGCCGCGCCTGAAAACCCCCATGATCCGTCGTCAACGCGGCGGCAAGCTGGAAGCTGTCTCCTGGGATGAGGCGCTGGATTACGTCGCCACTCGCCTCAGCGCCATTAAAGCCAAATATGGCCCGGATGCGATCCAAACCACCGGCTCCTCCCGCGGCACCGGTAATGAAACCAACTATGTGATGCAAAAATTCGCGCGCGCCGTTATTGGTACCAATAACGTCGACTGCTGCGCTCGCGTCTGACACGGCCCTTCGGTTGCAGGTCTGCACCAGTCGGTCGGTAACGGCGCCATGAGTAATGCCATCACAGAGATTGATAACACCGATCTGGTGTTTATCTTCGGCTACAACCCGGCGGATTCCCACCCTATCGTGGCGAATCACGTCATTAACGCTAAACGCAACGGGGCGAAAATTATCGTCTGCGACCCGCGCAAAATTGAAACCGCGCGCATCGCCGATATGCACATTGCGCTGAAGAACGGCTCGAATATCGCGCTGCTCAACGCGATTGGCCACGTGATTATTGAAGAGGATCTGTACGATAAATCCTTCGTCGCCAGCCGTTCCGAAGGCTTCGAGGAGTATCGCAAAATCGTTGAAGGCTACACGCCGGAGTCGGTGGAGGAGATCACCGGGGTCAGCGCCCAGGAGATCCGCGCCTGCGCCCGGATGTACGCCAGCGCCAAATCCGCCGCCATTCTGTGGGGCATGGGCGTTACCCAGTTCTACCAGGGCGTGGAGACCGTGCGTTCCCTGACCAGCCTGGCGATCCTCACCGGCAACCTCGGCAAACCGAGCGTCGGCGTCAACCCGGTGCGTGGCCAGAACAACGTCCAGGGCGCCTGCGATATGGGTGCGCTGCCGGATACCTATCCAGGCTACCAGTACGTTAAGTTCCCGGAAAACCGCGAGAAGTTCGCCAAAGCCTGGGGCGTCGACAGCCTGCCGGCGCATACCGGCTATCGCATCAGCGAGCTGCCGCACCGCGCGGCGCACGGTGAAGTGCGGGCGGCGTACATTATGGGTGAAGATCCGCTGCAGACCGATGCTGAACTGTCAGCGGTGCGCAAAGCGTTCGACGATCTGGAACTGGTGATCGTCCAGGACATTTTCATGACCAAAACCGCCTCCGCGGCCGACGTCATCCTGCCGTCCACGTCGTGGGGCGAGCACGAAGGCGTGTACACCGCAGCGGACCGCGGCTTCCAGCGCTTCTTTAAAGCCGTGGAGCCGAAGTGGGATCTGAAAACCGACTGGCAGATCATCAGCGAAATCGCTACCCGGATGGGTTATCCGATGCACTACAACAACACCCAGGAGATCTGGGACGAGTTGCGGCATTTGTGCCCGGACTTCTACGGCGCCACCTACGAGAAAATGGGTGAGCTCGGCTATGTGATGTGGCCGTGCCGCGATGAGTCCGACGCCGATCAGGGGACGTCGTATCTGTTTAAAGAGAAGTTCGATACCCCGAACGGGCTGGCGCAGTTCTTCACCTGCGACTGGGTCGCGCCGATCGATAAGCTCACCGACGAGTACCCGATGGTGCTGTCGACGGTGCGCGAAGTCGGCCACTACTCGTGCCGTTCAATGACCGGTAACTGCGCGGCGCTGGCGGCGCTGGCGGATGAGCCTGGCTATGCGCAAATCAACACCGCCGACGCCGAACGGTTAGGCATTGAGGATGAAGCGCTGGTGTGGGTGAATTCGCGCAAGGGTCGGATCATCACCCGCGCGCAGGTCAGCGACCGGCCGAATAAAGGCGCGGTGTATATGACCTACCAGTGGTGGATTGGCGCCTGTAACGAGCTGGTGTCGGAGAACCTGAGCCCAATAACCAAAACGCCGGAGTACAAGTACTGCGCGGTCAACGTTGAGCGGATTGCCGATCAGCGCGCGGCGGAACAGTACGTGATCGACGAGTACAACAAGCTGAAATCCCGCCTGCGCGAAAGCGCGATGGGTTAAGGTTCGACGGCCATACCCGATATCCGGGAACCCTCCCCGGTGGCGCTTACGCTTACCGGGGCTACCAACCGAATACCGAACCGTAGCCCGGATAAGGTGCTACGCGCCGCTATCCGGGTATTCACCCCGCTAATTCCCGCCATTTTCTTCTTTTTCGCCTCCCTTTATACTGCGCGCTATGTTCCTTGCTGATAATAAATACAAATGAAATACCTCTTTTTATTTTTACTGGTTTTCACCAGCGGCGCAGCGGTGGCCACCGAACCCGGCAGTCAGTATCAACAGCAGGCGGAAGCCGGCGATCGTCGCGCGCAATATTACCTTGCGGATACCTGGGTCAGCTCCGGCGATTATCAGAAAGCCGAATTCTGGGCCCAGAAAGCAGCGGCGCAAGGCGATGGTGACGCGCTGGCCCTGCTGGCGCAGCTCAAAATTCGCAATCCGCAGCAGGCGGACTATCCGCAGGCCCGCCAGCTGGCGGAAAAAGCCGTTAAGGCCGGCAGTAAATCCGGGGAAATCGTCCTCGCGCGGGTGCTGGTGAACCGTCAGGCCGGTCCCACCGACGTGGCGCACGCCATCACGCTCCTGCAGGATGCCGCCCAGGACAGCGAAAGCGATGCGGCGGTAGACGCCCAGATGCTGCTCGGGCTGATCTACGCCAGCGGTGTGCACGGCCCGGAAGATGATGTGAAAGCGAGCGAATACTTCAAAGGCAGCTCAGCGCTCTCGCGGACCGGCTATGCCGAATACTGGGCCGGGATGATGTTCCAGCAGGGGGAGAAAGGCTTTATCGAACCGAATAAGCAGAAGGCGCTGCACTGGCTGAACGTTAGCTGTCTTGAGGGATTTGATACCGGCTGCGAAGAGTTTGACAGGATCAGTAAAGGATAAGAAAAAGCCCGGCACTCGCGCCGGGCTTTGTGTTTTATTGGGCGGTTTTATCAAACTTGCCCAGCACTTCGCGTTCATACGCCAGCGCTTTTTTACGGTCGAACTTATGCTCCCACTTGGCGATAACCAGCACCGCCAGCGCATTGCCCACCACGTTCAGCGCGGTACGCGCCATGTCGAGGATACGGTCAACGCCGGCGATAAAGGCGAGACCTTCCAGCGGGATCCCGACGCTGCCCAGGGTGGCCAGCAGCACGACAAAGGAGACGCCCGGCACGCCAGCGATCCCCTTCGAGGTCACCATCAGGGTCAGCACCAGGGTGATCTCCTGCCAGATGGAGAGGTCGATGCCGTAGAGCTGGGCGATAAAGATCGCCGCAATGCTCTGATACAGCGTTGAGCCATCGAGGTTAAAGGAGTAGCCGGTCGGCACCACGAAGCTGGTGATCGACGCCGGCGCGCCATAGGCTTCCATTTTCTCGATAATTCGCGGCAGCACACTCTCGGAGCTGGCGGTGGAGTAAGCCAGAATCAGCTCATCTTTTAGGATGCGGATCAGGATCCAGATGCTCAGGCCGCACAGGCGGGCGACAATCCCCAGCACCACCAGCGCGAAAAACAGGATCGCGAAGTAAACCAGCAGCACCAGCTTGGCCAACGGCCACAGCGAGGCGAACCCGAAGGTGGCGACGGTCACTGAAATCAGGGCGAACACCCCGATCGGCGCATAGCGCATCACCATATGGGTGACTTTGAACATGGTTTCGGAGATGGAGCGGAAGACCGTCACCAGCGGTTCACGGTGCGTCGCCGGCAGCGAGGAGAGCCCCAGACCAAACAGCACCGAGAAGAAAATAATCGGCAGCATATCGCCTTTCGCCATCGACGCCACGATGTTGGTTGGCACCAGCGACAGGATGGTGCCCATCAGGCCATGCGCATGGCTCTGCACCTCAGCGGTGGTATTCTGGTATTTCGAAATATCAACCGCCGCCAGCTGCGACATATCAATGCCCGTTCCCGGCTGAAAGACGTTGGCCAGGGTGATACCCAGCACGATCGCCACCGTGGTGATCACTTCGAAATAGATAATCGTTTTGGCGCCGATCCGGCCTAACTGTTTGGCATCGCCCACGCCGGCAATCCCGACCACCAGGGTCGAAATAACAATCGGGACCACGATCATTTTAATCAGATGGATAAAGATATCGCCCGCCGGTGTCAGCAAATTGCTAATCAACCAATCGCGACTTTCGGCGTGGTAATGCAGATAACTGCCCAGAAGGATACCCAGCACCAGGGCTAGCAAAATTTGCCAGGCCAGACTGACTTTTTTTGTTTTCTTCACTACTGACTTCCTCAATGAAAGGCACCATTCCTTTTCGTCATGGTACCCACTGCAGGGGGTATGAATTGTGTTGCGTTGCTTTGTGGGGTTATTTAACGCGCAATATCAGTATCATTTGCACGGCATGCTGCGCAAGCCTTTAAGAACAGGGCTTTCCTCTGCTTTTCTGCATAAAGCAGCGAATTTCCCCCAGTTACCTTGCATAAGTATTTGTAATAAAAAATATTTCACATCATCCATTTCTATAAATTCATTTGCGTAATTATTTCACTTCAAAGTTTCATTTGACGAAATTTCACTCAGTTGAATCATTGCGTGATCTGCCCCCCAATTAACAAACAAAGCTGTCAAAACCCCTACTCTTAACGTTTGTTTGACATATATTTAACAAGTTCAAAGGAGAAAAAAAGCCATGAGCCAAATACACAAACACCCTATTCCCGCTAACATTGCGGAACGTTGCCTGATTAACCCGGATCAGTACAAGGCGCAGTATCAACAATCCATAACCGACCCTGATACATTCTGGGGCGAGCAGGGGAAAATCCTTGACTGGATGCGCCCCTACACCCGCGTGAAGAATACCTCCTTCGCGCCAGGTAACATTTCCATCAAATGGTATGAAGACGGCACCCTGAACCTCGCCGCCAACTGCCTCGACCGCCACCTCGCCGAGCGCGGCGATCAAACCGCCATCATCTGGGAAGGCGACGACGCCAGCCAGAGCAAGCACATCACCTACCGTGAACTGCATGCGGACGTGTGCCGCTTCGCCAATGTGCTGCTCGGCCTCGGGATTAAAAAAGGCGACGTGGTCGCCATCTATATGCCGATGGTGCCGGAAGCCGCGGTGGCGATGCTGGCCTGCGCCCGCATCGGCGCCATCCACTCGGTGATTTTCGGTGGCTTCTCGCCGGAGGCAGTGGCCGGACGCATTATCGACTCCAGCTCGCGCCTGGTGATCACCGCGGATGAAGGGCTGCGCGCCGGTCGCGCCATCCCGCTGAAGAAAAACGTCGATGACGCGCTGAAAAACCCGAACGTAAACAGCATTGAACACGTCGTGGTCCTGAAACGTACCGGCGGTAAAATCGACTGGCAGGAAGGCCGCGATCTGTGGTGGAGCGATCTGATGGCGAACGCCAGCGCCGAACACCGCCCCGTCGAGATGAACGCCGAAGATCCGCTGTTCATCCTCTATACCTCTGGCTCCACCGGTAAACCGAAAGGGGTGTTGCACACCACCGGCGGCTATCTGGTCTACGCGGCCACCACCTTTAAATACGTTTTCGATTACCACCCGGGCGATATTTACTGGTGCACCGCCGATGTCGGCTGGGTCACCGGCCACAGCTATCTGCTGTACGGCCCGCTGGCCTGCGGCGCCACCACTCTGATGTTCGAAGGGGTGCCGAACTGGCCAACCCCGGCGCGTATGTGCCAGGTCGTCGATAAGCATAAGGTCAGCATTCTGTATACCGCTCCGACGGCGATCCGTGCCCTGATGGCGGAAGGCGACAAGGCTATCGAAGGCACAGACCGCTCCTCGCTGCGCATTCTCGGCTCGGTCGGCGAACCCATTAACCCGGAAGCCTGGGAGTGGTACTGGAAGAAGATCGGTAACGAGAAGTGCCCGGTGATGGACACCTGGTGGCAGACCGAAACCGGCGGCTTTATGATCACCCCGCTGCCGGGGGCGATTGAGCTGAAGGCTGGCTCCGCTACCCGCCCGTTCTTCGGCGTTCAGCCGGTGCTGGTGGATAACGAAGGGCTGCCGCTGGATGGCGCCACCGAGGGCAATCTTGCCATCGCCGACTCCTGGCCCGGCCAGGCGCGTACCCTGTTCGGGGATCATGAGCGCTTTGAGCAAACCTACTTCTCCACCTTCAAAAATATGTACTTTAGCGGCGACGGCGCGCGCCGAGATGAAGATGGCTATTACTGGATCACCGGCCGCGTGGATGACGTACTGAACGTCTCCGGCCACCGTCTGGGTACTGCCGAGATCGAATCGGCGCTGGTGTCGCACCCGAAAATCGCCGAAGCGGCAGTGGTCGGTATTCCGCACAACATCAAGGGCCAGGCTATCTACGCCTACGTGACGCTCAATCACGGTGAAGAACCGACGCCGGAGCTGTATGCGGAAGTACGTAACTGGGCGCGTAAAGAGATTGGCCCGCTGGCGACGCCGGATGTTCTGCACTGGACCGATTCGTTGCCAAAAACCCGCTCGGGCAAAATCATGCGCCGCATTCTGCGCAAGATCGCCGCGGGCGACACCAGCAACCTCGGCGATACCTCGACTCTCGCCGATCCTGGCGTAGTGGAAAAACTGCTCGAAGAGAAGCAGGC
Organism: Klebsiella sp. 1SOBk10mer; assembly: GCF_046602535.1. NCBI lineage: Bacteria > Pseudomonadati > Pseudomonadota > Gammaproteobacteria > Enterobacterales > Enterobacteriaceae > Klebsiella > Klebsiella sp. 1SOBk10mer. Next base: position 261,113 of record NZ_JBKIUP010000007.1, read on the forward strand.
CATTACCATGCCTTCTTAAGTAAGGACCGATTCCCTACACCCTCTCCCCCACCGGGGAGAGGATAAAAATAAGTCCCTCCCCCAGGATTTCACTCGCAGGAACGCCGTCAGCGAACCGTATCCCGGCCTTTAACGCCGGAGGGGTTGCTGTCGCCAGCGTCCGCTGCGTGGATGACGAAAGGGAGACCTCTGGAGACGCTAAGATGAATGAACAACTTTGTCAGCGGATAGAAAATAGTGCGCATTTCAGGGAGCTGGTAGCATCACGGCAACGGTTTGCCGCCATTCTGTCAGTGATTATGTTAGTGATCTATGTGGGCTTTATTCTGCTTATCGCCTTCGCGCCAGGCTGGCTCGGCACGCCGCTGCACGCCGGGACCAGCGTCACCCGCGGGATCCCGCTGGGCATCGGGGTGATCGTCATTTCGTTTGTTCTCACCGGTATTTATGTCTGGCGGGCCAACGGTGAATTTGACCGTTTGACCAAGAGCGTTCTCAACGAGGTAAAAGCATGATCAAGAGAGTCCTGACGGCGCTCGCCGCCACGCTGCTGCCCCTCGGCGTTCAGGCCGCAGACGCCATTACCGGCGCGGTACAGCGCCAGCCGACCAACTGGCAAGCGATTGTCATGTTCCTGATTTTCGTCGCCCTGACCCTGTACATCACTTACTGGGCGTCAAAACGGGTGCGTTCGCGCAGCGATTACTACACCGCCGGCGGCAATATCACCGGTTTCCAGAACGGGCTGGCGATTGCCGGCGACTTTATGTCGGCAGCGTCGTTCCTTGGTATCTCCGCGCTGGTGTATACCTCCGGTTACGACGGTCTGATCTACTCGCTGGGCTTCCTTGTCGGCTGGCCGATTATCCTGTTTCTGATTGCCGAACGTCTGCGCAACCTTGGCCGCTACACCTTTGCCGACGTGGCGTCCTATCGTCTCAAACAGGGACCGATCCGCACCCTCTCCGCCTGCGGCTCGCTGGTGGTGGTGGCCCTCTATCTGATCGCCCAAATGGTTGGCGCCGGCAAGCTGATCCAGCTGCTGTTCGGCCTTAACTATCACGTTGCGGTGGTGCTGGTGGGCGTCCTGATGGTGCTCTATGTCCTGTTCGGCGGCATGCTGGCGACCACCTGGGTGCAGATTATCAAAGCGGTTCTGCTGCTGTTCGGCGCCAGCTTTATGGCCTTTATGGTGATGAAGCACGTCGGCTTCAGCTTCAATAATCTGTTTACCGAAGCGATGGCCGTCCACCCGAAAGGCGCGGCGATTATGAGCCCAGGCGGGCTGGTGAAAGATCCGATATCCGCGCTCTCCCTTGGCCTCGGTCTGATGTTTGGTACCGCCGGCCTGCCGCATATCCTGATGCGTTTCTTTACCGTGAGCGACGCCAAAGAAGCGCGTAAAAGCGTGTTCTACGCCACCGGTTTTATGGGCTACTTCTATATTCTGACCTTTATCATCGGCTTCGGCGCCATCATGCTGGTCGGCGCGAACCCAGTGTTCAAAGACGCGGCCGGGCAGCTTATCGGCGGCAATAATATGGCGGCGGTGCATCTGGCGGATGCGGTGGGCGGCAACCTGTTCCTCGGCTTTATCTCCGCGGTCGCCTTCGCCACTATTCTGGCGGTGGTCGCTGGCTTGACGCTGGCGGGCGCCTCGGCGGTGTCGCACGACCTGTACGCCAACGTCTTCCGTAAAGGGGCGACCGAGCGTCAGGAGCTGAAGGTCTCCAAAATTACGGTGCTGATCCTCGGCGTGGTGGCCATTCTGCTGGGCATCCTGTTCGAAAATCAGAATATCGCTTTCATGGTCGGCCTGGCGTTCTCTATTGCCGCCAGCTGTAACTTCCCGATTATCCTGCTGTCGATGTACTGGTCGAAGCTGACCACCCGCGGGGCGATGATCGGCGGCTGGCTGGGTCTGCTGACGGCGGTGATTCTGATGATCCTCGGCCCGACCATTTGGGTGCAGATCCTCGGTCATGAGAAAGCGCTGTTCCCGTATGAATACCCAGCGCTGTTCTCCATCGCGATCGCCTTTATCGGCATCTGGCTCTTCTCCGCGACCGATAACTCACCGGAAGGGATGCGCGAGCGCGAGCAGTTCCGCGCCCAGTTTATCCGTTCGCAGACAGGGATTGGCATCGAGAAAGGTCAGGCGCATTAAGCTCGCTTTCCCGGCCTGCTGGCCGGGGAAGCAACCCGCGGCATTTAGGTTAATTGTAGGTAAAGTTCAGGGTTCCGTTGGCGTTCGCCTGCCCAGCCTTCACCTCGGAACCGGTTTTATAATAGTTAGTCGTAAAGGAAAGTCTCTCTGTACCTGAAGCCCCTCCCGGGTTGTCCGGATTGCTGAATACGCGGTAACTGGCCTCTGCACCCGAATTCAAAACTGTCGTTCTGCTGGATGAAAACAATGTGAGATCCGTATTCAAGGGTAATGCCTTCCCATTAAGATTCAATTGCACGCCGACACCTGTTGCCGCATCAGGAGCCCATCCCAGGGATATCACGCTATTGTCTGGATTATCTCCTTGAGCTGAAGAGGCCGAGACCTTCAGTGTGACGTTCGTTCCTGGTTCGCAAGTCAGCGTCAGATTTTGTTGTGCAGAACCGACTTTTGTCGCCTTATTAAATTCAGAGGCCCTGACGTTGCCCATCTGAAATAGCAGACTTGTCACGTCAACATCGCACCCCATCGGCACCAGCTGGATTTGCGTGGAACCAGTGACGCGCAAACTGGAAGCTGCCATCGTGCCATCGCCATCTTTGATGGACACCGTTGAGGTTGGGTTACCCAAGGTCAGAGCACTACCGCTGGCGATAGCGCCGCCAGTGGCTATCAATTGCAATTGATAGACAGGGTTGTAGTGAGAGTGGTTATAAAAATAAAACAAGCTCCCCTGCCCCAATAGAAAATTCGCATCTCCTATATAATGTTCGCTATAGTCAGGTTTGATTTGGGTATTGTAACCCTCCATTTGCCCTGTGACATTAAGCCACACTTTTATTCTGATACCGATCCCCGGGACTGAAGTCGTATAGATATGATCGCTGGTGTGAGAACCCACCATTGAGGAAGCCCATTTAAACTGTGCGTAAATACCACCATTACAATTATTCATCGAAGTTTGCGGCCCGGTGATTTTCCCGGAGTCATAGAGAATGGTCCCAGCCGTATAGTTATTCGCACTCAGCAATATTCTTGGCGGCAGGTTGGCAATGGTGACATCCCCGCCATTTATATAGTTGCTGCAGGCCCAGCCACAAACTGGAGACAGCCACAGCAGCAGTAAAAAAACACGTTTCATACTAACTCCATTTATATGTTTTTATGCGCACTATTATTTGTAGGTCACGTTGAAAGTAACGGTAAAAGCCACCTTTCCCGCTGTTACTTTCCCGTCAGGGGTGTACATTCTGGCAATCATATTAAAAACGCGTTCAGCGCCCTCAGGGAGGGCATAGGTATAAGTATCATTTGGCCCCAGGCTTTTCTGATCCACCGCACTTAGCAGCTGTAACCCTACGTTCTTGGCACCATAAATAAGCTCATCCTGATAAATACTGGGATAGGTACTACTATATGAATTACCGTTAAATGTTATCGTCACCGAGGTCATCCCCGTTGAGCAATGCTCAAAGGCAATGGCAACGGCCGTGGCATCACTACTCGCGCCTGGTTTACCGGTCAGACGTTGAAGGGAAACCGTTCCCAGATCGATAGTACTGGAGGGCTTTACCGACACTTCACATACGGGTTCTTCAATCTTACCGCTGACATTAAAATTAACTACACTATTGGCGTTAAAGGGCCAGGCAGGTCTTGCGAAAATGAATAAAACCCCAATGCTAATAATAAGCAATAAGCATGGTTTTATGGATAGCCGGCCATTCCCCCTCTTCATCGCCGCTATCCTGAGATTATGAATTAAAGCCTTTACCCTGGTATTCATCATCGGCAATTCTCTGCATAAAAAACGATATCATCCACTGACTGATCAGATGAAAAATCATAATTGAGATAACACTGGCTATTTTGCGTATCACCCCACTTCACAAATAGCCGGCCTTTTTTGGGTAACCCGGTAATATAGACTTGCCCGGCATCGCCGACAATCGAACTACGACGCTCTTTATCATTCAGATTTTCATCCTCAAGCGTCACCACGGCGCCAAAAGGCACCGCTTTATTTTTGTAGTTGATGGTGACCATGGCCTTATAGCCGATCCAGGTATCATATTTGACTTTAACAATCGCATTTCGCGTCGGGACTACCTTTCTGACAATGTTATCAATTTCCGCACCAGAGACCTGCTGCTCATCAAGAGAGAGATTGTTTTCATGGTAGGGGCGTACAAAAGGCACAACGGCGTATCCAAAAGCATCGGTCGTAATATTCGTCTGCCCCCGAACTGCCACATCGCTGACGCCCGGCGCTTCGACCAGCGCCACGCTCTCGCCCAGATAGCGAGAAAGGGTTACCCCGCCAGAATGGGCAACCATCCCGCCGCGAAGCGAGTAATTGTAGTGCGAGCTATAGCTGTCATACCCGTATCCGGCGGCGACTTCGCCCCGGGAACCCTGATAGTTCAGATTGACGTTTCCAGAGATACTTTTATCGCTGGCGTTGTAGCCTTCCTGCACGTTCCAGTTCAGAGAACGGTCCGCAAACGCAGAACCGCTCAACCCCAGGCTATGGGTCGTGTCGCCCGTCCGGCTGCTGTTCAGGTTGTAGTTAGCCGATATATCCGCGCCAAAAGGCATGCTCATCGTAAGCGATATCATATTATCGCTGGTCGGAGAGCTATCGCTGTTCTGGCCTGTGCTCTGCACATTTCGGCTGTAGGAGTAGTTAATGAAGTAAGAAATGCGACCCAGGGTATTGCTATAGCTCACCCCCAGCGACTCCATACGTGAATTATCCCAATAAGATTCACTGACCAGCGAGAGGGCGAGAGAACCGAACCCGGAGAAAATCTGGGAGGCCGAAGCGTCAAAACGATCTTTAGTCCGCCCCGTTAATGAACAACACCCGCTATGAGCATTTGCCCGGTCAATGAAATTCTGCAGAGAATAATAGCCATGGGTTGAATACCGATATCCGGCAACGGAGAAGTTGGTACCCGTTAATGGAAAATCTTTACTAAAACGCACGCGATAAGACTGCCCCTCGCTGGCAGTGGTATTATCCGCGGTTGGATTTTCTTTTATATCAGCCCAGGACTGAGAAGCATCCAATGAGAGTGCGCCAACAGATCCCAGATTAAACCCAGCTCCCAACAGCGCATTGCTATATTTATCTTCCAGTTGCTGAAAACCGCCGTACAGCGTAACGTTACTCAATGCACCCCAGGCAAGGGTGGATTGCAGAAAATGGTATTCCTTTCCGCCTGAGCTCGCCGAGCGAGTTTTACCGCTGCTGAAAGCATAGTCTATCTGCCCTTCCCGCTGGAGAATCGCCAGCGAGGCAAAAGGCACCACGAAGCTCTGCTCGCCGCCATCAGACTCTTTCACCGTAACATAGAGATCGCCCGCACTCCCCGTTGGATAAAGATCATTTATTTCGAATGCCCCGGGAGAGACCGTGGTTTTATAGATGCTGTATCCATTCTGATATACCGTTACGTCTGCAGTCGTCCGGGCAATGCCTTTGATCACCGGAGCAAAGCCATTCATGCTGTCCGGTAGCATCTCCCTGTCTGCATTCATCTGCACACCGGTGAAGCTGAAGCTGTCAAAGATGCCAGGATAGGTGTAAGTCTGCCCCAGTATCAGCTGGCCTTTCAGAGCATGGATATCGCGCGAAATATAGCTATAGACGGAGTCCCACTGGTTGCCATCATTATCATGATTAAAGGTGCTGTAATTACGTAAACGCCATGGCCCAACGTTCAACCCAGGCTGCAGACTAAGAAACTGATTGGATGTCGATGCGCCTCCGTGCCGCGGATCGTTTTTTTGCCCCGAAAGATTATAGTTAAGCAGCCCGGCGGTAATGCCCTGCTGCCATTGATTCTCGGGGACATAGCCCTGAGGGTGACGCAGCATCGCGACCTGCGGCACGGTAAAATCGACTCGCTGCTGTGAAAGTAAAACCGCCGTTTCCCATCCTGGTATTGCAGGCAGTTTTGCACACTCGGAGCCCTCTATCGTGAGCTCAGGATAATCCTGCGTTTTTATTGACCACTCTTTTAGTTGCGCAACGCTAATACACGGCTCAGCAGACGAATCACTACCTTCCTTTTGTGGCTTAAAGACGATAGTGTCAGAAGCGATAAACTTGTCGTTAATATAAATATCAAGATTATACTGACCAGGAGGTACGGCTTCGCGAGAAATATAAGATAAATCTACGCTTGTCGCACTAGTTTCATTAACTTCAAGTAAATGTGGGTTAAAATACTCCCCAGCGAAAGACGTTAAGGGGATAGCGCCAAGACTGCAAAGTATGGCGATATAGCTACTTTTCAATGAGAATGCATCATTCCATCCAGCGCTATTGAATGATGGCCTTATATTTTGGTCCCGACATACCATAATCATTGATCACACTCCATGTGATTTCTTTTTTCCCAGCTGGAGAGGCATTAGCTACCGGTATTCTTATCGTTGAATAGGGTGCAACAAACCACGCCTCGGGTACTGCTTTACCATTAATAAAAATCTCAGAGAAATTCATATAGAGAGGAGAATCATTTTTTACCTTAATGGCTCTGCCATCATTTGACCATTGCAGTTTTTGAGCAAATTCTTCCGGAATAGCATTTTTTAAAGCTGCAGGCCGATAAATGAGTTTAATCCTTGAGTTAATCGCAAATTGCACTATATTTTTATCTGATACGTCATCCGTTGCAGGAATTCCTTTAATATTGAGCCACAACATAGACTCTCGATCTTCCGGCATCGGTTTGCCTGTACGAAGAATGCGTACAAATCCTTTTTCTCCTGCCTTCAAGCGAAAAAGAGGCGGGGTGGTAATAAAGGAGTCTTTCGCGGGTGATGTCTCATCAACGATGGCTAACCATGACTGGACGATATTTGTAACATTATCTTTATTCTGAACAGAGACGGTGGTTGTCTTTTTTGTTCCATCAAAGATAACGCGCGTTCCGCCAACAACTACGCTAGCCTGCGAAACTGAAATAGAGAAAAAAAAACACACTAAACATAATAATCTGTTCATAGCCTTGTCCAAACAGGGAAAGCAAACTGCTTTCCCTTGATATAGTGATTAATTAATAATAGGTTACGTTATAGGTTACGGTCGTCTTCACTGGGCCTTTAGTTGGAGCAGAGGAACCTGACTTAGCCATTTTTACGATAAACGGAATGGTCGCTTCCCCAGAAGAAATATCGACATCAGAACCTTCAGTATTGTTCTTTTGCAATACGCCAGCGCCATCAAAAATAGCAACAGCAACATTGGTTGCTGGTGTTCCTGTAGCCTGGTTTCGAAAATAATCACTATTAAATTTATCTGCTTCACCACCAAAGGTAATTCGGGCTTTGGTCAGAGCACCTTCGCCCGTAGGGCAACCGGCCAGTGTGAAAGAGAAGTTCTTCGCGGCGCTATAGACGTTCGCTGTTAAATCTGCTACCGAGACAGTCCCCATTTCAATAGATGAAGCATTATTATCAATACTGGCGGAACATGTGGTTTCGGCCACCGTCCCCGTGAAGTCGATAGTATTATTCGCATGAGACATTGCCACCAAAGAGCAGCCAGAAGATAAAGCTAAAATCTTAGCTAACGTTTTGAAATTTGCTTTCATTTGTATTCCCCTATTTATTCAGAATAACAATCAATCCATCAATTGTTTATGGCAAGCTATTAGCGAATGAGATTGGATACCAACGTTCTTAACTGCTGGTATATTTCTTAGGGAAATGTATGGCTTGCATTTAACATTAGTTCAAATGCAAGAGCTTTAATTCCACTTGAATCCATTCAATAATAAAAGCTCACGCAAACAAGATAACGGAAACCAGGAGTATTCTCAACAATAGAAGAAAGGCTAATTCAAAGTCATAAATGTCTGTCATTAATAACCATCATATATGCATTAAAAATATGCAAATAAAATCATTGAGTTATAATATCAAAATATTCATTATTAAAATATTCAAACACATACAAATAAATATAGTAAATAAAACAATATTCAAATAGAAACATTTGGTTACGAACTATCGATAAATAATTAAGAATAATCATGGCGGATTAAAGAAAAACCAGACAAGGGTTATCAATAAATAATATTAGAACTAAGACTAATTAAGGATTATTTTCCCTGGCAACAATCAGAGATAGTGATAAATCCCCAATCAAGTTGTTCCATTAATCACCATGCCACCAGGTTAATCCGTAAAAAATAGCTGAAATGAGCGCGGAGTGACTTTTAAAACAGTGCCCAGCGCACCAAAGGCGCGGCCAGCACCATCACGACTCCGGAAAGCATCATCACCAGGCTGGCGACGACGCCCTCCTGTGGGCCAAGCTCATAAGATCGTGCGGTACCAGCGCCATGTGATGCTGCGCCAAACCCCGCTCCTTTCGCCATTCCTGCGCGAATAGAAAGTCGCAGAAACAGTACATCACCTATCGTCATACCGAATACCCCGGTGACAACAACAAACAGAGCGACTAAATCAGGCTGGCCGCCCAGCGGCTTCGCTGCGGCAAGGGCAAAGGGCGTCGTTACCGAGCGCACAGCCAGGCTCCGCTGGATCTCATCAGGCAGCGTCAACCATCTCGCCAGCCAGACCGAACTGGTCACCGCAACAACCGACGCGGTGATCACCCCGGCGGTGAGTGACATCCAGTGGCGTTTAATCACCGCGACATTTTCATAGACCGGGACGGCAAAAGCGATGGTCGCCGGGCCCAGCAGCCAGAGCAGCCAGTGGGTCTCCCCCATATAGCTCTGATAGGAGATGTGGCCTACCACCAGAATCAGCACCAGCAGGATCGGCGTGAACACCAGCGGCATCAGCGGCAGTTTATGAAAACGGCGATACAGTTTTTTGTTGGCATAATAAAGGCCCAGGGTCGCCAGCAGACACAGGATACTCAGCACGACATCGCTCATTTATTTATCCTGCTCACTTCGTAACGATAGACCTTGTCAACGACCCAGGCGGTGGCGCCCAGCACCATCAGCGTGCTTAACGCAATCACCAGAAAAATCCGCCAGCCGTCGACCATCAGCAGTTGAGCATAATTGACCACCGCCACCACCGCCGGGACAAAAAACAGCAGCATTTCCGCCAGCAACCAGCGGGCGCCGGCGCGAACCCAGTTCAGGGGGATCACCCGGCAGACGATCAGCAGCAGGAGCATCACCATGCCGACCAGGTTGGCCGGCAGCGGCACCTGCCAGGTGTTCACCAGATATTGCGCGAAGATAAATAACCCGACGTAGAGAAGTACCTGCACCGGGATCTGAAGACGTTGCGCCACGACGGGGACAACGCGAGCTGGCGCGAAGGCCATGAGCGATATTCCTGGAAAAAAGAAGTCAGGGGTGCAGTATAGAGAGCCGCCGACGCGGACAGAAATGAATTAAAATCATCGCAGGTATAGTCTCAGGGAATAATTATGGATATCCGAACGCTGCGCTATTTTGTTGAAGTGGTTCGTCAGCAGAGTTTTACTCGCGCGGCGGAAAAGCTGTTCGTCACGCAGCCCACCATCAGCAAGATGCTCAAAAATCTCGAAGATGAACTGAACTGCACGCTGTTGATCCGCGATGGCCGCAAACTACTGCTCACCGATACCGGACGCGTGGTTTTTGAACGCGGCCAGGCGATCCTCGGCGAGTTCAGCCAGCTGGAGTCAGAGCTGAGCGATATCAACCACCTGCATAAGGGGGTGCTGCGGCTGGGCATTCCGCCGATGGTCGGGATGCTGATGGCCGAGCCGATCAGCCGTTTTCGCGAACGCTACCCGGGCGTCGAGTTGAAAATCGCCGAGTTTGGCGGCCTGACGGTTCAGCAGGCGGTCAGCAACGGCGAGCTTGATATGGCGATGACCGCCCTGCCGATCGAAGAAGGAAGCAGCCTCACCACCTTACCGTTGTTCAACCACCCGCTGTGCGTCCTGGCGCCCAGGACCGCGACGTGGGAAGGCAAGACCTCGCTCTCGCCGGCGGAGCTGGCGGCGCATCCGCTGGTTATTTACAACGAAGATTTCGCCCTCAGCCAGCAGTTGATGCGCCTCTTTGCCGAGCATGATGTGAAGCCGCGGATCGCCGTGCGCAGCGGTCAGTGGGATTTTCTCGCCGCCATGGTGCAGGCCGGCATTGGCGTGGCGATCCTGCCGGAGCCGATTTGCCAGCGTCTCGACCCGCAGAATTTTTGCTGGATCCCATTGCAAAGCGAGCTGCGCTGGGAGCTGGGGATGATTTGGCGGGAAGGGGTGTATATGTCGCGCAGCGCTGAGGCCTGGCTGGCCTGCAGTAAAGCGTTCTGGCTGGAATAACGCCTGGCGGCGCCAGGCTGGTGCGCATCGGGTGGATACCGCGGAGGTTGTCGGCCCGGTAAGGCGTCAGCTGCCCGGGGGCACACGTGCGTTACGAGAGATCACCCGGCGGCGCTACGCCACCGGGTCTGACGATCACTGATCTTCGATTAACAGCGCTTCCAGCAGGTCGAGGTCGTGCAGCAGCTTCTGCAGCGTCTCGTTGCTGATCTGCCGGGTGGCGCGCAGATGGTACAGCTCGCCACGTTCAGAGCGCAGCGCCGCCAGGCGGAAGCGGCGTTCCAGACTCTCTTCGAGCATGGAGGTCTCCACGTCGTTACGCCCATCGGCGCGGCGGCGCAGGTTACCGATCACCCGTGAACTGACTTCGGTCAGCAGCTGGTTATCGATATTCTCTTTGGTGTCCGCCGCCAGCCGCTCTTCCATCTTCTGGATAGCCACAATCGCCACGTCCGCCGTCGCCGCGCGCGCCAGACGCTCCTCTTTCCGCTGCTGCACATTATCGCTCGATTCAATGTGACGCAGCAGGATCGGCAGCGCAATCACCCCAACGAACAACGAGAACAGGATCACCCCGGCGGCGAGGAAAATCAGCTCATAGCGCGCCGGAAAGACATTCCCGTCCGGCAGCAACAGCGGAATAGAGAGCACACCGGCGAGGGTAATCGCCCCGCGCACCCCGGCAACGGAGGAGATCAGCAGCTCGCGCGTGGTCCAGGAGCCAAACTCCATCGGTTTCTTCTTCAGGAAGCGCTGGCTAAGCTTACGCATCGACCACAGCCAGCCAAAACGCACCAGCATCAGCGCGGCATAGATCAGGATGATGTCGGTAAACAGCATCCAGGTCTCGACGTTGGGGTCGGCTTCCGCCGCCACCAGCGAGCTGGAGAGGATATCCGGCAGCTGCAGGCCCAACAGCAGAAACACCATGCCGTTAAAGACAAACTCCAGCATCGCCCAGGTGCTGTTGGCGCGCAGGCGCATCGCCAGCGGCGCGGTACGCATCACGCCGGAACGGGTGATGGTCATCCCTGCCGCCACCGCCGCCAGAATGCCGGAGACGCCGATATGTTCGGCAATCAGATAGGAGGCAAACGGCAGCAGGAACAGCAGGACGATCTGCGTGGCGGGCTCGTCACCGCCCCAGCGGCTGAGGAAGCGCATCGAGCGGCCATACGACCAGCTCACCACAAACCCGGCCAGCACGCCGCCAATCGCCACCTTCAGAAACTCAACGGTGGCGCCGCCGACGGTAAAGACCATGGTGCCCATCGCCACCGCGACGGCAAACTTGAGCGAGACCAGGCCGGAGGCGTCGTTCATTAGCGCCTCACCCTGCAGAATACCCATGATTTTTTTCGGTATCCGCCCTTCCCCGACGATACCCGAGAGCGCCACGGCATCAGTCGGCGACAGTACGGCCGCCAGCGCGAACGCCGGGATAAGCGGAATGCCCGGCACAATCCAGTAGATCAGAAAGCCGATGCCGACCACCGTCACGACCACCAGCGCCAGCGCCAGGCCAAGGATCTCGCGCCCGTGCTCAATGAATTCGCGGGTCGGCGTTTTCCAGCCGTCGGCGAACAGCAGCGGCGGGATAAACAGGACCAGAAACAGCTCTGGATCAAATTCAACGTGCAAACCAAAGGTCGGCCACGCCAGAAGCGCGCCAATGGCGATTTGCATCAGTGGGAGTGGAACCTGAAAGGGCAGTACGCGCGTCACTACCCCGGAGAGTGAGACCACAAGGGTCATGATGAGGATGGTAAAGAATATTTCCATGTGTTCCCTGTTTGCTGCGTTTTCTTTTATACCTGTGAGGCGTCTTGCCTGTGAATCATACGCTACCCAGATTAACGCAAATGGAAACAGGATGTGGCTTAAAAATAAAACGGGCGGCCTGAGCCGCCCGAGAGGAGCACAAAGGGTTTAAATCGCCCACCCGCCGGCGTAGAAGACCACCAGCGCCACCGCGATAATCACCGTGCCGAGGTTCAGCTTACGCCACTCGCCGGAGACCAGGCGGCCGATCACCAGGGTCGCGAAACCGATCATAATGCCGGTCACGATGTTACAGGTCAGCACGATAAACACCGCGGTGATCAGGCCGGCCATGGCGTCAACGAAGTCGTTGAAATCGATTTTCGCCACGTTGCTCAGCATCAGCAGGCCGACGTACATCAGCGCCGGCGCGGTCGCGTAGGCCGGCACCAGATAAGAGAGCGGAGAGAGGAACAGGATCAGCAGGAACAGGACCCCTACCGTCACCGCGGTCAGGCCGGTTTTACCGCCGGCTGCCGTACCCGCCGCCGATTCGATATACACCGCCGCCGGCGCCGCCCCGACTAAGCCAGAGAAGACGCTGCTCAGGGAGTCGGTGGTCAGCGCTTTACCGCCGTTGATGATCTGTCCGTCTTTGTCCAGCAGGTTCGCCTGACCGGCCACCGCGCGGATGGTGCCGGTGGCGTCAAAAACCGCCGTCATCACCAGGGCCAGCACGCTGGGCAGCACAACCGGATTCAGCGCGCCGACGATATCCAGACTGCCAATCAGCGAGTTGCCCTGGTCATCGCTCAGGGATGGCATGGCGAAAATCCCGGAGAAATGGACGTTAGGATCGAAAATCAGGCCGACAATCGACACGCCGATAATGGTCAGCAGAATACCGCCCGGTACCTTCATTTTTTCCAGACCGATGATCACCGCAAGGCCAATCAGCGACATCACCACCGGGAAGCTGTCAAAGTTCCCCAACGCCACCGGCAGACCGTCCAGCGGGTTTTTGATCACCAGGCCAACGCCATTGGCGGCAATCAGCAGCAGGAACAGACCGATCCCGATCCCGGTACCGTGGGCCACGCCCTGCGGCAGGTTGCGCAAGATCCAGCTGCGGATGCCGGTTGCCGAGATCACCGTAAACAGGACGCCCATCAGGAATACCGCGCCGAGCGCCACCGGAATACTGATGTGCTGCCCCAGCACCAGGCTGAAGGCGGTGAAAGCGGTCAACGAGATAGCGCAGCCGATGGCCATCGGCAGGTTTGCCCATAATCCCATCGCCAGCGAGCCAACGCCCGCCACCAGACAGGTAGAAACAAACACCGCGGCCGGCGGGAAGCCCGCTTTTCCGAGCATGCCCGGCACCACGATGACGGAGTACACCATTGCCAGAAAGGTAGTAAGACCTGCAACAATCTCCTGACGCACGGTGCTACCGCGCGCCGAAATTTTAAACCAGGCGTCTAATGAACCGCCGGTACGCGCTGAAGGCGTAGACATAGAAAACTTCCCCTGAAAATTTTTATTGTTCGTTGATATGCGTGGTGGACCTTCCACTGCCAGTTAAACGCGATCTCCTTGTACCGAATCGCAGCGCCAGGGGGGCTGCAAAAAGCAAACGTTTAACTCCACGCATACACTACGGTATGTCAACCTTGTCTCCTCCCCCTGGATAGCAGATAAAAGAGGGAGCAAAACAGAAAGGCAAACGATTATCCGGCCTTTAGATAACCCTTTTCAACCGATGTTTATCGTATTTCGCTAAATTTCGCTTATGACGAACAGAAAATAACCAGCTGATGCGCAAACGTTATCGTCCATGCGCAATCCGCTAACAATTTTTTAGTCAGTTGCTTTCATTTAGCCGCGTCATCGGATCCGCTGATACCTCAGGCGCCGGGTAAGGTGAAGGGGCCGCCGCGCTCGATGGCCCGCTGCCAGGCCGGGCGCTGCTCCACCCGCTGTCGCCAGGCCTCGATATGGCGAAGATCATCCATGCCGCCGCGGGACAACAGCGCCATCACCGGGAAGCTCATCTGGATATCGGCCATGCTCAGCTGCTCGCCGGCAAACCATGGCCGCGTGGCCAGATGGTTGTCAATGAACCGCGCATGGGTGGCCAGTTGGGGATCGAGCCACGCTTTCTGGATACCTTTGCCCAGCAGCGAGCCCAGCGAGCGGACGCCAAAGGGCACCGGAGGTCTGCCGAGGCTGGCGAACACCAGCTTCATTAACAGCAGCGGCATCAGCGAACCTTCGGCATAGTGCAGCCAGAAGCGGTACTGCAGTTTGTCATCTGTGCCCCGCGGCTTCAGCAGCCCATCGCTGTCCCAACTCTCCTGCAAATACTCAAGGATCGCTCCGGACTCCGCCAGCACATAGCCGTTGTCTTCCAGCACGGGCGATTTACCCAGCGGGTGGATTTTCTTCAATGCCGCTGGCGCCAGCATCGACTTTTCCCGCTGATAGCGGACTATCTGATAAGGCAGCTGTAGCTCCTCCAGCGCCCACAGTACGCGTTGCGATCGTGACTGATTAAGATGGTGTACCGTCAGCATGGGCCTCTCCCGTCGTTTGTTCAAATTAACTATAGGAACAGGCGCTGATTGCCGGGAAAATTTCGGCAAAATAGTGAGGAAAAAACGGCGGCAGATGCCATAGTTAAAGTGTCGACGCAAACCGGAACCTCCATCAACAGATTGCGCAATACTGAGGGACGTCGACGTCGGGGGAAACCCTCTCGTGAACCAACGAGATAATGCGAAAGACCAAGACCGGAAAACAACTAAAGCGCCCAGTTGTGGCGCTTTAGTTTTATCACTCCTCTTCCAGCAGCCGAGCGCCGGTCCCCTCTTCCCCCAGCTTATCGCCCGGGTTGCGTAGCGGGCAATCGCGCCGCGATAAACAGCCGCAGCCAATGCAGCCGTCGAGCTGGTCGCGCAGCGCCGTCAGGGTGTGGATACGCCGGTCAAGCTCCTCGCGCCACTGTGATGACAGCATTTTCCACTCTTTTGCGCTGAGATTGTGCCCTTCTGGCAGCACGCCAAACGCGTCGCCGATGGTGGCCAGCGGGATGCCGATACGTTGCGCAATTTTGATAATCGCCACCGCGCGCAGGACATCGCGCCGGTAGCGCCGCTGATTGCCGGCATTCCGCTGGCTGTGGATCAGCCCTTTACTCTCATAAAAATGGAGGGCCGAGACCGCCACGCCGGTTCGTTTTGCCACTTCCCCGGGCGTCAGCAGCATTTTGATGCGGGGTGATTTCTTTTCCATAAAGCGCTTTACCTCAAGTTAACTTGAGGAATTATACTCGCCCGCAGACAAAACGACGAATCGAGAATTGAGAGAGGCCGCTTTATGTCCCATCAGGATATTATTCAAACACTGATTGAATGGATTGATGAACATATCGATCAACCACTTAACATTGATGTAGTCGCCAAAAAGTCAGGATACTCGAAGTGGTACCTGCAGCGGATGTTCCGCACCGTGATGCATCAGACGCTGGGGGATTATATTCGTCAGCGCCGCCTGCTGCTGGCGGCGGAGGCGTTGCGAACCACCCAGCGGCCGATCTTTGATATCGCCATGGATCTGGGCTATGTCTCGCAGCAAACCTTCTCGCGGGTATTCCGCCGGGAGTTTGACCGCACCCCCAGCGACTACCGCCATCAGATCTCCGCGTGACGCGGCGGCTGAGGCACGTTCACGGGCGCGGGCGCATTGGCTAACCACTGCATAAACTCCCGCGCCGGCATCGCTTTCGCAAACAGCCAGCCCTGGCAATACTGCACGCCGCGCTTGTAGAGCCAGCTTACCTGCTCAGGCGTCTCCACGCCTTCCGCGATAGTCTTTAGACGTAACCCGCGCGCCATCTCGATGATGTGTTCGGCAATCAGGTGGCTGGTGTTGTTGGTGGTCAGCGTATCAACGAAGGTTTTATCGATTTTAAGGATATCGACGTTCAGGGCGTGCAGATTATGCAGATTCGAATAGCCGGTACCGAAATCATCGATGGCAATTTCATAGCCCGCTTCGCGGAACGCCTGAATCACCGGCGTGGTCTTCGGTACGTCGATAAACCCCCGCTCGGTTACTTCGATTTTGATCTGCCCGATACAGACCGCATAGCTGCGCGCTTTCTCACTGATCTGTGAAATCAGCCGCGCCGAGTGGAAGTCCGACGCAGAGAGATTGATCGCCACGTACAGCTGCGGATGGCTGGCAAGAAACTCTCCCATTTCGTAAAACAGCTCATCCACCACGTAGTCCGTCACCTGGGCAATCATGCCTTCATTTTCCGCCAGCGGTATAAACTCCGCCGGGTTCATCACCGGGCCGTCAAACCCTGGCCAGCGCAGCAGCGCTTCCGCCCCGACGCAGCGGTTATTTTTAATATCGATAATCGGCTGGTAGTGCAGGCGCAGCTGGCGGCAGCTCAGAGCCCGCTGCAGCATATTGCGCGGCGAGTGATACTGACGGCGGGTGCGCGACCACACCAGCACCAGTAAAATACTGCAGATGATCCCCAGCGGCAGCGTCAGGCTGGCCTGGTCACAAAAGTTGTGATAATAGCTGGCCCGCGAGGTGGACATAATGACGGCGATCGGCCGGATAGCGGAGCGGGCTATCGTATACACCCGGCCATTCTGATTAAAAAAGGTATCGCCTTCGCGAATTAACGCATGGAGCTCCGCGGGCTCGACATTGTTACTGACCGAGAAAAAGAGGTTGGTTTTGGTATCAAATACGCCATAGGCTAAATCGCGATCGCTGGCGATTACCGAGCTGTACGAGAAGGGATTGACCACCACCACATAGGGCCCCTTCTGCATATAATTCATGGCAAAGCCCGGATAAAACGGCGTGTCCCGGTAATAGTAAATCGCGACATCCGGCTTTTTGGTGTAATTGGCCGCCGGCATCCGCCAGCCGGTTTGCTGATGAACGGACGTTGAACAGATAAAGCGCTGGCCGTTAGCGTAGATCAGATCTTCCACATACAGCAGGCCACGAACGATATGCAATAAATAACGCTGATGGTCCGCTGAGCATAGCTCCCCGCGATACTGGCTGGCTTTCGCCCGGGCCTGATCCGCTTCGCGGATGACCATTTCCGTTTTTTGCAGCGCCAACTGCGAAAATGAGTGTAATTGATCAATGGTTTCGGCTTTCGCCCGCAGCTGGGCAAACCACAATGCCAGTACCACTGGCAATAAAATAACCAAACCCGTTCCGATGAGCCTTAGCGCCTTATGCGGCGCACTGTCACCCATTTACGCTTACATCCATGCGATATGCCTTAATTAAGGTAGACCAAACACGTTAGCAATCGCGACTGCGATAGACATCAGCAGATTTTCTGCCAGCCCTCACGGGCGTCAGCTTTACCCCTGATGGTGAAGAATAATACTTATTTATCAGGTATTCGGAAGATATTCCGCCAAGATTAAGAATAGACGCGTATCTGACTCGGTTTCTCCGTGTAATAAACAAGAACAGGTAATAAAACCCGCAGAATAATAATCATTAGCAAGGCAATGAAAATAAGATCAGCGGGGGTTGCTCACTAATATCCACACAAATAACATTGCTATTAAACGCAGCGAAAGCTCATTTTTTGACTGGTGAAGAAAGCGCCAAGTGTGATATAGTTCACACAAGTTGATGAAACAGAAATGGCGTTTCATCACTCTCTAGTACGCCAGTTGAGACCAGAGCGCTATGCCATCGTCAGTCGCGCCAGGTCGTCCATGGCTCCCCGACTTTCTTTGAGGATAGGTTAATGGCTTCCATTACTACCAGTGTCGTGTTGTTGCGCTGGCCCCTGGTGAGCGCAGTACTCATGTTTCTCGCCAGCTCACTGAATATTCAGCTTCGCAAAAGCGATTACGCCGGTCTGGCGGTGATCTGCAGCTGCCTCGGCCTTGCCGCCGCCTGCTGGTTCGCCACCGGTTTGCTCGGCATCACCCTGCTCGATATTGCCAAAATCTGGGGCAATATCAAAGATGTGATGATTGAAGTCATGAGTCAGACGCCGCCAGAATGGCCAATGATGATGACCTGAGGTTAAAAAGCTTCCCGACGGGAAGCTTTTTCGTTTTCTGCAGCTCTTATTTCCCCAATTTCGCCATCATCTCCGGACGCATAAATTTCTGGATCACCACCATAAAGAGCAGCGATGGCACCAGCAAAATCAGCGCGGTAATCGACGAGACCTGATAGTTACCCGACATGCTGGCGTTATAGAGCAGCAGCGGCAGCGTAGTGATATCCGGCGCCCCGACGAAGAAGGTGCCGGTAAACTCATCCAACGACTCCAGAAAAACAAAGATGCAGGCGGCAACGATCCCTGGCGCCGCCTGCGGCAGCACGATGTGCCAGAAGGTATACACCGGTCCGGCGCCCAGGTTACGCGATGCCCGCGCCAGCAGCGGGTCGATGGCTGAAAACGCGGCCACACAGATCCACACCGAGTACATCAGACCATGGACGCTATGCACCAGCACCACCCCCGCGATAGTTCCGTTCAAGCCCCACTGGTAAAACAGACGAGCAATATTCATGTATACCGTCAGGTTGGGAAAGGCCTGCGGGAGGAGAAACAGCAGCATAAACAGCACCCGCAGCGGCATTTTCCGCCGGGAAAGCGCATAGCCGGCGGGAACGGAAATCAGCAAACAGACCCCCACCGACAGCAGGGCGATCAGTATGCTGGTTAACAGCGAGCTGGAGACATCGCTGTACGGATTGAAAACCTGATACCAGTACTTCAGGCCCCACTGGCTGGGCAGCGAATGGGGAAAATACCAGCTTTCCGCTACGGTCCAGATCAACAGGTTCAGAAGCGGGCCAAACATCGCCAGCAGCATAAACAGCAGCAGCAGGGTCTGCAGCACCGGGCTGGCGTTCACTTTACGGCGTCCTCTTACCCACCATGACGGAGAGGAAGCAAGGTTCAGCGCTTTCATCATTCACCGCCTTTTTGCTGCAGGCTATGGCGCAGGTAAAACCACGACAGCGCGCCGCAGATCGCCAGCGACACCACGCCAAGCGCATTCGCCACCGCGTAATCACCATAGGAATTGACGCGAAACGCCATATCCACGGTCAGCATCGTCGGCGTCCCCACGCCGATCATCAGCGGTACCGACAGCACCGACATCATGGTTACCGTCGACAGCACCAGCGCCACGCCGATGGTCGGCAGGACCTGCGGCAGCATAATATCGAACAGCAGCCGCGGCCGGGAGGCGCCAAGGTTACGTGCGGCGAGGATCTGCGACGGCTCCAGCGCCGCCATCGCTCCGCAGATCAACAGCGTAGCAAAGGCCAGCTGCTTCCAGACAAAGGTAATGACAATTCCCTTCCATCCCAGCCAGGAGAGGGTCTCCAGCGGCCTGACCAGATCGGCCGCCACCAGCGCATTGTTCATCAGGCCATTTTTGGCGAGAAAAGTGCGCATCATCTGAGCGACGACGATAAAAGGAATAAACAGCGGCAGGCGATACAAAAAACCCAGCAGGCGTACAACGGGCCGGCAAGGCGACAGCGCAATCACTGCCGACAGGGTAATGGCGATCAGCGCTAACAACGCCACCGAGATCAGCACGATAAGCAGCGAAAAGAGCACATCGTTGGCGTAAAGCGCGTAGACCTTGCGAAAATGATCGAGGGTGAACGGCTGTCCCGGCGCGGTAAACGCCGAGACCAGCGAAAACCCCAGCGGATACAAAAACAAGATCGCGACCATCAGCGCGGCCGGGGCAACCAGCAGCAAATATTTTAATGAACTGGACATAAAGAACCTGGCGTTGGCACAAGCAAGCGCCCGGGTCGGCGACCCGGGCTGGAAAAAGGGTTAATTGGCCACCTGGCTTTCGTAACCCTCTTTGATATCGTCAAAGTAGGGAGCGATCGGGAAGCTTTTGCCATACTTCGCCAACGCTTCTGGCGAGATTTCGGCAAACAGCTTTTGCCAGGTCGCTGCATCCAGCTTCGGCTTCACCTGCCCGGCGTCGATGCCCGGATACCAGTTGAACTGCTTAACGATCCCCTGCGCCTGCACTTCCGGGCTGGTGGCCAGCGCGATAAAGTCGCGCGCCAGCTGCGGATTCGCCGCTTTCGCCGGAATGACGTAATACATCGGCTGACCCGGCATGCCCGGGGCCAGTAAAGCGAGCTTAATCGATGGCGGCAGCTTGCCCTGATCTTTCCAGCTATAGAACATGTCGACCCATACCGGGCCCATGGCAATCTCTCCCCGACTTAGCATGTCGAGCGTACCAGCGTTGCCCGGAGTGAAAGTGACATTTTTATTGAACGCCTTCAGTTTCTCATAGGCTTGCTGCCAGCCCTTTTCGACGCTTTTATCATAAGGCGCGGAGGAGAGGCGCTCGGCGTCGGTCCCGTAGGCGTAGATCCAGCCCACCACAAAGCTAACGCCGGACATGCCGTTCTTGATGCCGTTATAGCCAAAAGCCTGAGGATGTTTCTGCGTCCAGGCCACCAGCTCGTCATACGACGCCGGTGGCGTATTGACGAGATCGCTGTTCCAGGCGATAGCGGTCTGGCTTAAGAACATCGGCATGACGTATCCGTCGACGTTAACGCCCAGCGCCTGGGTGGCGCTCGGCGAGCTCACCATGCCGCCGGTCTGAATATCCTGGCGATATTTTTGCAGCAATCCCTTTTCCACCTGCTCCCCGCCCGCCTTCTGATGCACCACGGCGACGTCGATATCCCATTGCTGCGCGCCGCTCTCCTGCTGGGCGCTCAGCTTCTCGCTAATTTTATTCGACCCGGCGTCGCCTGGGCCGGTACCGATCACCCGCACCTTGACGCCGGGATGAGCGGCTTCAAATTTTGGCCCCAGCCAGGTTTTCACGTAATCCACCATATTCTGATCGCCCGCGGTGGCGACGTTAAGAAAGGTGTCGGCCTGGGCGCTAACGCTCAGGCAGAGGGTCGTTAAGATCGCTGCTTTCGTCTTAGTAAACATGGATTGTCCCCAGAATGAACACGCTGATATCACTGTGATAGTGGTAAAGGAAAAATATGGAGGGCCGGCATCGGCACATGGAGCCTGACGCGGCTTTTCGTCGGCCAGCACTGAGCGGAGTCGGCCTGCAGCAGGCGGTCATGACAGCGCACGCTGTGGCGATACAGATTGCCCAGAAACGCGCTCTGCTCCACCATCCCCTCCAGGGCGAGCCCTTCCTGCGGCGCGGGCTGCGTTAATTCAGCGAGCGTGGCATCGGCGCTGCGAAAATAAATGACTTTTTCACCCTGCTGAGCAGCGGATAAACCGGATATTGCGGCAGCGGATATTTCATCAGAGGTTATTTTATTATCGGCGCCCATAAAATCAGCGACGAAGGGTGTCGCGGGTCGCTGATATATTTGTTCCGGCGTGCCGGTTTGCTCAATTCGCCCCTGGTTTAATACCGCAATTCGGTCCGCCATCACTAATGCCTCCTGCTGATCGTGGGTGACAATTAATGACGTAAAGCCGAGTTTCTTTTGCAGAGATTTAATTTCATGGCGCACATTGAGCCGCACTTTGGCATCCAGATTAGATAACGGCTCATCCAGCACCAGCACCTGAGGCTCTATCGCCAGCGCCCTCGCCAGCGCCACCCGCTGCCGCTGGCCGCCCGAGAGTTCGGTCACCTTCACGTCAGCCAGCCCGTCGAGATTGACGATCCGTAGCAGCTCCGCCACTCGCCGTGTGATATCCGCCCCGCGCCATTTGCGCAGCTTCAGGCCATAGCCAATATTGCGCGCCACCGTCAGGTGCGGCCACAGGGCGTAGCTTTGAAACACCATGGTGATATTGCGCTGCTCCGGCGCCTGATGGGTGATCGATCGGCTGGCGATGGCGATCTCCCCGCTTTCCACCGGAATAAAACCGCAGAGGGCATTCAGCAGGGTGGTTTTTCCACATCCGGAAGGGCCGAGCAGGGCGATCATCTCCCCCTGCTCGACCGCCAGATCGATATTATGTAAAACCACTTTATCGCCATAACTAATTTTAAGGCCAGAGATCTTTAAATAACTCATATTCGCTACCTGAAAGCGCTGTTGCGGGCATTTTTTATTGGTATGAACACGTGTTCATTTAGCTGTAAAAAAAATGCAACGTTGACTCGACATGATGTGAGCCTACTTTGTCGGGTATTTATGACAATTTAATTAAGCGACAAAAATTTTTGGCGAGGGTAAATGAAAATAGATGTGCTTGGCTGCGGGAGCGCC
Organism: Klebsiella sp. 1SOBk10mer; assembly: GCF_046602535.1. Classification (NCBI taxonomy): domain Bacteria; kingdom Pseudomonadati; phylum Pseudomonadota; class Gammaproteobacteria; order Enterobacterales; family Enterobacteriaceae; genus Klebsiella; species Klebsiella sp. 1SOBk10mer. The sequence goes on from NZ_JBKIUP010000007.1 coordinate 283,633, forward strand.
TTTTCCTGCACGCAAAATACTTCCGCGTTGCGGGTAATCGACGCGGACAACAAACAGTGGTTAATCGACTGTGGCCCCACCGTTCCCCGCGCGCTCTGGCAGCGCGGCGGCGGAGTCAACGATATCGACGCGATCTACTTCACCCACGTTCATCCGGACCACTGCACCGGTCTGACGGCGCTGCTGAATTACTGGAAAAGCGGCTCCCGCCAGAAGCCGTTGATTATCTACTGCCAGCCGGCGCAGCAGCCGGTGCTCAAGCAGCTGGCCGCGCTGGCGAACTGGCCGCAGGCGGAGCTTGGCTTCACCCTCGACTGGCAAGCGTGTCGCGACGCCTGGACGTGGCAGGACTGGCAGATCCGCACTGCCCCCACCCAGCATGAGCTGAGTAATCGCGCCATCCGTATCACCATTGCCGGGCAGACGCTGTTTTACAGCGGCGATGGCCGGCCGACCGCCGACTCGATGGCCCTGATGGCCGGCGCCGGGCTGGCGTTTCAGGAGTGTGCCTCGGTGGCGGCTCTGGACGATGACGCCTCTCATGGCGATTTCCCCTCTTGCCTGATGCTGTTCAGAACGCTGCAGCTCCCGGCGCTGGGGCTCTATCACTGCGAGGATGCTTCCCTGCCGGCGCTGAAGCAGGCCTGCCAGCCGTGGCCGGGTTTATTCGTTTCCCGGGATGGGCTCGCCTTAACGTTGCCGCGTCCCACGTTTAACGACGAGGCGCATATCCTATGAGCCCTGCACCCCGTAAACCCAGCGTCACCGCCCAGGACGTTGCCCGGCGAGCGGGCGTCTCCCGGGCGGTGGTGTCCCGGGCGTTGAGCAGCAACGGCAGCATCTCTCCCGATGCCCGGGCGCGGGTGTTGCGCGCCGCCGAAGAGCTGGGGTATCAGGTTAACTTCCTCGCCCAGGGGCTGAACCGCCAGCGCAGCCACTTAATCGGCGTGATCGTCTCGCGCATCAGCGATCCTTTTCGCAGCGCCCTGCTTGATGCCCTGCTCAACGAGATCCAACGCCAGGGCTTTCAGGCGCTGGTGAGCGAGATCCATAGCGAGCAGGATCTGGCGCACACCCTGCGCCGTTTCGCTCAGTTTCGCGTCTCCGGAGTTATCGTTACCTCCGGCCAGCCGCCGGAAGCGCTGGTGAACGAGTGCGTTCAGCAGCATATTCCGGTGGTGGGCATTAACCGTCAACCGACGATCCCCGGGGTGGATTATGTCTGCTCTGATAACGCCGCTGGCGCCGAGCTGGCCGCCGACCAGCTGTTGCGCAGCGGCTGTCGGCGCTTCGGCTGGCTCAATACTCACCCTTCCACCTGGGCCGGACGCATGCGCGGGGAAGCGTTCAGCCGGGCGCTACAGACGCGCGGAGTGGACATCGAACGCGACCTGGCGCACCTCGCCTGTCCGGAAGAGGGCTACGTCGGCGGTGAGCAGGCCGCGGCGCTCGCTGGCGAGGTGCCTGAGGGGATCTTTTGCGCCAATGCCCAGCTTGCCTGTGGCTTTCTCGATGGAATGCGCCAGCGCGGCAAACAGGCGCCTGAGGATTACCAGCTGATTGGTTTTGATAACACGCCGCCGACCGCGCAATATAGCTACCAGCTCACCACCCTACATCAGGATGTGGCGGCGATTTCCCGCCAGGCGCTTACCCGGCTGCAGGAGCGCGCCGCCGACCCTTTACAACCTTCACGCACCACCTGGGTGGAGGTGACATTAATTCACCGGCGCACGTCGCCCTTTGTTATCTGAGAGCAGGACTATGACGGAAGCACAACGAGAGTCATTATGCGCCTTGATTCGCCAGGCTGGCGCCCACGCCCAGGCGCTGCGCGATGCGGGATTACAGGTCGATAAAAAATCGCGCCAGGACTTTGTGTCCCAGGCGGATCTCGCGGTAGAACAACAGATTAAAGGCTGGCTGCAGGCCCATTTTCCCCAAGAGGGTTTCCTCGGCGAGGAGAGCGGTTTTGCTGGCGATGAACAGACCGTCTGGGTGCTCGACCCTGTCGATGGCACCACCAACTTTATCCTCGGTATGGATTACTGGTGTATCTCGCTGGCGCGAGTATGCCAGGCCGAGCTGACGCTTGGCATTATCTACGCTCCCGATCGCGATGAGTTGTTCTTCGCCGGCCGCGGCGAAGGCGCGTATCTCAACGGCCAGCGTCTGACGCTACGCGAACCGGATCCGGATGCGGTGGTGGTGGGTATGGGCCGTTCCAGCCGCGCCCCGGCCAGCGACTACGCCCAGGCCATCGCGACCCTGCTCGACGCCGGCCTGGAATATCGCCGCTTCGGCGCGGGGGCCCTGATGCTGGCGCATGTCGCCGCCGGCCAGCTCCATGCCTATTATGAAGCGCATATGAACAGCTGGGACGCGCTGGCAGGCATGCTGTTGATTGAGGAGGCGGGGGGAAAGTGCAATGCGTTTCTCGCCAATGAGGGTCTGCGGCGAGGCAACCTCGTGCTGGCGGGCTGCGCAAGCGTCCAGCCGCGGCTGGCGGCCCTGCTGGCGAAATAACGCCACGCCGCCGGCGGCTGGCCGGCGGCGTGGACTGACTACCGCCAGGGTTCGCTGCGGGGAATATTATTCGGACAGCGCTTAATTGCGCAAAAGGACTGGTAAAAACAGGAGTCAGACCGCTCGCCGCCGGCATGGTATGGGCAAGATGGCCGCTCACGTAATTTTTCCCATTGCGCCTCATCGTACACCGTAATATTGTAGATTTTTAATGAATGATACTGGTCATTAATTAAAACTCTCGAGGAATAGAGCTTCATCGACTCGCCGGGCAGCAGGATCACATCGGCCTCGTACCACATGATAAATTTTAAGAAACGCAGACTGGATATTGCCGAGAAGGCGATGCCGGATTGCGGGCAGATCAGAGTATTAAGAATAGTCCATTTCATATTCCTTCCTTATACAGATGCTACAAATTGTTACCGTATATAGTGATAGCATTCATTATTATAAACCGCAAGCGTCCCTGACAATTATGTGACTTAAGACAATTCCTAACAACACAACCCATTATTAGTAAGGTTTCATTTTCCTCTCAAAATTTATGATTAGGCCCGATAAAAAACAGCCAAATTAACCTTAAAAAAGAAAATATAATAAAAAATAAGATAATATAAACTTAATTGACAATACGTCTTAGTCCCTCTGGATGAGGCCTCAGTCATTGGTATTAGATGATGCAGCACTGAGCATTACCCGCGGTTGGCAAGAAAAGAGGACCGTAGCAGGCAGCTATTTATTGCGCGGTTACCTCGTCGTACGTCACCAGCTCCGCGAGGCCCTCAGACCGCGCTCGGGTAAATGTCGCGGGTGTCCCGCCAGATCGCATTCCTTAGCGATAATATCGACATAGCGATTGAGCATATTCTGCTCAATCGCTATGTCGGAAGACAGTCCACAGAATATTGCCACGCCGGTCTAACAAGCCCCGCTGAGGCCCTACCAGGTTTTGCCGATATTAAACTGAAACTGTTCTGCTTTATCACCATCGTACTTTTTAAACGGCTCTGCCCAGGAGAAGACCAGTGGACCAAGGGGAGACATCCACTGCACGGCAATCCCCGCGGAGAGACGAATATGACTCGGATCGCCGTAGTCAGGGATACCTGCCGCCAGCGTCTGCGCGGTGTTGTGCCAGGAGGTGCTCCAGACCGTCCCCGCGTCAACAAACAGCGAGGTTCGCAGACTATCGGCGTATTTGTCATTCACAAAGGGGGTTGGAATGATAAATTCGCTGTTCAGCACCGCCATGGCATTCCCGCCGACCGCATCAGACGAGGCGTCCAGCGGGCAGGCGCTATAGCTGCTTTCGCTACCATTGCAGCGGTAATAAGCCGCTTTAGGCCCAATGGTGTTAGAAGAGAAGCCGCGCACCGACGACGAACCGCCAGCGTAAAAATTATCGTAGAACGGCACACTTTTGCCGTCTAACCCGCCGGCATAGCCTGCGCGCAGGCGTTCCATCCAGACCCAGCGCTTGTTTTCGCTCAGCGGCAGATACTGGGCGGTGTCAAAAGAGAGTTTGTAGTAGCTATTATCCGAACCGGGGAGCGTCACTTTACCGCTCAGGCTGCTCTTGTTTCCCGCACGCGGGAAGAAGCCGCGATCGAGATCGTTGTAGCCCCATCCAAGACTCACAAAATAATCGTTGGCGCTATATTTTGCGCCACTGTCGCCATCTTTCGTCACCACGCTGGGCTCGATTCCCCGAGAGCTGAGGTAGCGCCAGGTCGTCAGCTCCGGATCCATATTGGTCAGGCGATTATGGACATAATCCAGCCCCAGGTTCAGGGAGTTATTTTCGCTAATGGGAAACCCTAGCGTACTGCCTAAGCCATAGCTCTGCTGGTTATAGCTCCCGGCATCCGCATCGGAAGCATCATAGCTGTTATAAAAAATCTTTCCGCCCAGGCTGATGCCATCAACGGTAAACCACGGGTTCGTCGCCCCCAGTTCAAGATAAGACTGATAGCTGTTGCGCGTCCCATTGAAGCTCACGCTATTGCCCGTACCCAGCCAGTTATCCTGCGTCACGCCAAGCTGATAGCTCACGCCGCTATCCGTACCAAATCCCAGGCCCACGTTGAATGAGCCGGTGTTGCGCTCCTTCACCTTGTAGACCACATCGACCTGATCCGCCGTTCCATTGACCGGAACGATCTGCTGTTCAACGTTCTCAAAAAAACCCGTTCGATCAAGACGTACTTTCCCTTGCTCGACTTTTTCGTTGTTGAGCCACGCCCCTTCCATTTGGCGCATTTCACGACGTAACACCGCGTCCCGGGAGGTGTCGTTACCGGAAAAGCGGATCTGGCGTACCGAGTAACGGCGGCCGGCGTTGACCTGAATATGCAGCGTCACACGATGATGCGCGTCATCGATTTCCGGCGTGGTCGTCACCTGCGGCCAGGCATAACCATACTTACCAAAACGCTTTTTGATCTCATTTTCAACCGTGGTGACTTGCGCCCCGCTATACCATGCCCCCGCCAGCGGCTGGGCAAGGGCCTCGATCTCCGGTCCATGCTGCGCCAGGTCGCCTGTCACCTGAGTTCGGTCGACCTGATAACGTTCGCCTTCATTGAGGGTGATGGTGATATACAGGGATTTTTTATCTGGCGTCATACTGACCTGCGTGGACTGGATCGCAAAGCGCGCATAGCCGCGATCGAGATAAAAACTGCGCAGCGTTTCCAGATCGGCTTCCAGCTTCTGTTTCTGATATTTTTTATCCGCTACCACATTCCACCACGGCACATTATCGCGTAGCTGAAGCTGGTCCAGGAGCGTCTCTTCCCGAAACGCCTGATTACCGATAATGTTTATTTGTGCGATTTTCGCCGATACGCCTTCCTGAAAGACGAACGTTAAGTCAACGCGATTACGCGGTAACGGTGTCACCACAGCGTGAACCTGCGCGCTGTATTTCCCCGCGCTGTAATAGAAATCCTGCAACCCCTTTTCTATTTCGCTAAGCGAATTTCGATCCAGTGCGCTACCTGCTGAAATACCTGTCGCGGTGAGATTTTCCTTTAACGCATCATCCTTCACCGACTTATTCCCGGAAAAACTGATGCTGGCAATAGTGGGCCTCTCCTTAACCTGCACCACCAGCGTTTTCCCATCGCGCAGGATCTGCACATTCTCGAAATTGCCGCTCGCATACAGCGCGCGCACTGCCTCGCTGACTTCCTCTGCCGTCACCGCTTCTCCCGCGTGCAACGGCATACTTAATAGCGCCGCCCCGACGGTCACGCGCTGCAGCCCTTCAAAACGGATATCATCAACTTGATATGAGGTTGCGGCGTACAGCGTTAAAGGGGTAATCAATAATCCGCTGATGATATGAGTCTTTTTTAACATGAATGTGTCGTCTACGAGATAATGAGCAATAGCAGTTATCTGCTGGCGTTGAGCTTATTTGTTCAGGATGCGTATCTAAGATATGCGACAGAAATAACCTGAGCGAGGCGCAGAATTACATGCAATTATGGCGACAAAATGGAGAAAAAAAGGATGTTAAATCATGTTTAAAAATATATTTAATGATGGAACTTTTCCTGAACGCCGTGGTTCTAATGGCCAACACCAGAGCTATATTTAGATTTACCTGAACGGTCTTTATTGAAAAAGCCCCCTTTCTTGCTAATGGAAAGGGGGAAGGATCTCGTTAGGAATGTTGTTCTCTGGAATCACCAGGAACAGGCACAATCATATTCTTAAAGCCAGCAGATATAATGAAGAGAAATTGAATAAATTATGCAATCGACATCACAACATTTTATCTTGTATTCACCACCAGACGCCGATGGCGAACATCTCCATATTTTCCTCAAAATAGCAGAATACAGTAGGGACGCCTTATCAAGGCATCAAGGAAAATCTATCGTTGTCTACAATAGCCAAGCAGTGGCGCCTCGCCAGGGAAGGTGAGGCATAGGCTTCACCATCCTGCCGCCTCCCATCATCAATCACAGGGAATCGCGTATGACACGCTTACTTAAAACGATGTTACCTATCATTCTCTGCACCCTCGTTGGGTTATCGTTCGCTTCGCCAGCGCAGGCTGCCTCCAGTCTGCCGATTGTTCTCCCCGCGCTAACATGCGATGCGCTAAGCGCTACCGACTTCAGCGCCGCCGTTGGCGCAAAGGTCACTATCAACCACACTGAAATGCAGACCTCCGCGCAGGGAAGCTGGTGCAAGGTGAGCGCCACTATCGCCCCCCAGATTGGCGTGCAGATTGCCCTGCCGACCCAGCGCTGGAGTCAACGTTTCTTGCAGGTCGGCTGCGGCGGACTGTGCGGGAGTATTAACCTGAGTCTGTCGAATGCCAGCGGCTGCCTGCCGGCAATGAACGGCGAGTTTGTGGTGGCAGCAACCGATATGGGGCACCATGGCAGTATGATGGATGCGTCATGGGCAGAAGATCCGCAAAAGCGCATCGATTTTGCCTGGCGCGCCAACCACCTGACCGCAGTGCTGGCCAAAGCGGTGATGCAGACGCTTTACCGCCAGCCGCCAAAGTACGCGTACTTTATGGGCTGCTCAGACGGCGGTCGCGAAGCATTGATGGAAGCGCAGCGCTATCCGCAGGATTTTGACGGTATCAGCGCTGGTGCGCCAGCGGCCTTTTTCCAGTTTCAGAACTCCTTCTTCCACGGCTGGAATGTGGCCGCCAATCAGCGTCCGGACGGTACCGCTATCTTGTTGAAAGATCGCTTACCTTTGATTCACCAGGCCATACTGGCTCATTGCCCGACGCTTTCCGGCGTGCAGGACGGCATCCTGCAAAACCCCTATGCCTGTCAGTTCTCTGAGACTTGGCTCCCCCGCTGTCCTGCCAACGCTCAGGACCGTTCCGCCTGCCTGACACAGGAAGAGATTGAGGTAGTGAAAAAGTTCTACCGCGGCGCTTACGACAGCCACGGCGCCCAGTTCGTCGCTGGCGGTCTTCCGCTGGGCTCCGAGCTACGCTGGCCGGTGCCGGAGACGCCGACCGGCCACTCAATGTCGGAAATGATGGTACTACCGGCTCTGCAATCCGTGCTCCTGCCGGGAGGAAAACAGAAGATCCAATCGATGCGGGATTTCCCACTTAATCAGCAGAATTTTGACGCTGTCGCTCAACTGGCACCGCTCTATAATGCGGCAAATACCAATCTTCATGCCTATCAGCAGCGCGGCGGCAAGCTTATCCTCTGGCACGGTCTGGCCGATGACTCCGTCAGCCCAGCCTTTTCTATCGCCTATTACCGCGGTGTAGAGGCAGAGATGGGCCATGCCGCAACGGATTCCTTCCTGCGGTTATTCCTGCTGCCTGGGGTAGCACATTGCGGTAATGGCGAAGGTTACGATCAAATTGATCTCCTTACCCCGCTGATGCGCTGGACCGAGGAAGGCATCGCGCCGCAAGAGATTATGGCCGGCAAACGGGCGCCAGCCGCCGCCAGGCTGCCGCCGATGACAGAAAAACCAGATGCCCAAACGCAGTTTCACGGCGTGCAGAAAGTCAGTCAGCCTTACGCTGACGCCGCTCCAGCCGTTATCGCAACGCGTCCGGTGTATCCCTTCCCGGCCATTGCCCGTTATAACGGGCACGGCAACGTGAATGACGGCGAAAATTATCATGCAGAGCAATCAACCGCGTTTGGTCATCTGCAGGTGGCAAAACCCGCCAGCGACTTTATTGGCCCTGATAACCAAAAAAATTATCAGGTTCGCCACGGCGAGCTCACCGTTCAGTAAATCCAGGGCTCCTCATTGAGGAGCCCTTCGTTTTTGGGATTGGCCTCAATCATGCGTAGCAAAACGCTCCAGCAATCGGTATTAAGCGACCTGCTCTTGTGGATCGATAATAATCTGGATAAGAAACTGACCGTCGACGATCTGAGCGATATCTCTGGTTATTCCCCCTGGCATTTGTTTCGGCTCTTCCGTCATTATTTTGATCGATCGCCGATGGAATATATCCGCCAGCAGCGCATGTCGCTCTGTCGCCGTTTATTGCTGACGACGCCTGGTTACCGTATTGTCGATATTTGTATTATGGTTGGTTATGACGATCTCAGTGCGTTTAATCGTACCTTCAAAAAATATCATGCGCTCACACCCACTCAATATCGTCATCAGGTTACGCGGCAAAAATAAGGAAGGTCCCCCTCCTCCGCATTGCTGCGGTTGGGAATGGAAGGGGGACAGGGGGTATTGCAGAAGGGAAATAGCAGGATGCTATTATCGAGCCCGGTCGGGATCAACGACCTTGCGCGACGGAAATCAGTATAAAAGGATATTTTGAGCTAATAATGTAGAGGGCGTGAAGATTTTGTCACCATTTATAATTGTCTCCACCGCTCTCATCCGAAATAAAAAAACCGGGCCGCGCTGCACCCGGTTTCATTCTCATCAGCACCATCAGAAGTGAGTATTTACGCTCACAAAGAAGGTCCGCCCCGATTCGTTATAGGTCTCGGCACCCGCGCCATACAGATAAGCTCCCGTCGTCGCGTTGCCGGTCGTTTGCGCATTCCCTGCCCGATAGTGGCGGATATCAAACAGGTTATCTATCCCGCTGGTGAAGCTCAGGTTTTTGTTCACATCCCAGGTCGCACTGAGACCGACAATACTGTATGGGCTGACTTCGTTTAATTCGCTGCCGCTGACCGCCTCGCCCTTATAATTAAAGCGTTTTGGTTTCTGTCGGCCATACCAGGTAAAGGTGCTCTGCAGAGAGAGATCTTCACGGACCTGCCAGCTCAAAGTCGAGTTCAGGGTAAACTGCGGGATCACTGACAGTCGGTCGCCTGTCGTCTTATTCTTGCTCTGCAGCATCCATGTCAGGTTATTGCTCCAGTTAACCGTCTCCCCCATCGGAAGATTCAACGTTCCTTCCAGGCCTTCCACTAACGCCTTTGGTACGTTTTCCCACTGATAGATATTGGTGGTGCCGTTGCTGGCAGTGCCCACCGCCGCGTACCCTGACTCAATCTTGTTGTGATAGTCGTTACGGAACCAGGTGATTCCCGCCTGATAGCCCTCATGCTTATACTCAAGACCAATCTCTTTATTAACGCTGGTCTCCGCTTTCAGGTCACTATTCCCCATCAGATAGCAGGCGGAACTACTGGCGTAACAGCCTTGACCGTTGCTGTAGAGAATATAGTTCGGGTTCAACTGGTAGAGGTTAGGCGCCTTGTAAGCGCGGGCAATGCCCAGCTTCAGCGTCCAGTCGTCCGTCAGCTCCTGGGACAGGTTCAGTGAGGGGCTCCAGTTATTGCCGACGATGCTGTGGTGGTCGAAGCGCAGAGCGGGTGTCAGCATGGTGCTGTCCGTTAGCGCCATATTATCTTCGGTAAACAGCGAGAAGATCTCGGCGCTGGAGTACGGGCTACGACCAGTAGCCGATACGCCATCGATAGTTCCGTAAGAGAGCGCCTGGGTTGTCGATACGCCATCTTTCATCCGCTGCTGATTCCATTCTGTCCCCAGCGTCAGATTCTGATCGACCCCCAGCGTAAACGGAATATTCACTTCGCTATGTAGCAGAACATCGGCCAGATCGATATCTGAAAACTCGCTACTGGAGAAGATCCCTTCCGTCCCCCCCGCCAGCCCTTCATTCATTCGCGAGTTGCGGGTGTGTTCGTACTGGGCATAGCTGTTGCTGGTCACGCCATTATCCCAGCCGCCGGTCCATGTCACGCCATAAGTTTGCCGGTAGAGACGGTTAGTCTCTTTCCCGTACATACTCTTCACCAGCGTACTGGTATTGGTGTTTTGTGTGTCGCCGGCATAGAGGTTGCCCTGTCGGCTGTAGCCGGCCTCAAACTCCAGGGCCTGCATCGGGGCGAACTCCCAGCGCAGCTTACTGTGAATATCTTTGTTCACCACCCCTTCACGTCCGGCGGGATAAGAGCCCGCGTAGGAGCCTGTACGCTCGGCTTCATGCCCGGCGTTAATGTCCTGAGCATCGGCCTGGGTTTTACTCAGATTACCCCAGAGATTGAAGCTGACACTGTCTGACAGCGGACCATTGAGGCTAAAGTTGGTACGTTTCGTCGACCCTTCTTTACGATGCTGCGGAGCATTCATATAGGTATTCCACGACCCATGCCATTCAGGCGTGGTCGGTTTGGTCACGATGTTGACGACCCCGCCCATCGCGCCATTACCATAGCGCGCCGCCGCCGGGCCGCGGATCACATCGATATGATCGATCATCTCTGCCGGCACCCAGTTGGTATCGCCACGGGAATCACGATCGCCGCGCCAGCCATACCGCACCGAGTTACGGCTGGTGACCGGTTTTCCATCGACCAGCACCAGAGTGTTCTCTGGCCCCATCCCACGGATATCAATTTGTCGGTTGTTGCCTCGCTGACCGCTGGTGGAGTTACCGGTCAGATTGACCCCGGGTTGCGTACGAATTAACTCCGACACATCGCGGGCGGGGGGATGTTTGCGAATCTCGTCCGCAGTAATGGTCGACACGCCCGGCGCCTGCAGGTTCTGCCTGGCGGCAGTCACCACCATCGTTTCCTCGTGATGTTCAGCAGTGGGGGTGCTCTCGTCAGACGTCGATGGTTCGATAACGCTCTCTGTCGCCTGCAGCGGCACGCTACAGGCAAACAGAGGAATGGCGATCCCCAGCGGGAAGAGAGACGTGTATTTCATAGAATATGCCCTGTTTTCTGTTGCTGTCGGGCATAACGCCTTCCCCAATTGAAAAAACAATGGGATAAAATATTTGCCTCAGCGCCTCGCCAGATTTTGGCGCAGGTCAGCGCCTTCCCAGCATTAATGGGAATAAGAAGACAGCGTGAGGCATAATAAAATTAAGTGCCCTGTTTCATCATTAGAGAAAAAGCGCTGCGCGCTATTCTTTGATAGCGTAATCCAGACAGCGTGTCATTAGAGTAATGTGCCGTGTTACGGTAATAAAAATGAGATTCATTATCAAGATGATAATAATCAATATCAGAGAAAAATAAAATAACATTTACCAATCAGCTGGTTACCAAAAAACAAACGAAAGAGAATAAAGTAAAAATAAAATCATCACTTTCTATTCATCATTAAAAAAACATATTTTTATCATATTATCTCCATAGTTAAATTAAAGACAAAAGCACATTAATAGTAAGTAATACTATTTGCGAAAGACTCTTTGTCGGTATCGTTACACCTTTTCCCCCATGTCCTACCCAGCTAACGGCGGCCGTTCTGCTAAAATAAACACATCCCCCTGCGGAGTGCTCCTCCATGAACGCCAATTCGCTATCACGCCTGTTTATCGCCTGGCTTACCTGCCTCGCGACGCTGTTATTCGCCCCTTTTCTGCCGGCGGCGGAGGCGGAAATCGCGCCGCCGGTGGCAACCGAAGACAATACGCTGTCGATCCATATCGACGACATGCTGCAGCCGTGGAAAGGCGATCTGCCTGGCATGCTCGATCGGCGCACCATCCGGGTATTAACCACCTACAGCAAGACCTTCTTTTTTATTGATAAAGGCACCCAGCGCGGGGCAACGCACGACATTTTTATCGCGCTGGAAAACGATCTGAATAAACAGCTGGCGAAAGATAAAAAGCTAAAACAGCGCCACCTGAAGCTGCACATCGTTTTTGTGCCGGTCAGTCGGGATAAACTCTTTACCGCGCTTAATGAAGGTAAAGGGGATATCGCCGCCGCCAACCTGACTATCACGCCCTCGCGGGAAGCCCAGGTCGATTTCGCTCAACCGCTCTACAGCAACGTGAAAGAATTACTGATCTCCGGCCCGGCATCGCCGAAGGTCGACAGTCTGGAGCAGCTCTCCGGTCAAACGGTCTTTGTTCGCCGCTCCTCCAGCTATTACGAAAGTCTGCAAGCGCTGAACGCCCGATTTGCCAGCGAGTCACGACCGCCGGTTACCCTGGAAGCGGCGCCGGAAGCGCTGGAGGATGAAGATCTGCTGGAAATGCTCAACGCCGGGCTGGTGCCGTTGATCGTCGTCGATCAGCATAAAGCGGTTTTCTGGAAACAGGTATTTCCGAAAATCCAGGTCCATGACAACGTGGTGCTGCGCGACGGCGGCAACATTGCGTGGGCGGTACGCCAGGACAGCCCGCAGCTGCTGGCGCTGCTGAACAACTTCGTGAAAAAGAATCGTCAGGGCACCACGCTGGGTAATACCCTGCTGCTGCGTTACCTGAAAAATGCCCAATATGTTAAAAATGCCGCAGCGAGTAAGGAACGGCGCAAGTTCCTCGCCATGGTGGACGTCTTCCGTAAATATGGCGATCGCTATGATGTCGACTGGCTGCTGATGGCGGCCCAGGGATACCAGGAGTCGCGGCTGAACCAGTCGGTTCGAAGCCACGTTGGCGCCGTCGGAGTGATGCAGGTGATGCCCCGCACCGGAAAAGAGCTGAAGGTGGGCGATATTAAACAGCTGGATCCCAATATTCATGCTGGCGTGAAATATATGCGCTGGATGATAGATCGTTACTATGCTGATGAGCCCATGACCCGGCTGGATAAAGCGCTATTTGCCTTTGCCTCCTACAACGCCGGTCCGGCGCGTATCGCCCGCCTGCGCACCATGACCAAACAGCGCGGGTTTGATCCAAACGTCTGGTTCGGTAACGTCGAAAATCTGGCGGCAGAAAAAATCGGCGCGGAAACGGTGACCTACGTCAGCAATATCTATAAGTATTACATCGCCTATCGGCTGATCGTCGATGACATGGCCCGCAAACAGAAAGCGACGGCGGCACCGCGGCAGGAGCCGGTGGCGCCGCCAGCCAAACCGCAGCCCAGCGTGGCGATGCCCGCGACCGCTCAGGTGCCCGCGGCCTGAAGCGCTTGCGGCCAGCGGTCAAAACCACTTCTGAGGCGGTGGTGAAATAATCATAAAAAAAGCCCCGGCGAAACCGGGGCTTTCTGTGTTAACTACGCGGATATCGCGTTTAAGGCAGGCCTTAGAACGGGATATCGTCGTCGAAGTCCATCGGCGGTTCGTTGGAAGGCGCTGCCGGAGCCTGCTGCTGCGGACGGGACTGCGCGCCGCCGCTGAACTGGTTGCCGCCCTGCGGCTGCTGAGGCTGACCCCAACCGCCCTGCTGCTGTCCGCCGCCTGCCGGTGCGCCGCCGCCCTGACGGCCGCCCAGCATCTGCATGGTGCCGCCAACGTTTACCACCACTTCAGTGGTGTATTTGTCCTGACCGGATTGATCGGTCCACTTGCGGGTACGCAGTTGGCCTTCAATGTACACCTGAGAGCCTTTACGCAGATACTCACCAGCGACTTCAGCCAGTTTGCCGAACAGCACAACGCGGTGCCATTCAGTCTGCTCTTTCATTTCGCCGGTCTGCTTGTCACGCCAGGATTCGGAAGTTGCCAGCGTGAAGTTGGCGACTGCGCCGCCACTTGGCATGTAGCGTACTTCCGGGTCCTGCCCCAGATTACCGACGAGAATCACCTTGTTTACGCCTCTGCTGGCCATGTTCGTGTCTCCTGAATACGTTTCTTAATAGTGTAAACGCGCGAGTGTACCATTTCCACGTAGCATTTTAATAGCTGCGAGGCTGATTCCAGAGATAGTACCCGGCTACGACATTGTTGCACACTCGACCTGAATTTGCATTCCGATACTGTATATTCATTCAGGTTAAATTGTGTCATAATTAGCCGTTTCTGCCGTTTGTCCTTCAAGCAAACCAGGCAATCCGTGTATCTACCTACCGGGAAAGGTGAATGGATAAGATCGAAGTTCGGGGCGCCCGCACCCATAATCTCAAAAACATCAACCTCGTTATCCCGCGCGACAAACTCATTGTCGTCACCGGGCTTTCCGGGTCTGGCAAATCTTCACTCGCTTTCGACACCCTGTATGCCGAAGGCCAGCGTCGCTACGTCGAATCGCTCTCCGCCTATGCTCGACAGTTCCTGTCGCTGATGGAGAAGCCGGACGTCGACCATATCGAAGGGCTGTCGCCGGCGATTTCCATCGAACAGAAATCAACCTCTCACAACCCCCGCTCGACGGTGGGTACGATTACCGAAATTCACGACTACCTGCGTCTGCTGTACGCCCGCGTCGGCGAACCGCGCTGTCCGGACCACGACGTGCCGCTGGCGGCGCAGACCGTCAGCCAGATGGTCGATAATGTGCTCTCTCAGCCGGAAGGTCAGCGCCTGATGCTGCTCGCGCCCATCATTAAAGAGCGTAAAGGCGAGCACACCAAAACGCTGGAAAACCTCGCCAGCCAGGGCTATATCCGCGCACGGATCGACGGCGAAGTCTGCGATCTCTCGGATCCGCCGAAGCTGGAGCTGCAGAAGAAGCACACCATCGAGGTGGTCATCGACCGCTTCAAGGTGCGCGACGATCTGGCGCAACGTCTGGCCGAGTCGTTTGAAACCGCGCTGGAGCTCTCCGGCGGGACCGCCATCGTGGCCAATATGGATGATGAGAAAGCGGAAGAGCTGCTGTTTTCCGCCAACTTCGCCTGCCCGATCTGCGGCTACAGCATGCGCGAGCTGGAGCCGCGCCTGTTCTCCTTCAACAACCCGGCGGGCGCCTGCCCGACCTGCGACGGTCTCGGCGTGCAGCAATATTTCGACCCCGATCGCGTGGTGCAAAATCCGGAGCTGTCGCTGGCGGGCGGCGCCATCCGCGGCTGGGATCGGCGTAACTTCTACTACTTCCAGATGCTGAAGTCGCTGGCGGAGCACTATAAGTTTGACGTTGAAGCGCCGTGGGGCACCCTCAGCGCCAGCGTGCAGAAAGTGGTCCTGTACGGTTCCGGTAAAGAGAATATTGAATTCAAATACATGAACGACCGCGGCGACACCTCGGTGCGCCGCCATCCGTTCGAAGGCGTGCTGCATAACATGGAGCGCCGCTACAAAGAGACGGAATCCAGCGCGGTGCGCGAAGAGCTGGCGAAGTTCATCAGCAATCGCCCGTGCGCCAGCTGCGACGGTACGCGTCTGCGCCGTGAGGCGCGCCACGTGTTTGTGGAAAACACCCCGCTGCCGACCATTTCCGATATGAGCATCGGCCACGCGATGGACTTCTTTAACAATCTGAAGCTCTCCGGCCAGCGGGCAAAAATCGCCGAAAAAGTGCTGAAAGAGATTGGCGATCGCCTGAAGTTCCTCGTCAACGTCGGCCTCAACTACCTGACGCTTTCCCGCTCGGCGGAAACGCTCTCCGGCGGCGAGGCCC
The DNA here is from genome assembly GCF_046602535.1 of Klebsiella sp. 1SOBk10mer. Classification (NCBI taxonomy): domain Bacteria; kingdom Pseudomonadati; phylum Pseudomonadota; class Gammaproteobacteria; order Enterobacterales; family Enterobacteriaceae; genus Klebsiella; species Klebsiella sp. 1SOBk10mer. Next base: position 299,378 of record NZ_JBKIUP010000007.1, read on the forward strand.
AGCGTATCCGTCTGGCGAGCCAGATTGGCGCCGGACTGGTTGGCGTGATGTACGTCCTGGATGAGCCCTCCATCGGCCTGCACCAGCGCGATAACGAGCGCCTGCTCGGGACCCTGATCCACCTGCGTAATTTAGGCAACACGGTGATCGTCGTTGAGCATGACGAAGACGCCATTCGCGCCGCCGACCATGTGATCGATATCGGCCCCGGGGCCGGGGTCCACGGCGGCCAGGTGGTGGCGGAAGGACCGCTGGAGGCCATTATGGCGGTACCAGAATCCCTGACCGGCCAGTTTATGAGCGGCAAGCGCAAAATTGAAGTGCCGAAGCAGCGCGTGCCCGCCGATCCGGAGAAAGTCCTCAAGCTAACCGGCGCGCGCGGCAACAACCTGAAAGACGTGACGCTGACCCTGCCGGTGGGCCTGTTTACCTGCATCACCGGCGTCTCCGGCTCGGGTAAATCCACGCTGATCAACGACACCCTGTTCCCCATTGCCCAGCGTCAGCTTAACGGCGCGACCATCGCCGAACCGGCGCCGTATCGCGATATTCAGGGGCTGGAGCACTTCGATAAAGTCATCGATATCGACCAGAGCCCGATCGGCCGCACGCCGCGCTCCAACCCCGCGACCTATACCGGGGTGTTTACGCCGGTGCGCGAGCTGTTCGCCGGGGTGCCGGAATCACGTTCCCGCGGCTATACGCCGGGCCGTTTCAGTTTTAACGTCCGCGGCGGTCGCTGCGAAGCCTGCCAGGGCGACGGGGTGATCAAGGTCGAAATGCACTTCCTGCCGGATATCTACGTACCGTGCGACCAGTGCAAAGGTAAGCGCTATAACCGCGAAACGCTGGAGATTAAGTACAAAGGCAAAACCATCCACGAAGTGCTGGATATGACTATCGAAGAAGCGCGCGAGTTCTTTGATGCCGTACCGGCGCTGGCGCGTAAACTGCAAACCCTGATGGACGTGGGTCTGACCTATATCCGTCTCGGCCAGTCGGCGACGACCCTGTCCGGCGGCGAGGCGCAGCGCGTCAAGCTGGCGCGCGAGCTGTCCAAGCGCGGTACCGGCCAGACGCTGTATATCCTCGATGAGCCGACCACCGGTCTGCACTTCGCCGATATCCAGCAGCTGCTGGAAGTGCTGCACCAGCTGCGCGATCAGGGCAATACCATCGTGGTGATTGAGCACAATCTCGACGTGATAAAAACGGCCGACTGGATTGTCGATCTCGGCCCGGAAGGCGGCAGCGGCGGCGGCGAAATTCTGGTTTCCGGTACCCCGGAAACCGTCGCCGAGTGCGAAGCCTCGCACACCGCGCGCTTCCTGAAGCCGATGCTAAAATAATTAGCGAGAAAGCTGCTGCCGGACCGGCTCCGGCAGCATTTTCACCGCCTGCTGATAAGACGCATCGACCAGGTAGTAGATTTGCGAATCCGGCAGCGAGCCATCCAGAAAGACGGTGCTCCAGTGCGCTTTATTGAGATGCTGGCTGGGCCGGACGTCGCGATGCTGCTGCCGTAGCAGCTCCGCCAGCTCCGGGCTCGCCTTCAGCGCAACCGCCGGCCGCTGGTCTTCGACCTCCTTCACCATGGCAAACAGCACGTCCGAGACCTTAATCTGCGTGGCTTTCCAGTCGCTGTGGACGCTCTGCTCTGCTCCCGGCTTCGCCATGCAGTACTGCAATAACTCCGAAATTGTCATCTTTTATTCCCCCATGAGCGTCGCAACGATGTGCCGCGAACCGCCGTGTATCCGATGCTCCCCCAGCCAGATGCCCTGCCAGGTCCCCAGCCTGACGCGTCCGTCCTCAACCGGCAGCATCAGCGACACGCCAAGCATCGATGATTTGATGTGCGACGGCATATCGTCAGGGCCTTCATAATCATGTTCGTACGGCGCATTGTCCGGCACGGCGTTAAGAAAATACTGCTCCATGTCATACCGGACGGTGGGATCGCAGTATTCGTTGAGCGTCAGGGAAGCGGAAGTATGCTGGAGCAGGAGGTGTAGTAGGCCGACCTTCACCCCGGACAGCCCGCGGATCTGGCCGAGGATTTCGTCGGTGACCAGATGAAAACCACGGGATTTAGGCCCAAGCGTCAGGGTTTGCTGATACCACATCATCGACTCCTTTTTGCGAATGAATCCCTCTAAGTGTGCAGCAATACGTGAAAAGGTAAAACCTTCCACCCCGGATTTTGCATAAAAAAACGGCAGCGTCACCGCTGCCGTTTATCACGTTCTGACGCCTGTCAGTATTCGGAATTGACGATCACTTCTTCGCCCAGCGCGCCGGCCATCGGCAGCGGCTTATAGGAGGAGTTGGCGGCACGCAGCACGCGGATCCCGCGGGCGCCCGCCTCGCGGGCGGCGGTAATATCGTTATCCGAGTCGCCATAGAAAACCTTTATCTGCTTCGTCTGCAGCCACTGGGTCTTGGTATTCTGACCCGGCTTATCGCCAGCGAAAATCACTGGGTTCATATTGGCGGCGGGGATAAGAAAATCATCCTGCAGGGTTTTAGAAACGGTTTCTGTTTTGGTCTGGCTGCGGCCGGTGACGAACCAGATGCTGTCGCCACGCTTCACATGCATGGCAATCAGCTGGCGCGCCACCTCTTTTGGCATGCTGAATTCGTCCCAGCCGTTGTTCATTTTTTCCCAGAACTGCGGGTTTTTCAGGTAATCCTCACTGCCGGGAGAGAAGGTTTTTTGCCCGCGCCAGAAACCAGGACTGGAGAAGAGAACGGTGTCATCGATATCAAAGCCGACGGCCATCGGCGGACGCCCCAGCAGGCTGTTCTCAATTTGCGCCACCGAAACCCAGTGGATCGGCGCCTGCTCGGCCAACTGGGCCACGTTGGTGCCGACCCACAGCGGCTGTGGCGTGGAGGCGCGCGCTACTACGGCGCTGTTCAGCGTGAACAGGAGAGAAGCCGCCGCAAGGGCGAGAGTAAGTTTGCGCATATTTATCCCTAAATCTATCAATCATTATTGTTTTCAATAATGTGCATGCTTAGTAACGCCCCGACCTTACCCGCAGGCGACAGGGATGAAAAGCCTTTTTCGCGTAGATGTCATAGAAAAAGAGGATGATCACAATCAGAGGGGGTTGCCCCTGCCCGTTGACCGGCAGAGACAACCTGCTGGAGAGCGGCTTACATTACCGCGGCAAAGGCTTTCGCGACCTGCTGAACATTACGTGAGTTTAACCCCGCCACGCACATGCGTCCGCTGGCAATCAGGTAGACGCCAAACTCGTCGCGCAGGCGATCCACCTGCGCCGCACTGAAGCCGGTGTAGCTGAACATCCCGCGCTGCTTGAGCAGGTAATCCACATCGCTGCCCGGGGCAACCTGCTGCAGCGCGTCGACCAGCGCCTGACGCATAGTCAGGATATGCGCGCGCATGGCGTCCACTTCCGCCTGCCAGGTGGCTTTCAGCCCGGCATCGTTCAGCACCGTCGCCACCACCTGCGCGCCAAAGCTCGGCGGGCTGGAGTAGTTGCGGCGCACGGTGGCCTTCAGTTGGCCAAGCACGCGGCCTGCGGTTTCACTGTCTTCACAGACCACCGACAGGCCGCCGACGCGCTCCCCGTACAGGGAGAAAATTTTGGAGAACGAGTTGCTGACCAGCATCGGCATCCCGGCGCTGGCGATGGCGCGAATGGCGTAGGCATCCTCTTCCAGCCCTGCGCCAAAGCCCTGGTAGGCGATGTCGAGGAACGGGATCAGCTGACGCGCTTTCAGGATCTCCACCACACGATCCCACTGTTCCGGCGTCAGGTCGGCGCCGGTCGGGTTGTGGCAGCAGGGGTGCAGCAGCACAATGTCGCGCGCCGGCAGCGTTTGCAGCGTCGCCAGCAGCGCTTCAAAGCGCACGCCGTTGGTGGCTTTATCAAACCATGGGTAAGTACTTACTTCGAAGCCAGCCCCTTCAAATATGGCAATGTGGTTTTCCCAGGTCGGGTCGCTGACCCAGACATGAGACTCAGGAAAGTAGCGTTTGAGGAAGTCGGCCCCGACCTTCAGCGCGCCCGAACCGCCGACCGTCTGAATGGAGGCGATGCGGTTTTGCTTAAGCGCGCTATGCTCCGCGCCAAACAGCAGCGGCGCAATTGCCTGGCGGTAGCCGCTCAGCCCTTCCATCGGCAGATACAGCGAGGCGCCGTGCGGCTCGGCGTTCAGGCGCGCTTCCGCTTCCGCCACCGCCTGCAGCTGCGGGATAATGCCGTCATCGTTGTAATACAGCCCGATACTCAGGTTGACTTTGTCGCTTCGCGGGTCTTCTTTGAAGCGTTCCATCAGAGAAAGAATAGGGTCGCCGGCGTAGGCGTCAACTTTTTGAAACACGCGATGTATCTCCAGGTTTACATGGGGCAGGTTCTTACACAATAAACCGGATATGACGGCAGGTCGAGAGGATGTTGAGGGGAAAGTGACCGCGCAGCGGTATAAACCGCTTTTTTGTCCGCGGCTATACCGATAGCGTACCGGATAAGCGTCTGAGCTATCCGGTACGAACAAGGCTTAGTCGAGGTATTTCATGGCGACGCGGGAGGTCAGTCGCGTAATAAGTTCGTAAGCACTCACTTTCGTGATCTCGGCGATGCGCTCTACCGGGAGTCCCTCTCCCCACAGCACCACCGCGTCGCCGGCTTTATCCTGGGCCTGCGGGCCGAGGTCAACGCAGATCATATCCATCGCCACCCGGCCGACAATCGGCACTTCGCGGCCATTAACCAGCACCGGGGTGCCCGACGGCGCGGCGCGCGGATAACCGTCGCCATAGCCCATCGCGACCACGCCGAGACGCGTGTCGCGTTCGCTGACCCAGGTGCCGCCGTAGCCGACGGGCTCCCCTGCTTTATGCTCGCGCACGGCAATCAGGCTGGACGTCAGGGTCATCACCGGCTGACAGCCAAAATCTTTCCCGGTGGAGCGATCGTCCAGCGGCGACACGCCATACAGGATAATGCCCGGACGCACCCAGTCAAAATGCGACTGCGGCCACAGCAGGATACCGCCCGAGGCGGCGATAGAGCGCAATCCCGGCTTGCCTTCGGTAAAGGTGGTGAAGATATCCAGCTGGCGTTCGGTGGCGCCGCAGGTCGGCTCATCGGCGCGGGCGAAGTGGCTCACCACGTTAACCGGCTGGCGGACGTTTTTGCACTGGCTCAGACGCTGATAAAACGCCTCGGCTTCCTCCGGGCGCACCCCTAAGCGATGCATGCCGGTATCCAGCTTCATCCACACGGTCACCGGCTCGGGGAGATCGGCTTGCTCCAGGGCCGCCAGCTGTTCGGGGCTATGCACCGCGGTATGCAGACGCTGCGCGGCGATCACCGCAAGGTCTTCCGCCGCAAAAAAGCCTTCCAGCAGGAGGATCGGCTGCGCGATCCCCCCCGCTCGCAGGCGCAGCGCCTCTTCCAGGCGGGCGACGCCAAAAGCGTCGGCGTCGGTCAGCGTTCGCGCGGTCTCAAGAAGACCGTGTCCGTAGGCGTTCGCTTTCACCACCGCAACCAGTTTGCTGGCAGGCGCCAGTTCACGCAGACGTTGCAGGTTGTGTCGCAGAGCGCGGCGGTTGATAACTACAGTTGCCGCTTGCATTTGAATTCCTTAATAAAAGAAGGAGGAAGGGTTACTCATCATCATACTGAGGACCGGCATAATTATCGAAACGCGACCACTGACCGTTGAAGGTCAGTCGCACGGTGCCGATCGGGCCGTTACGTTGTTTACCAATGATAATTTCCGCGATGCCCTTAAGATCGCTGTTCTCGTGATAGACCTCATCACGGTAAATGAACATGATTAAGTCGGCATCCTGTTCGATAGAGCCGGACTCACGCAGGTCGGAGTTGACCGGACGTTTATCGGCACGTTGTTCCAGTGAGCGGTTCAGCTGCGACAGCGCCACCACCGGCACCTGTAGCTCTTTGGCCAGCGCCTTCAGCGAGCGGGAGATTTCGGCGATCTCCAGGGTACGGTTGTCAGAGAGCGACGGCACGCGCATCAGCTGCAGGTAGTCGATCATAATCAGCCCGATGCCGCCATGCTCGCGGGCGATACGCCGCGCGCGGGAACGCACTTCCGTCGGCGTCAGGCCGGAGGAGTCATCGATATAGATGTTACGTTTTTCCAGCAGAATGCCCATGGTGCCGGAGATCCGCGCCCAGTCTTCATCGTCCAGCTGACCGGTACGAATGCGGGTCTGATCGACGCGCGACAGCGAGGCCAGAGAACGCATCATGATCTGCTCGGAGGGCATCTCGAGACTGAAGATGAGTACCGGTTTGTCCTGCAGCATCGCTGCGTTTTCCACGAGGTTCATCGCGAAGGTCGTTTTACCCATCGACGGACGGGCGGCGACGATAATCAGATCCGACGGCTGCAGGCCGGCGGTCTTTTTGTTGAGGTCGTCGTAGCCGGTGTTGACCCCGGTAACGCCGTCATGCGGCTGCTGGAACAGCTGTTCGATACGGGCGACGGTGGCGTCGAGGACATCGGCGATGTTTTTCGGCCCTTCGTCTTTATTGGCCCGGCTTTCAGCGATTTTAAAGACGCGGGACTCGGCGAGATCGAGCAGATCTTCACTGGTTCGCCCCTGCGGGTCGAAGCCGGCCTCGGCGATCTCATTGGCCACCGAGATCATCTCGCGCACGACCGCGCGTTCGCGCACGATGTCGGCATAGGCGCTGATGTTCGCCGCGCTGGGGGTATTTTTGGACAGTTCCGCCAGATAGGCAAAGCCGCCGACGCTGTCCAGCTGTCCCTGACGCTCCAGCGACTCCGCAAGGGTGATCAGGTCAATCGGGCTGCCCGACTCCTGCAGGCGCGCCATCTCGGTAAAAATATGACGATGCGGACGGGTATAAAAGTCGTCGGCAACGACGCGTTCGGCAACGTCGTCCCAGCGCTCGTTATCCAGCATTAAACCGCCCAACACCGACTGCTCCGCTTCAATCGAGTGCGGCGGGACTTTCAGCCCGGCGAGCTGCGGATCGCGTTCGCGGGTTTCTGTCTGTGGTTTGTTGAAGGGTTTATTTCCTGCCATAGCCTAACATTTCACCGATACGGAAAAGAGCGTGACAGTATAGCGAGAAAGCCATTGCCGCTAAAGAACCCATTAAGCGTGGCTGGCCTGAGGCGGGTAAGAAAATCCGTCGCTGCCGCCGCAGGCTGTTAAGCTTACTGGATAATCTCAGAACAACACAGGAGCGAACATGGCAACACGCATCGAATTTTCAAAACACGGGGGGCCGGAGGTGCTTCAGGCGGTTGAGTTTACCCCTCGCGATCCTGCGGAGCATGAAATTCAGGTCGAAAACAAAGCTATCGGCATCAATTATATCGACACCTATGTTCGCAGCGGCCTCTATCCGCCGCCGTCGCTGCCGAGCGGTCTGGGCACCGAGGCGGCCGGCATCGTCAGTAAAGTCGGCCATGGGGTGACGCACATTAAGGCAGGCGATCGGGTGGTGTACGCCCAGTCGGCGCTCGGCGCCTACAGCACGGTGCACAATGTGCTGGCCGATAAAGCGGCGGTCCTGCCGGACGCCATCTCTTTCGAACAGGCCGCCGCGTCGTTCCTCAAAGGATTAACGGTCTGGTATCTGTTGCGTAAAACTTACGAAATTAAGCCTGATGAGATGTTCCTGTTTCATGCCGCCGCCGGCGGCGTGGGGCTGATTGCCTGTCAGTGGGCGAAAGCGCTGGGGGCGAAACTTATCGGCACCGTCGGCAGCGCGCAGAAGGCGCAGCGCGCCAAAGCGGCGGGCGCCTGGCAGGTGATTAACTATCGCGAAGAACCTATCGCGGAGCGGCTCAAAGCGCTCACCGACGGCAAGAAAGTCGCCGTAGTCTATGACTCGGTAGGGAAAGATACCTGGGAAGCCTCTCTGGACTGTCTGCAGCGCCGCGGCCTGATGGTCAGTTTTGGCAACTCCTCCGGCCCGGTGACCGGCGTTAATCTGGGGATCCTGAATCAGAAAGGTTCTCTGTACGTCACCCGCCCATCGCTGCAGGGCTATATCACCAACCGGGAAGAGCTGGCTGAAGCCTGCAGTGAGCTGTTTTCGCTGATCGCCAGTGGAGTAATCAAAGTGGACGTGCCGGAGAGTCAGACCTATCCGCTGACCGAAGCGCGACGGGCGCATGAAGTTCTGGAGAGCCGGGTGACACAGGGGTCGAGTCTGCTGCTGCCGTAAGCGGTCAAAAGGACAAAAGGACAAAAGGACAAAAGTTTAGGGCTTCCACCTGGGAAGCCCTTACTTTTTTTTAGTTCGGCTGTATGTAGGGTACAGCGCGATGAATTCGTTAACGCGCTAATAGTGACAGATTTGCGTAGCGATGCCTACGCGGTTCTGTGCAAAATTGTTCAGGTTGTGACACACCCCTCAATACCTTAGTAACGCCAACGGTTATTGTCGCGAAAAGCGTTTCCGTCCGGGGTTTTCAGCGCCCGAATAACCCACACCACCACCACCGCCAACAGCAGCCACGGCAGCAATTTGATCATTAAAGCAAACAAACCGCCGACGAACATCAGCGCCGTAGCCACCACGATGGCGGCGATAATCCCCAACAGCGATACGCCGGTGACCAGCAGCATGACAAAAAATCCGATGACAAATAACAGTTCCAGCATGGCTCTCTCCCCACAGTCATTAATATATCGCTCTGCAGGTATTACAAAAAACATGCCAACAATAACAAACTGAATTTAAAAGAAAACGCCCCGCAATAGTGTGCGAGGCGTGGTCAATTTCACCAGGTTTTGGTGAGAAACTAACGCTTATCGGCCACCAGCTTTAGGGCCTGCTCCAGCACCGCAATGTCGGCGCCGGGTTTATGCGCATTTTCGCTCAGGTAGCGACGCCACTGGCGGGCGCCTGGGATACCCTGAAACAGTCCCAGCATATGACGGGTGATATGGCCCAGATAGGTGCCCTTGCTGAGCTCGCGCTCAATATACGGGTACATGGCCCGCACGACGGCCACCGGATCGGCATCCGCGCCGGCGACGCCGAAAATCTCCCGGTCGACCGAAGCCAGAATACCCGGATTCTGATAGGCCTCACGCCCGACCATCACCCCATCCATATGCTCAAGCTGCATTCTGGCTTCATCCAGCGATTTGATACCGCCGTTAATCGCCATCGTCAGGTGGGGGAAGTCACGCTTCAGCTGCCAGACGCGGGGGTAATCCAGCGGCGGGATCTCGCGGTTCTCTTTCGGGCTCAGACCGGAGAGCCAGGCTTTGCGGGCGTGAATAATAAACATCTCACATTCGCCCTTGCCGGAGACCGTCTCAATGAAATCACAGAGGAATTCATAGCTATCCTGGTCGTCGATGCCGATACGGGTCTTCACCGTGACCGGGATCGACACCACATCGCGCATCGCTTTGATACAGTCGGCCACCAGCGGCGCGTTACCCATCAGGCAGGCGCCAAACATCCCGTTCTGCACGCGATCGGAGGGGCAGCCGACGTTGAGATTGATCTCGTCATAGCCGCGCGCCTCGGCCAGCTTCGCGCACTGCGCCAGGGCCTGCGGGTCGCTGCCGCCGAGCTGCAGAGCGACCGGGTGCTCTTCTTCGCTATACGCCAGGTAGTCGCCTTTGCCATGAATAATCGCCCCGGTGGTCACCATTTCGGTATACAGCAGCGTATGCCGCGACAGCAGCCGCAGGAAGTAGCGGCAATGTCGGTCAGTCCAGTCGAGCATCGGCGCGATGGAGAAGCGATGAGCAGGGAAAACAGGTGACGTTGATTCAAGCATCATGGCGAATAAATAAGCATCCGGGTAAAAAGGGGCGCTACTATAGCATAAAGATAAACCACAGGCGCGTAGTGCGCCGCGCTTCGCCCCTTCCCGGTGTCGATTACTTTATCCGCGGTTTGCCGTCATGTGGGCCAAAGAACTGCGGCGGATGGTCAACCCAGCGATCCTGGCGCGTCGCGGCATAGCCAGGATTGAGCGGGTAGTAAATTCGGTTGTACTTTTTGTTGGCCTCACCCACCACCAACAGACGAACCTCCTGCTCGGTGTTATTGAGAAAAGTGTGGCAGATGCCGGTACCAGCGGGAAAACCCACGCTGTCCCCCGGCTCCAGTTTCCAGAGATAGCCGTTTATCCACACTTCCGGATAGCCCTCCAGCACATAGATGAACTCTTCCTCATCGCTCTCCGCGTGCGGGTAAGAGGTGCGCCGCCCGGGCGGCAGTCTCTCGTGGTGGATCCCCAGCCGATTGAGGCGTAAACCGCGCCCCAGCGGCGCGCCAATAGAAAAACGCTCCGGGCTGTCGGGATAAGTGGCATCGTCGGGCCCTTCCAGTTCGCGCCAGTGGCGAATGCAATCAGGTCGTTTCATCGTTTTCTCCCGAAAATGAGACACTTCAGATATAGCATACCTGGGTCAGGCGTGTTGCGATTAAATCGGGCATGGCGGTTTTAGCGGCCGGCTAAGGCGCAGCCTCCACGAGCGTCAGCGGCCAGCACCCGGAACTGGCGCAGGCACCGACAACCTGAAGTATGACCCGCATCACCCGTCGGGTCTCGGCGTTTTCCGCGGAACGTGATAAAGTAACAGATTCAATTTCACGCAACCTGAGGATGCTCATGGATAAGACCCCTTCGCAAGAGATGTTAGCGCATGCTGAAAAGCTGTGTGCGCAACGCGGCGTACGCCTGACCCCACAGCGTCTGGAAGTGTTGCGCCTGATGAGCCTGCAGCAAGGGGCAATCAGCGCCTACGACCTGCTGGATCTGCTGCGCGAGAAAGAGCCGCAGGCGAAGCCGCCGACGGTCTACCGCGCGCTGGAGTTCTTACTCGAGCAGGGTTTTGTCCACAAGGTGGAATCGACCAACAGCTATGTGCTGTGTCATCTCTTTGACCAGCCGACCCACAGCTCGGCCATGTTTATCTGCGACCGCTGCGGCGTGGTGAAGGAAGAAGCGGCTGAAGGGGTGGAAGATATCATGCATACGCTGGCGGCCAGAATGGGCTTCGCCCTGCGCCACAACGTGATTGAAGCCCACGGCCTCTGCGCGAGCTGCGTGGAAGTAGAAGCCTGCAGCACGCCGGGACACTGCCACCACGATCATACTATTCAGCTCAAAAAGAAAGCCCGCTGAGCGGCAGCCGCAGCGGGAAAAAGGGTTAACGGCGCGTCCCTGCGCCATTCAGACAGGCACTAACACAAATGCTTCTTTCTTCGGATCAAGGAACGCTACCAGCGATAGTCGTTCTTATGCTCCCAGTCTGAGACTTCTTTCTCAGCCTGATCTTTCGCATAGCCGTAACGCTCCTGAATTTTGCCGACCAGCTGGTCGCGCTTCCCTTCGATTACGGTCATATCATCATCGGTAAGTTTGCCCCACTGTTCCTTGGCTTTACCTTTCAACTGTTTCCAGTTACCGCCGATTTCGTCTTTATTCATGATAACGTCCTCATCATTCGGTGGGTTTACAGCCCGTTTTGTGCCGGACATGGTATTAACTATAGATGAGAATGCTGGCGCCGATTCGTTATTCGGAATTTTTAACCACCATACCGATGGATAAGGCTGAGGAGATTTCCCCGGCTTGCGCTACGCTGAGCCGGGCTACTGAGTTGCCCCGGTAAGCGGCGCGCACCCCCGGGAATTCATGGTTAGCCGTTATGAACGGCAATAACTAGCTAAACCAGGTGCCGCGTCGCCAGTGGCGGCGCCAGATCAGCGCCAGCGACAGGCCGCGCAGGGCGAGAAACACGGCCAGCGCCAGCCACAGGCCGTGATTGCCGAGCACCGGGACCGTAAGCAGCGTCACGGCGAAGCCGGCCGCGGCGACCGCCATGCTGTTCCGCATCTCCGCGCCGCGCGTCGCGCCGATAAACATGCCGTCCAGCAGATAGCACCAGACCCCGACCACCGGCAGGATCGTCTGCCAGATCAGATAGCGATCGGCCAGTTGCTGCAGGGAAGGCAGCGAGGTTAACAGCGCGATGATGTGCCCCCCCGCCAGGCTGTAAACCAGGGCAAACGCCAGCGCCACCATACCGGACTGCCGGCAGGCCGCCCGCCACACCTCCAGCAGCTGGCTGCCGTCGCGCGCGCCGTAGGCCTGGCCGGAGTGGGCCTCCACGGCATAGGCAAAGCCATCCAGCGCGTAGGCGGTAAAAGTCAGCATGGTCATCAGTACGGCGTTGACCGCCACGATATCGCTGCCCAGCCGGGCGCCGAAGACGGTCAGCGCGCCAAAGCACAGCTGCAGCAGCAGGGAGCGCAGCATGATGTCGCGATTCAACGCCAGCAGACGGCGCATGTCTCCGCGCCAGGCGTTTTTCAGCATCGCCAGCGACACGCCGCGCAGCGTTAGCACCCGCTTCGCCATCATCAGGCCGATAATCAGGGTCGCGTACTCCGCGGTGACCGTGGCCAGCGCCGCCCCCTGGACGTTCATCCGCAGGCCCATCACCAGCCACAGGTCGAGCACAATATTCAACAGATTACCGATCACCAGCAAAATCACCGGTGCCCGGGCGTACTGGACCCCCAGCAGCCAGCCGAGCAGCACCAGGTTGGCCAGCGAGGCGGGCGCGCTGAGCCAGCGGATTTCGAGAAACCGTCTCGCCTGCTCGAGAACCGCCTCGCTGCCGCCGACGATATGCAGGGCGAGGTTAATCAGCGGCAGGCGAAACAGGATAATTAACACCCCGGCGCCCAGCGCCAGGACCAGCGGCTGCACCAGCGCCCGCGCCAGTCGCAGCGGATCTTTGGCCCCCCAGGCCTGAGCGGTCAGCCCGGTGGTGCTCATGCGCAGAAACAGCAGCAGCATAAACAGGAAACTGGTGGCCGTTGCTCCGACCGCGACGCCGCCGAGGTATACCGGGCTGTCAAGGTGGCCGATCACTGCGGTATCCACCAGCCCCAGCAGCGGGACGGTGATATTGGAGAAAATCATGGGGAGTGCAAGGCGCCACAGCGCTTTATCGGCAGCGTTGAGCAGCATGTTCGGAGACCTGATTGAGGACAAACGTCGCAGCGTCATGCATCAGATGACGCTGCGCGGGGGCAGGCGTTACAGCCATTCTCCATTACGGATCACGCCAACGGCCAGACCCTCAATGGTAAAACTCTGCTGACGCAGATCGACAACGATAGGGGTAAATTCGCTGTTTTCCGGCAACAGTTCGACGACGTTGCCCTGCTTTTTCAGGCGCTTCACCGTCACTTCATCGTCAATGCGCGCTACCACCACCTGGCCGTTACGCACATCCTGGGTTTTGTGGACCGCCAGCAGATCGCCATCCAGAATACCGATGTCTTTCATCGACATCCCGCTGACGCGCAGCAGAAAATCGGCGTTGGGCTTGAACATCGACGGGTCGACCTGATAGTGGCCTTCAATATGCTGCTGCGCCAGCAGCGGCTCACCGGCGGCGACGCGGCCGATCAGCGGCAGGCCGTGCTCTTCTTCCGTCAGCAGGCGGATACCGCGCGAGGCGCCGGAGACGATCTCGATCGCGCCTTTACGCGCCAGCGCTTTCAGGTGTTCTTCCGCCGCGTTTGGGGAACGGAACCCCAAGCGCTGAGCAATCTCCGCACGCGTCGGCGGCATGCCCGTCTGGCTGATATGATCCCGAATGAGATCAAACACCTCTTGCTGCCTGGTCGTTAACGCTTTCATTCCGCCCCCTGGGTGTATATACAGTTATGCTGTGAGTATATACAGCTAACGGTGATTTTGGAACCACATGGCACACAAAAATCGGCAGATTGTTTATATTTTGCGAGGGTTAGCGAAGAACGTTAGTGATAATGGCTCCACAGCAGCGTTCCCCAGGTGATCAGCGCGATGATAATCGCCAGCAGGACAGCCGCCGACCCCATGTCTTTGGCGCGCCCTGAAAGCTCATGATAATCCGAGCCAATACGGTCCACGACCGCCTCAATCGCGCTGTTGAGAATTTCGACTATCATCACTAGCAGGACCGAGCCAATCAGCAATACGCGGGTGATGGCGTCGACGTCCAGCCAGCAGGCTATTGCGACGGCCACAATGGCGGCGACGCCTTCCTGACGAAACGCGGCCTCGTTGATCCACGCCGCGCGAAATCCTTTCCAGGAGTAACCTGCCGCCTTAATGATTCGGGTTAACCCGGTGGTATTATTGGCCATCACAAAACCTTTTTTATGTAAATGACGTCGATGAGTGTACGCGTTTGCCGCGCGGTAACGGAAATTTTGCCCGCTTTCTGTTATTCTTGCCGCGCATTTGCATGATTAACCAGAGGCTTCACATCGTTTATGTCCGGCTGGCAACGAATTTACTATAAATTACTGAATTTACCATTACGGGTGCTGGTAAAAAGCAAGTCTATTCCGGCAGAGCCTGCTCAGGAATTAGGACTCGATACCTCGCGTCCGGTCATGTACGTCCTGCCCTATAACTCCAAGGCGGACCTGCTGACGCTGCGCGCCCAATGCCTGGCGCATGATTTACCTGACCCGCTAGAACCGCTGGAAATCGACGGCGCCCTGCTGCCGCGCTACGTATTCATCCACGGCGGGCCGCGCGTATTCACCTATTACACGCCAAAAGAAGAGTCCATCAAGCTGTTCCACGACTACCTCGATCTGCACCGCAACCATCCGGATCTCGATGTGCAAATGGTGCCGGTGTCGGTGATGTTCGGCCGCTCGCCGGGTCGTGAGAAAGGGGAAGTCAATCCGCCGCTGCGGATGCTTAACGGCATTCAGAAATTTTTCGCCGTCTCCTGGCTCGGCCGCGACAGCTTCGTGCGCTTCTCGCCTTCCGTATCGCTGCGTCGCATGGCCGATGAGCACGGTACTGATAAGATCATCGCCCAGAAACTGGCTCGCGTCGCGCGGATGCATTTTGCCCGCCAGCGCCTGGCCGCCGTCGGCCCGCGTCTGCCGGCCCGCCAGGATCTGTTTAACAAGCTGCTGGCGTCGAAGGCCATTGCCCGTGCGGTGGAAGACGAAGCACGCAGCAAGAAAATTTCCCACGAGAAGGCCCAGCAGAACGCGATTGCACTGATGGAAGAGATTGCCGCGAACTTCTCTTACGAGATGATCCGCCTGACCGACCGCATTCTCGGCTTCACCTGGAACCGCCTGTATCAGGGCATCAACGTGCATAACGCCGAGCGCGTACGCCAACTGGCGCACGACGGCCATGAGATTGTCTATGTCCCCTGCCACCGCAGCCACATGGACTATCTGCTGCTCTCTTACGTCCTGTATCACCAGGGGCTGGTGCCACCGCACATCGCGGCGGGTATCAACCTTAACTTCTGGCCGGCCGGGCCAATCTTCCGCCGCCTCGGCGCGTTCTTTATTCGTCGCACCTTTAAGGGCAACAAGCTCTACTCCACGGTGTTCCGCGAGTACCTTGGTGAACTGTTCAGCCGCGGCTATTCCGTGGAGTATTTCGTCGAAGGCGGCCGCTCCCGTACCGGCCGTCTGCTCGATCCGAAGACCGGTACGCTGTCGATGACCATCCAGGCGATGCTGCGCGGCGGCACCCGGCCGATCACTCTGGTGCCGATCTATATCGGCTACGAGCACGTGATGGAGGTGGGGACCTATGCCAAAGAGCTGCGCGGCGCCACCAAAGAGAAAGAGAGTCTGCCGCAGATGCTGCGCGGCTTAAGCAAGCTGCGCAACCTTGGCCAGGGCTACGTTAACTTCGGCGAACCGCTGCCGCTGATGACCTACCTGAACCACCATGTGCCGGAGTGGCGGGAAGCGATTGACCCGATCGAAGCGGTCCGCCCCTCCTGGCTGACGCCGACGGTGAATAACATCGCCGCTGACCTGATGGTGCGCATCAACAACGCCGGCGCGGCCAACGCCATGAACCTGTGCTGTACGGCGCTGCTGGCCTCCCGCCAGCGTTCGCTGACCCGTGAGCAGCTCACCCAGCAGCTGGAGTGTTACCTCGCGCTGCTGCGCAATGTGCCCTATTCGCCGGATGCCACCGCCCCATCCGCTTCGGCCAGCGAGCTTATCGACCATGCGCTGCAGATGAATAAGTTCGAAGTTGAAAAGGACACCATTGGCGACATCATCATTCTGCCGCGCGAGCAGGCGGTGCTGATGACCTACTATCGCAACAACATTGCCCATATGCTGGTGATGCCGTCGCTGTTAGCCGCCCTGGTGACTCAGCATCGTCATCTCAGCCGCGCCGAAGTGCTGCGCCATGTGGAAACGCTCTACCCGTTCCTCAAAGCCGAGCTGTTCCTGCGCTGGGAGAAAGCGGAGCTGGCCGGAGTAATGGATGCGCTGATTGCCGAGATGCTGCGTCAGGAGCTGATCGTCATCGATGGCGATGTGATGAGCCTTAACCCGTCGCACTCTCGCTCCCTGCAGTTGTTGGCCGCAGGCGCTCGCGAGACGCTGCAGCGCTACGCCATCACCTTCTGGCTGCTGAGCGCTAACCCGTCGATCAACCGTAGCTCGCTGGAGAAAGAGAGCCGTACCGTGGCGCAGCGCCTGTCGGTGCTGCATGGCATCAACGCGCCGGAGTTCTTCGACAAAGCAGTGTTCAGTACCCTGGTGTTGACCCTGCGCGATGAAGGCTATATCAGCGATACGGGCGATGCCGAGCCGGAAGAGACCCTGAAGGTCTACCGGATGCTGGCGGATTTGATTACATCGGATGTACGTCTGACGATCGAAAGCGTCACGCAGGACGACGCGTAACGCGGCGTTTGCCGTCCTCACCGCCCCCCGGTAAACCGGGGGGATGGGGACAGGGGTTTTACAGGTAGCTCATCGCCAGGCCGAGGAACAGCACCAGCCCGACGTAGTTATTGTTCATAAACGCTTTAAAGCAGTTATCGCGGTCGCGATTGAAGATAAGCTTCTGCTGCCAGCCAAACAGACCCGCCGCCACGAACAGCGACCAGTAGTATTCCCAGCCCAGCCCATTCAGCCAGCCCACCGCGCCCATCAGCGCCAGCACGGCCACCTGCAGGATACCGATAATCAGACGATCGTTTTCGCCGAACAGGATCGCCGTCGATTTAATGCCGATCTTGACGTCGTCATCGCGATCCACCATCGCATACTGGGTATCGTAGGCCACTGCCCACAGAATGTTGGCGAGGAACATCAGCCAGCAGCTCAGCGGCAGCGATTCACTGACGGCCGAGAAGGCCATCGGGATCGACCAGCCAAAGGCCGCCCCCAGCACCACCTGCGGCAGATGGGTGTAGCGCTTCATAAACGGATAGACCCACGCCAGCGCCAGCGCCGCCACCGACAGCAAAATCGTCATGGTGTTGAGGGTAAGCACCAGCAGGAAGGAGAGCAGCACCAGAACGATAAACAGCGTTCGCGCCTCTTTCTCGGTGACGTCGCCGCTCGGCAGCGGACGGCGGGCGGTACGCTTTACGTGACCATCAAATTTTCGATCGGCATAGTCATTCACCACGCAGCCGGCGGCACGCATCAGCCAGACGCCGGCGACAAAGACCGCCAGGATCCACAGCGGCGGGACGCCCGGCGAGGCCACCCATAGCGCCCACAGCGTCGGCCACAGCAGCAGCAAGGCGCCGATCGGTTTGTCAGTGCGCATCAGGCGATGAAACGCCAACAGCTTATTCTGCGACAGACTCCACTCCATTTTTTCTTCCTCTTAGTACAACGGCGACGCAGGCAAAAACAGCTCGGTCAGCAGCAGGGGTTTGCCGCTCAGCCGCAGGCGGGAACGACGTCCCCACAGCGCTGCATCGCGACCAATTTCAATAAAATCGCGGGTTAACGTCGACGACGTGAACAGGTATCGCCCCAGCGGGGTCTGCCCGAGCTGCTGTAGCGCCAGCTCCGGCCCACACAACGTCGACTCCGGCACCACCGTGCGCCCGGCCAGCCAGGGCTCACCGTCGGCATTGAGTATAATCTCCCGCAGCCAGTAGCGCGGCTCGTCGGGCAACAGCGCCGCTTCGTCAGCCAGCGCCTCACGCCCGATATACCCTTCGTTAACCAGGGTGACGGTGACCTGCTTTCCTTGTTGCTCAAAACGCTGGGTCATTGAGTCCTCCAGCAGCAGCCAGTCACTCAGAGGCGGCGCCAGGGGCGGCATAACGGCAAAATAGCGCAGCGCACGCAGTCGCGTAAGCGCAGGATGGGACATGCCTGATTCTCCGGTACATAACGTGAGAGCATTGTATCGCAGAATAGGCGGTTGGTGGCGGGCAAACGTCAATATACGATCATTCACGCAACAGCCATGCAACAGACCGCCGCGCGTGCAAAAAAAGGTGCATCCCGGAGGATGCACCTAAAGGCTGTGCCTAAACATCAGCATTGTGGGGAGACGATTACCCCTTGCCTTTTACACTGCTGATAAAGGTGGAACGAGCGGATTTCGAGCCGAGGCGCTCAGCTTCGTTCATCAATTTCAGGGCTTTGTCGATGTCACCTTGTTTCACCGCCTGCTTAATACCGTTATTGAAGTAGGTTTCGGTATCGCTGAGCATCGGTTCGCTTTTAGCGGCCGGCGCCGCAGCGGCTGCGGCGGCTGGCGCGGCTACCGGCGCCGCGGTGTTACCGACGGTGACCGGGCCCGGGCCGGAGGAGCCGAACAGCGGCCCCACCAGCACGCTGGAGGTGCTGTTGGTTTTCACTTTCAGCTTCAGCACGCCATCGGTGGTATGTTTGGCGATCGGATCCGGGATGTCCGGCGCCGCATTGCCTGCGCCTTTGGCATAGGCTTTCGCCGGATCCAGCAGGGTGGTGGTCTGCTGGAGATCTTTCTCAGTGGTAAACACCAGCACATAGAGCTTCTGCTGGCCCAGCGCCGGGGTCAGGCGCATCACGCCGCCCAGGCGATCGGCAGTCATCACGCCCGGCTGCTGATAGGTGAAGTAGTTGCTGGGGAAGAACGCCGCTGGCGTCATGTTCTGGTCGAGAATCAGCACGTTCGGCGCAAAAATCTGCTTATGTTTGTTCAGCTCGCTGTCGAGGGTCAGGGTCAGCTCACCGATATTGGCCGGCACGCTCCAGGCGGCGACCGGTCCGACGATCCCCGGTACATCCAGGCGTTGACCGCCGGTGGTTAAATCTACGCTCTGCGTCTTCGATTGATCGGCAGGCGTCCAGATCAGCTGCTGCAGCGCACTGGCTGGAATAGACGGCGCGGCGCTGGTGTTCTGCGGTACAAAGTTAACATCGGCAAGGCTCATCCCCGGCACGCATGCCAACATCCCTGCGGATAAACACAGAGCGACGAGAGTTTTCTTCATTTTCATTCTTCTCACCTTGGATAGCATCGGTTTAGCGGTAGCCAGGCAATAGCGCGCTAACCCTGAATAGTCAGGAGGGGCCGATGCCCCTCCCAGGTTACACCCGTCCTGCGGACGGTATTACCACCACACTTCCATCTGGGCACCGAAGGTAACTTCGCTGTCGTCACCGCGGCTGGAGGTGAAAGCGCCGCTTCCGCTGCTGTCTTTCGTCTGCAGACCAGAGGTGTTGCTGTAGCCCCAGTTTTCATCCCACTTCGCGTAGGTTGCGAAGATACGGATAGCCGGACGAGACCAGACGCTATTCCCTGCCTGCCATTGCTGAGCCAGAGTAATTTTGTACTGGTTGTTGTTTTCGCTGGTACGCTGGGATTTCACGTTGTCGTAACCGATTTCCAGCTGGGTGCTCATGATCGGCGTCCATTTGTACATCGGACGAACACCCACGGTGTACCAGGTGGAGCCGTTTTTGCTGTCCAGATCCACGTCCTGGTACATCGCAACGTACATCAGGCCCCAGTCATCGTTGAAGTCCATCGCGCCGTGATCCAGAACGCGGATCATGCTGCCGTTGTTATCGATGCTGGTCCCTTGAGAGTGGCCGCTGTTCCAGGAGGTCATTGCGTCAGTGGCGTACTGAACGACAAACTTGTTGAAGCCGCCCCAGATGGACTGAGTATGTTCACCGGTCCACATCCAGCCGTCTTTCGACGCGCCGTCTTCCAGACGGTAGTCATCCTGCGGGTTAGCACGGCCGTAATCGACGCCTAACTCCAGCACACCGCCCGGGTTGGTTTCCAGGCCCGCCAGACGGATGTCAAAGACGTCGTTGGCAGTTTTCGCAGCATATTTTTTGGTGTCATCGCTGGAGAAAGTATAAGAGCCGCCGCTTTCTGAGTTACGAGTAGCGGCCAGAGAGAGCTTACCGAAGCCAAGGTCAACGTTTTCCAGACCTGCACCCGGGCCGGAGATATCCCAGTAGTAGAAGTCGATCATGTGAACGTCATGACGCTGATAGAAGCGTTTACCCGCCCACAGCGTGGAGCCCGGCAGCCAGTCGATCAGGTTTTTACCCTGGATGTTGGCTTCACGGAACGCCGGAGAGGTGCTTTCCCAGTCATCTTCCTGATTCACGGAATAGGCAACGTTAGTATCGAAATAAAAACTCTTATCCCCTTCCTTCCACAGCTCCTGGCCCAGCTTCAGTTCCGCATAGGTTTCACATTCGTTACCAAGACGGTATTTACTTTGAGCGCCGGTCGCTTTGAAGCACTGTTGCTCGCCGCCGCTGCCGGTCCAGCCAATGCCGGAACGCGCGTAGCCATGGAAATCGACAGCCAGCGCCTGAGCAGACATAACGCCTGCCGCGACGGCGACCGCCAGTGGAAGTTTGCGCAGAGTAATCATCATTCTATCTCCTGAGATCATTGCTTTTCTTTGCACGCTTCGCCGGTGTACCGCCAGCCGGGTTCGCGCCTTTTTTTAATGGGAAGCCTTACACGCCCGGCTCTTTATGCAGCCGACGACAAGCGGTGCCATCCTCACGGAATAAATGGCAACGTTCTGGCGGCAAACCGATGGCGAATGTGGCTCCCTCTTCTACCAACACCACGTCGTTCTGGCGGTAAACCAGGTTCTGACGGATGGCGGGGATCTGGATATGAATTTGCGTTTCGTGACCTAACTGCTCGACGACCTGAACCTCACCTTCGAGGGTCACATCGGCGATATCGCTGGGCAGTAAATGCTCCGGGCGGATACCTAAG
Organism: Klebsiella sp. 1SOBk10mer; assembly: GCF_046602535.1. NCBI lineage: Bacteria > Pseudomonadati > Pseudomonadota > Gammaproteobacteria > Enterobacterales > Enterobacteriaceae > Klebsiella > Klebsiella sp. 1SOBk10mer. The sequence continues at coordinate 320,414 of NZ_JBKIUP010000007.1, forward strand.
GACATGTTGGCGCCCGCCTGAACGTTGGCGCTGTCCACCGGCAGCCAGATTTGCTGACGGTTCGGCAGTTCAACCTGCACCTGATCGATAGCCGTCGCGGTGACTTTAACCGGCAGGAAGTTCATCTTCGGTGAACCGATAAAGCCGGCGACGAAGCGGTCAGCCGGATAGTGATAGAGTTCCAGCGGTTTCCCGACCTGCGCCACCCGGCCAGCGTCGAGGACCACGATCTTGTCCGCGAGGGTCATCGCTTCCACCTGATCGTGGGTGACATAGATCATGGTGCGGCCCAGTCGCTTATGCAGACGGGAGATTTCGATACGCATCTGGACGCGCAGGGCGGCATCGAGGTTGGAAAGCGGCTCATCCAGCAGGAAGACGCTCGGCTCAGCCACCAGGGTACGACCAATCGCCACGCGCTGGCGCTGACCGCCGGAGAGGGCTTTCGGTTTACGCTCCAGCAGATGGGCCAGCTGCAGCACTTCCGCAACCTGGGTCACCCGCTGGTTAATCAGATCTTTTTTCGCGCCGGCCAGCTTCAGGCCAAACGACATATTTTCCGCAACGGAAAGGTGGGGATAGAGCGCATAAGACTGGAATACCATCCCAACGCCGCGTTCTGCCGGTGGGATCTCGTTCATGCGGGTGTCCCCGATAAACAGGTCCCCGCTGGTAATAGTTTCTAACCCGGCAATCATACGCAGCAGGGTAGATTTGCCGCAGCCCGATGGCCCGACAAACACGACGAATTCCCCTTCGTGGATATCGAGATTGATATCTTTCGATACCACCACGTCACCCCAGGCTTTCGTTACATTTCGCAGCTGTACGCTCGCCATGCCCTTCTCCCTTCGTTACAACCTGTCACTAACAGTCACATTCAAGATGGGTCGACTATGCGGCATTCATTAGCCGGGCAAATCCTCCACCCCCCGGCTTTTTTATGGGGGAGGAGATGGGAGGATGAGAGATTGGCTCTCGCCGCGGGGGATGGCGGGCGGCGCGTGATTTCGTGATGGAGGCGACAAAATTGGGCGCTTTTTTCTGTGCTCCAGGACGCAATACGGCCGTTTTTGCAATGGAGATCACACAACCAGCGGGTGGGGCGTAGACCTGGGGAGGATGGAAAGGGGTTGTTAAAAAAGGAAACTCATCATCGTTAAGCCACCGAAGTGTATCCACGAGTACAACACCAAAAAGGACGGGTATATGAAAATCAAAACTGGCGCTCGCATCCTCGCGCTGTCGGCACTGACCACGATGATGTTTTCCGCCTCTGCCCTCGCGAAAATTGAAGAAGGTAAGCTGGTTATCTGGATTAACGGCGACAAAGGCTACAACGGCCTCGCTGAAGTGGGTAAAAAGTTTGAAAAAGACACCGGCATTAAAGTTTCCGTAGAACACCCGGACAAGCTGGAAGAGAAATTCCCGCAGGTTGCGGCGACCGGCGACGGCCCGGACATCATCTTCTGGGCGCATGACCGTTTCGGCGGCTACGCGCAGTCCGGCCTGCTGGCGGAAATCACCCCGGACAAAGCGTTCCAGGACAAACTCTATCCGTTCACCTGGGATGCCGTTCGCTATAACGGCAAACTGATCGCCTACCCGATCGCGGTGGAAGCGCTGTCCCTGATTTACAACAAAGACCTGGTGCCGAACCCGCCGAAGACCTGGGAAGAGATCCCGGCGCTGGATAAAGAACTGAAAGCGAAAGGTAAGAGCGCGCTGATGTTCAACCTGCAGGAACCGTACTTCACCTGGCCGCTGATCGCTGCCGACGGCGGATACGCGTTCAAGTTTGAAAACGGCAAGTACGATGTGAAAGACGTCGGCGTGGACAGCGCAGGCGCGAAAGCGGGCCTGACCTTCCTGGTTGACCTGATCAAGAACAAGCACATGAATGCCGATACCGATTACTCCATCGCGGAAGCGGCCTTCAACAAAGGTGAAACCGCGATGACCATCAACGGTCCGTGGGCGTGGTCTAACATCGATAAGAGCAAGGTTAACTACGGCGTGACCCTGCTGCCGACCTTTAAAGGCAAACCATCGAAACCGTTCGTTGGCGTGCTGAGCGCGGGGATCAACGCCGCCAGCCCGAATAAAGAGCTGGCGAAAGAGTTCCTCGAAAACTACCTGATGACCGATCAGGGTCTGGAATCGGTTAACAACGACAAACCGCTGGGTGCCGTGGCGCTGAAATCCTTCCAGGAAAAACTGGAAAAAGATCCGCGCATCGCCGCCACCATGGCGAACGCCCAGAAAGGCGAAATCATGCCTAACATCCCACAGATGTCTGCCTTCTGGTATGCCGTTCGTACCGCGGTTATCAACGCCGCCAGCGGTCGTCAGACTGTCGATGCTGCGCTGAAGGATGCCCAGAGCCGTATCACCAAGTAAGAAAACGGCGGGTGGCGCTTGCGCTTACCCGCCCTACCACTACGGCTCGGACCGTAGGTCAGGTAAGCGAAGCGCCACCTGACAAATAAGCTTTCACCGCTGTAGAGGATGATCCCCATGGATGCCGTTAAAAAGAAACACTGGTGGCAAAGTCCGCAACTCACATGGTCTGTGATTGGCTTACTGTGCCTGCTGGTGGGTTACCTTGTTGTTTTGATGTACGCCCAGGGGGAGTACCTGTTCGCCATCATGACGCTGATTTTAAGCTCAGTTGGCCTGTATATTTTCGCTAACCGCAAGGCTTATGCCTGGCGCTATGTCTATCCCGGCCTCGCCGGCATGGGCCTGTTTGTCCTGTTTCCGCTGATCTGTACTATCGCTATCGCGTTCACCAACTACAGCAGCACCAACCAGCTGACCTTTGAGCGCGCACAGCAGGTGCTGATGGATCGCTCCTTCCAGGCCGGCAAAGCCTATAACTTCACGCTGATCCCGGCAGGCGACGAGTGGAAGCTGGCCCTGACCGACGGCGAGAGCGGTAAAAACTACCTTTCCGACGCCTTTAAATTCGGCGGCGAGCAGAAGCTGGCGTTAAAAGAAACCGACGCCCTGCCGGAAGGCGAGCGCGCCAACCTGCGCGTCATTACCCAGAACCGCACCGCGCTGAACCAGCTGACCGCCGTGCTGCCTGATGACAGCAAAGTGATCATGAGCTCGCTGCGCCAGTTCTCCGGCACCCAACCGCTGTATACGCTTGGCGAAAACGGCGTGCTGACCAACAATCAAACCCACGTCAAATACCGCCCGAACAACGACGTTGGTTTCTACCAGGCCATCAACGCCGACGGTAGCTGGGGCACAGAAAAGCTGAGCCCGGGCTACACCGTGACTATCGGCTGGGACAACTTTACCCGCGTCTTCCACGATGAAGGCATCCAGAAACCGTTCTTCGCGATCTTCGTCTGGACGGTGGTGTTCTCGGTGCTGACCGTGGTGCTGACCGTCGCGGTGGGGATGATCCTCGCCTGCCTGGTGCAGTGGGAAGCACTGAAAGGCAAAGCGATTTACCGCGTCCTGCTGATTCTGCCGTATGCCGTACCGTCATTTATTTCGATTCTGATTTTCAAAGGTCTGTTCAACCAGAGCTTTGGTGAAATCAACATGATGCTCAGCACGCTGTTCGGCATTAAGCCGGCGTGGTTTAGCGACCCGACCACCGCGCGCACCATGATCATCATCGTCAACACCTGGCTGGGCTACCCGTACATGATGATCCTGTGCATGGGGCTGCTGAAGGCGATTCCGGACGATCTGTACGAAGCGTCGGCAATGGATGGCGCCGGCCCGTTCCAGAACTTCTTTAAAATTACCTTCCCGCTGCTGATTAAGCCGCTGACGCCGCTGATGATCGCCAGCTTCGCCTTTAACTTTAACAACTTCGTCCTGATTCAACTGTTGACCAACGGTGGTCCGGACCGTCTCGGCACCACCACCCCGGCCGGTTATACCGACCTGCTGGTGAGCTACACCTACCGTATCGCCTTTGAAGGCGGCGGCGGTCAGGACTTCGGCCTGGCGGCGGCTATCGCCACGCTTATCTTCCTGCTGGTTGGCGCGTTAGCGATTGTGAACCTGAAAGCCACACGCATGAAGTTTGATTAATTGGAATAACCAGGCGTTATTGGCGCGGGCAGTTTGGACTCGGCCAGCGCGGAAGAACCGGAGCGTACACGTAGTACGTGAGGATTCTGAGCACTGCCCGAGTTCAAAATGGCAAGCAAAATAGCCTGGTGCGAAGTCAAGGGGAGTAAAATTACAATGGCTATGGTCCAACCCAAATCGCAGAAGCTACGTTTATTTACCACGCATCTCCTGCTACTGATTTTTATCGCCGCGATTATGTTTCCGCTGCTGATGGTTATCGCCATCTCGCTGCGCGAGGGTAACTTCGCCACCGGCAGCCTGATCCCGGATACGATTTCCTGGGAGCACTGGCGTCTGGCGTTAGGCTTCAGCGTTGAACACGCGGATGGCCGCGTCACGCCGCCGCCGTTCCCGGTCCTTCTGTGGCTGTGGAACTCGATTAAGGTCGCCGGGATCACCGCGATCGGTATCGTCGCCCTCTCCACCACCTGCGCCTACGCTTTTGCCCGTATGCGCTTCCCGGGGAAAGCGACCCTGCTGAAAGGGATGTTGATTTTCCAGATGTTCCCGGCGGTGCTGTCGCTGGTGGCGCTGTACGCGTTGTTTGACCGCCTGGGCCAGTACATCCCGTTCGTCGGCCTCAACACCCACGGCGGCGTGATCTTTGCCTACATGGGCGGTATCGCCCTGCACGTCTGGACCATCAAAGGCTACTTCGAAACCATCGATGGCTCGCTGGAAGAAGCGGCTGCGCTGGATGGCGCGACCCCATGGCAGGCGTTCCGCCTCGTACTGCTGCCGCTGTCGGTGCCGATTCTGGCGGTGGTCTTTATTCTGTCGTTCATCGCGGCTATCACCGAAGTGCCGGTCGCCTCGCTGCTGCTGCGCGATGTGAACAGCTATACCCTGGCGGTAGGTATGCAACAGTATCTCAACCCGCAGAACTATCTGTGGGGCGACTTTGCCGCCGCGGCGGTACTCTCCGCCATCCCGATTACGGTCGTGTTCCTGCTGGCGCAGCGCTGGCTGGTGAACGGCCTGACGGCGGGCGGGGTGAAAGGTTAAGTTTTTTGTAACACCGGCCCCAAATTTCAGAGGAGGGCCGACGGTCTAGCCGCAATACACGACCCCAACCGGGTATTGTCGCCGTCGCCCTCAGCTGAAAAAGTAAGGCCAATGCCACTGCTATCCTCAACTGGACCCTACATAAATTCTATTTGTGACTGTTGGTCAGCGGCCCTGGAGGCCGCTTTTTTTTATTCGCGTTTCAGGCGATTAGAGTTACACAGCCAGAGCGTAATCACCAGAATCAGGATCGCGGCGGAATAAATAAGTACCGCCATCGGCGACTCATGGTCGATGATGATCAGACGCACAATCGCGGTGATGCCGATATAGACAAAATAGCGCAGCGGGAAATGGAACCCCGACTGAAAATACTTGACGATCAGCGCGATAAACTCGAAGTAGAGAAAGTAGACCACCAAACCTTCCACCAGCCGGTACTTACTGGTCGGCTCCGGGGTAAAGAGGACATCGGCCAGATGCAGCGTCTCTTTACCGAGGAAGACGATCAGGATAATCCCCAGGCACAGCAGCCCAAGATTCAAAACCGTTTGCATCGCAGTGGCGATAAAATTCACCAGTGGGCGATAAACCGACGACATATTCACACCTCATAATCAGTCCGTGTTGCGTCCGGTATAGCGCAAAAGTGTGATCCAGATCTACAGTTACCCCTCACCGCGTGGGCTTTAATTTTTTTCGCCCTCAGGGCAGGATTTCGGCAAAAGAGAAAAATGCTCTCCTTAACGGCGTGTGATCGACATAACTGATTCCCATGATTTGCATAAAAATTTGCTTATACAATCATTGTTAATCAATAGCTTAATTTACATACAAGCCTGCATGTTTAGATATGGCTAAAAATAAAATTTTTCTCCAGACCTTAATAAATAAAGGGTTATTTGAGAAGGTTTTTTTCTGCCGATTCCCTTAGCATATTTCCTCATCATCTTACGTCCAGGAATCATAATAATGTCTGACCAAACATCCTCTCTTTTTATTCGCTGGCTACAGCGAGAAGTCGTACCAGCATTAGGTTGTACTGAACCCGTTGCTATTTCATTTACCACCGCTTACGCCGCGAAACATTTAGCGATACCCTGCGAAAAAATTAGCGGTTTTATTTCTGCCAACCTGTATAAAAACGCCACGGGCGTCACGATTCCCGGCACGACAGTTAATGGCGTCGCGCTGGCCGCCGCCATCGGCGCCTTTGGCGGCGATGCCGATAAGGGATTACAGACCCTGGCAGGCATTACTTCACAGCATGTGGAACAGGCACAAGCGCTGGTGGACGCCGGCCACGTTAATATTGACGTCCAGGACACGCCTGACTTTATTCATCTCGATCTCACCCTCAGCGCCGGTGACCAGACCTGTCGCGTCGTGGTAAAAGGCACGCATACCAATGTGGTCGAGTTATATATTAATGGCGAACAGCAGCCATTACACGCCGGGGAAAATAGCGCCACAGCGCAGGCCGAACTGCCAACTTTCTCTCTCCAGGAAGCGTATGACTTTATTATCTCCACCCCGGTTGAGAATATTACGTTTATTCTGGAAGCCGCCCGCCTCAATAGCGCACTGGCTGCAGAAGGAAAATCGAAAAAGTATGGGTTGAATATTAACGGAACATTCTCTGAAGCCGTTAAAAATGGTTTGTTAAGCAATGACTTAATGAGTGAGGTCATTATCAACACCGTCGCGGCTTCCGATGCGCGTATGGGCGGCGCCCCGGTGGTGGCTATGTCGAACTTCGGCTCTGGCAACCAGGGGATCGCGGCGACCATGCCGGTGGTAACCGTCGCCGAGCATCTGAATGCCGATGAAGAGACGCTCGCTCGCGCGCTGGCGCTCTCACATCTGACGGCCATTTCCATCCATTCGCGCTATACCCGCCTGTCCGCACTGTGCGCGGCCTCCACCGCCGCCATGGGCGCCGCCGCCGGTATGGCATGGCTGTTTACCCGCAATATCGAAACCATCAACACCGCCATCATCAATATGATTAGCGATGTTACCGGCATGATTTGTGATGGCGCCTCCAACAGCTGCGCGATGAAGGTGTCCTCGGTGGTTTCCAGCGCCTTTAAATCTGTATTGATGGCGATGCAAAACCGCTGCGCCAGCGCCAACGACGGCATTGTCTGCGCCGACGTCGAACAGTCGATTAATAACCTGTGCCGCCTCGTGATTAAGCCTATGGCGCAAACTGATAAAGAGATCATTCGTATTATGGTCAGCAAATAAGACCAGCCCTTTTGTACCCTACGCAATAATGATTTATTGCCTGCACCAACAGGTATTTTACGATGAATAAAAAAGTCATATTACGCGGCGCCAGCGCCATTATGCCCCTGTGCATCGGGGACTTTCCTTTCTCGTTCATTGTTGGCGCGTTAAGCGTCAGCGCCGGAATGAGCGTCTGGCAAAGTACCGCGTGGTCGGCGATTGTGATTGCCGGCTCGGCGCAAATGCTGGCACTGAATATGTTAAAAACCGGCGCCACGCTCGGCGTGATTATTTTCACCACATTAATTATTAATCTTCGCCACGTGCTGTATAGCGCCTCTATTTCCGGTACCGTGCGCGAAGCCTCATTCTTTAAAAAATGCTTTATGTCCTATGCGCTCACCGACGAGGTGTATGCCACCACCGTCAAAGAGATGGAAGGAAATAAAAAGGAAAAATATCTGTTTTATGGCTCGGCGATGATCACCTTCTGGGCGATTTGGGTGCTGGCCGATTTTCTTGGCGCGCTGGTCGGCGCCTCGTTTCCCCACATTGAAAAATACGGTCTCGATTTCGCCATGGTCGCCGCCTTTATCGCCATCGTGGTGCCGCAAATTAAAAGCCAGGCCTGCACCGTCGCCGCGGTAGTGGCCGCCGTTTCCGGCGTGCTGTTAGTGGTCCTGCCCTACTCGCTGGGTATCGTCGTCGCCTCCGTGCTCGGCGTCCTCGCCGGCCTGTGCGTCGACCTGGCGGAAGAGCGCAAGCAGAGGGCAACAACCGAATCCGATATGCCGTTAGTGGAGGCGCTGGAAAATGAGTAATAGCTACTTTATCGCCCTGACGCTGGGCATGGCCGCGGTCACTTTTCTTATTCGTTTCTCGTTTATCGGCCTGGCAGGCAAGATCCAGATGTCTGAGCGGGTGACCAAAACATTGCGCTTCGTGCCGGTCACCGTCCTGCCGGCCATCATCACCATTCAGATCCTGAGCGTGAATTCCAGCATGGAGTTCGACTTAAAAAATCCGAAGGTGATCGCCGCCATTATCTGTACGCTCGCCAGCTTCCGTTTAGGTCTGGTGTGGGTGGTGGTCAGCGGCGTCGGCTCACTGGTGCTGTTGAATTATTTTCTGTAACTGTTTGAAGGGTAACCCCATGATTATTACTACCGCTGACGCACCCGCCGCGATCGGTCCGTACGTTCAGGGCGTCAATCTCGGCGCGATGACCATCACCTCCGGCCAGCTGCCCATTAATCCGCAGGACGGCACCATGCCCGACGACATTGCCGAACAGGCGCGCCAGTCGCTGGAGAACGTGAAAGCCATCGTCGAAGCCGCCGGCCTCAGCGTTGGTCAGATCGTCAAAACCACGGTGTTTGTGAAAGACCTGGCGGATTTTGCCGCCATCAATGCCGCCTACGAGGCCTTCTTTACCGAACATCAGGCGGCCTTTCCGGCGCGCTCCTGCGTGGAAGTGGCCAGGTTACCGAAAGACGCTGGCGTCGAAATCGAAGCGATCGCTTTCGCCCGTTAACCCCCCGGCTGGAGGAAGAACCTCCAGCCCCTTCCCCACCGATTTTTGTCGTTCCACGTTGTTCATATTACAGGCACTATAGCCACTGAATGACCCGAGGAACGCAGCATGTTGATTATCCGAAAGGCATTACCCGACGACGCGCCACAACTGAGCGCGATGGGTTATGCCAGTTACCAGCACCACTTCGCCCATCTCTGGCGCAATGCCGATGAATTGGCGTTATTTCTTAAGCAAGAATATGCCGAAGATGCGCTACATCGGAGTCTTACCGATGCCAACCATCATTGGCTCATCGCCGAAGCCGCTTCCCCCGTTGGTTTCGCTAAATATAGCTATCAACAGCGAATGGCTGACGACGGCACGACGGGTACGCTGCTGCATAAGCTCTACCTGATGCCGGGGAAGACTGGCCACCGCTACGGCGAGCAGATTTTTCACGCCGTCGAGACGCGAGCAAAAACGGCCGGTGAAAGCTGGCTGTGGCTGGAAGTACTCGCCGCGAATCCCGCCGCGCGCCGTTTTTACGAACGCCAGGGGATGCAGCACATCAGAGACGCAACTTTTCATTCCGCCAGCCAGCAAAGCACCTTACATATTCTGGCCAAACCGCTATGAGAGGAACTATGCCTGAGCTTCGTGACACCGGCGTACGTAACGTCGTTTGTGGTGAAAATGTCGTTATTTACCAGCCCGCCAACCTGTATAACTGCACGCTGGGCGATAACGTCTTCGTCGGGCCGTTCGTTGAGATCCAGGGGAATACCCGCATCGGCGCGGAGAGTAAAATCCAGTCTCATACCTTTATCTGCGAGTACGTCACCATTGGTCGGCGCTGTTTTATCGGTCACGGGGTGATGTTCGCCAACGATCTGTTTCGCGACGGCAAACCAAACGCCGACCGCGCCAGTTGGGGGCGGATTGAGATTGGCGACGACGTGTCGATCGGTAGCGGCGCCACGATTCTGGCCGTCAGTATCTGCGACGGCGTGGTGATTGGCGCGGGCAGCGTGGTGACGAAGTCCATCACCGAGAGAGGCGTGTGGGCGGGGAATCCAGCCCGCCTGCTGCGACGGCTGTAAAAAAAATGCCGACCATAAGGTCGGCATTCCGTCTTAGCTGCGCAAGCGTTATGCGCGCCAGGCTTTATAACGGTTAATCAGACCGTTAGTGGAGCTGTCGTGGCTGCTGACTTCGCTGCCGTCTTTCAGCTCCGGCAGGATGCGGTTAGCCAGCTGTTTGCCCAGCTCAACGCCCCACTGGTCGAAAGTGAAGATGTTGAGGATCGCGCCCTGGGTGAAGATTTTGTGCTCGTACAGAGCAATCAGCGCCCCGAGGCTGAACGGGGTGATCTCACGCAGCAGGATGGAGTTAGTCGGGCGGTTGCCTTCGAACACTTTGAACGGCACCACGTGCTCCAGGGTCGCCGGATCTTTACCCTGATCGCGATATTCCTGCTCCACCACCTCACGGGATTTACCGAAGGCCAGGGCTTCGGTCTGGGCGAAGAAGTTGGACAGCAGCTTCGGATGATGATCGGAGAGCGGGTTGTGGGTGATAGCCGGGGCGATGAAATCGCACGGTACCATTTTGGTGCCCTGATGGATCAGCTGGTAGAACGCGTGCTGACCGTTGGTGCCCGGCTCGCCCCAGATGATCGGACCCGTCTGGTAGTCCACGGCGTGGCCGTTACGGTCAACATACTTACCATTGGACTCCATGTTGCCCTGCTGGAAGTAGGCGGCAAAACGGTGCATGTACTGGTCGTACGGCAGAATCGCTTCGGTTTCTGCCCCGAAGAAGTTGTTGTACCAGATACCGATCAGCGCCAGCAGTACCGGCAGGTTTTTCTCCGCCGGGGTGGTGGAGAAGTGTTTATCCATCGCATGCGCGCCGGACAGCAGCTCAACGAAGTTGTCGAAGCCCACGGAGAGAATGATGGACAGGCCAATCGCCGACCACAGGGAGTAACGGCCGCCAACCCAGTCCCAGAATTCGAACATGTTGGCGGTGTCGATGCCGAACTCGCCAACCGCTTTCGCGTTGGTGGAGAGCGCCGCGAAGTGTTTAGCCACGTGCTTGTCGTCGCCCGCGGTCGCCAGGAACCAGTCGCGCGCGCTGTGGGCGTTGGTCATGGTCTCCTGGGTGGTGAAGGTTTTGGACGCGACCAGGAACAGGGTGGTTTCCGGATTGACGCTCTTCAGCACTTCGGCAATGTGGGTGCCATCGACGTTGGAGACAAAGTGCATGTTGAGGTGGTTTTTATACGGACGCAGCGCTTCGGTGACCATGAACGGACCGAGGTCGGAGCCGCCGATACCAATGTTGACCACGTCGGTGATCGGTTTGCCGGTGTAGCCTTTCCAGCTACCGGAGATAATCGCTTCAGAGAAGGTTTTCATCTTCTCCAGCACAGCGTTCACTTCCGGCATCACATCTTTGCCATCAACCACAATCGGCGTGTTGCTGCGGTTGCGCAGCGCGACGTGGAGTACCGCGCGATCTTCGGTGCGGTTGATCTTTTCACCGGAGAACATCGACTTGATGGCGCCCGCCAGGTCGGTCTCTTTCGCCAGATCCTGTAGTTTAGCCAGCGTCTCTTCGGTGATGCGGTTTTTGGAGAAGTCCACCAGCATCAGATCGTCAAACGTCGCGGAAAACTTAGAAAAACGGTCGCTATCTTTGGCGAACAGCTCGCTGATAGTGACATCTTTCATTTCGTCGAAGTGTTTCTGTAATGCCTGCCAGGCAGAGGTCTGCGTTGGGTTGATGTTTTTCATTAGCAATACTCTTCTGATTTGAGATTGTGACTTCGGTCGATTGTAGCGCCGGTGACGGAAAATTGTGATGATTTTTGTGACTTGTCCCTGACGCCGGTCAGGAATCGGGTCAATACGGAGTAAAAAGCCCCATTAGTATAGCTATCATAAGGCTTTTTTCTGTTAGCCGCAGGGGCATGAAAAATCCGCATAACCGCAGCGTTGACATAGCTGGCGTTAAGCCTTTATATATCCGCAGTGCTTACGTATTGTAAGTATCTATTGCTCGCGCATTTCACGCTACAGCGAAAGGGTATTCGCGGGGGATATAATGTCCTTATTCCCCCGGCCAGGTGAAAGACGTCGGTAATTGCCAGAAGAGGTGCGTTGCCCAGGTAACCGTATTGGAGGAACCAGTCCGGCGAAAATACGTGAGGGGGAGCAACGCCGAGGTGAAAGAGCGTCTGGTTACGCTCCTCACCGGCCACAGGGGCTGAATCCCCTGGGTTGTCACCAGAAACGTTCGCAGTCGGGCGTTTCATACCCGAACACTTCAGCGCCCAGAGCGGTGAGTCGGGTCTACAAGGTGGAGCACTTCTGGGTGACATCGTAGTTGTTTATCATTCTGCGCCACCCTGTTTATCGCTCTTCCCTTGTGCCATGGCTGAATAATTTGGCCTGGCTTATTAAGACATTTTGTTGCGATCCGGCGGCATCCAGCCCCTGCCAGGATAGGTGTTCAGGAATCGTTTTAATAAGTCAGGCCCCCTGACACGAGGTTGTTATGACAGATTTAGTCGTCGCCAAATTTGGCGGCACCAGCGTTGCTGATTTTGACGCGATGAACCGCAGCATTGATGTGGCGCTGCTTGATGCCAATACCCGTATTGTTGTGCTCTCCGCCTCTGCCGGCGTGACCAACATTCTGGTGGCCTTAGCGGAAGGGCTGGAACCCACCGAACGTTTTTCCCAGCTGGACGCTCTGCGCCAGATCCAGTTCAATATTCTGGAGCGTTTGCGCTATCCCAACGTGATCCGCGAAGAGATTGAGCGCCTGCTGGAAAATATCACCACGCTGGCGGAAGCCGCCGCGCTCGCCTCCTCTAGCGCGCTGACTGACGAACTGGTCAGCCATGGCGAACTGATGTCCACCCTGCTGTTTGTGGAGATTCTGCGTGAACGCGGAATTCAGGCGCAATGGTTTGACGCCCGTAAAGTGCTGCGCACTAACGATCGCTTTGGCCGCGCCGAACCGGATATCGCCGCTGTCGCCGAACTGACCCAGCAGCAGCTGACGCCGCGTCTGGCGGAAGGCCTGGTGGTGACGCAGGGCTTTATCGGCAGCGAAGCGAAGGGCCGCACCACCACCCTCGGCCGCGGCGGCAGCGATTATACCGCCGCTCTGCTCGGCGAAGCGCTGAATGCCACCCGCGTCGATATCTGGACCGATGTGCCCGGGATCTATACGACCGACCCGCGCGTCGCACCAGCGGCGAAACGCATCGACGTCATCGCCTTTGAAGAGGCGGCGGAAATGGCCACCTTCGGCGCTAAAGTGCTGCATCCGGCGACCCTGCTGCCTGCCGTGCGCAGCGATATCCCGGTATTTGTCGGCTCCAGTAAAGAACCTAAAGCGGGCGGTACGCTGGTGTGTAAAACCACCGAGAACCCGCCGCTGTTCCGCGCGCTGGCGCTGCGCCGCCGCCAGACGCTGCTGACGCTACACAGCCTGAATATGCTGCACTCCCGCGGCTTCCTCGCCGAAGTGTTCGGTATTCTGGCGCGCCATAACATCTCCGTCGATTTGATCACCACCTCCGAAGTGAGCGTGGCCCTGACCATGGACACCACTGGCTCAACCTCTGCGGGCGATACCCTGCTGACCCAGGCGCTGCTGACCGAGCTCTCCTCGCTGTGTCGCGTGGAAGTGGAAGAAGACCTGGCGCTGGTTGCCCTGATCGGCAACGAGCTGTCGAAAGCCTGCGGCGTCGGCAAAGAGGTGTTTGGCGTCCTTGATCCGTTTAACATCCGCATGATCTGCTATGGCGCATCCAGCCACAACCTCTGCTTCCTGGTCCCTGGCGCCGATGCGGAGAAGGTGGTGCAGACGTTGCATCATAATTTGTTTGAATAAAATTCCTTAGCACGATAAACAATACCTATAGCCGGGCTCGAACCCGGCTTTTTTATAACAACATCAACACAACCAGCTGACCAGCTCGCCGCCCTACCGGTTCGGCGCGGCCGGTTTGCGTATCGCAAGGAACACAACATGCTCGCAACTCTGACGCGGCTGTTCCCGTTATGGGCGCTGCTGCTCTCCGTTCTGGCCTATTACACCCCCACCACTTTCACCCCGATCGGCCCGTGGGTTACCACCCTGCTGATGCTGATTATGTTCGGTATGGGGGTACATCTAAAGCTGGCGGATTTCAAACGCGTCCTGTCGCGTCCGGCGCCGGTCGCTGCAGGGATATTTCTGCACTATCTGGTGATGCCGCTCGCCGCCTGGCTGCTGGCGCTGCTGTTTCATATGCCGCCGGAGCTCTCCGCCGGGATGGTGCTGGTGGGCAGCGTCGCCAGCGGGACGGCCTCCAACGTGATGATCTTTCTGGCCAAAGGGGACGTGGCGCTGTCGGTGACTATCTCCTCGGTCTCCACCCTGGTCGGCGTCATCGCGACGCCGCTGCTGACCCGTCTGTACGTCGACGCGCACATTCAGGTCGACGTCATGGGGATGTTGCTGAGCATTCTGCAGATTGTGGTCATTCCCATCGCCCTGGGGCTGATTGTCCATCATCTGCTGCCGAAGGTGGTGAAAGCGGTGGAACCGTTCCTCCCCGCTTTCTCGATGGTGTGCATTCTGGCGATCATCAGCGCGGTGGTGGCGGGTTCCGCGGCCCATATCGCGTCCGTTGGCCTGGTGGTGATTATCGCGGTGATCCTGCATAACACCATTGGCCTGCTCGGCGGCTACTGGGGCGGACGTCTGTTTGGTTTTGATGAATCCACCTGCCGTACGCTGGCGATCGAGGTAGGGATGCAGAACTCCGGCCTGGCGGCCGCGCTGGGTAAAATTTACTTCGGCCCGCTGGCGGCGCTGCCGGGAGCCCTGTTCTCCGTCTGGCATAACCTGTCCGGTTCGCTGCTGGCCGGATACTGGTCAGGGAAGCCCATCGCCAAAAAAGCCAGCAAGCGCTGAGCGTGACACGTCCGGGCGCCGGCCCGGGCGTGTGCGTTATCCAATCTGCAAACGTACTGGTTTACCTAACTTCATTAACATCATGACTAACGCATCCAGGGTAAACTTACTGGTTTTCTGATTGACCACATCTGAAATGCGTGGGCGCGAAATGCTCAACTTCGCGGCAGCATCGGCCTGCTTCAATTGATGTTCATCTATCCACTCAGCGATTTCCTGCATTAACTGTCGTTTAAGCGCCATCAACTGCTCAACTTCTTTTTCCGCTTGTCCGCGAAGCTGCTCTGCGTCAGCATCATCAAAGCCCAGTTCACTGAATATATTGCTCTCTTCAGAGGTCACATGACGGATACCATCCACACTCTTACGATTCATTTATGACTCCTGTGTTCCTGCTGTATAACCCGCAAACGGCTTCTGACAATCTGTTTTTCGTGTTCGGCGGTCCGGCGCGTCTTTTTGTTAAAACAGTGCAGGACATATATCGCCTCTGCAAAACGGGCCAGATAAATTACCCGATATGCACCGGAAAAGTGGCGCAGGCGGATTTCTTCAACCCCCCGCCCCAGTTGAGGCATTGCTTTCCAGTCCGCAGCCTCTAAACCTGACTGTAAACGATAAAGCTGGAATCCAGCATCTCTGCGGACGTCCTCAGGAAACTGGCGCAGATCGTCAAAGGAAGAGCCCATCCAGACGATACGCCTTAATCTTGGTTGCTGATTGAGCATACCACATCCTTGTATAAAATTTTATACACCACTCGCCCGATATTTATCGTCGATAACAGGTTGATCGTGCCGTTACCCTAAGCCAGTTCACCTCACGGGTCACGAACGAGGGAAATATTCTGCGAGGCGCTTTCCGGATGCGTTCTATTTTGCGCTGATTACCGTACACTGGGTGCTCTGGTCTGACTGAGGGCACCACCATGGCACTCCCCCGAATTACACAAAAAGAGATGACCGAGCGCGAACAGCGCGAATTGAAAACGCTGCTTGACCGCGCGCGCATTGCGCACGGCCGCCCGCTGAGCAATGCGGAAACGAACAGCGTGAAAAAGGAATATATCGATAAGCTGATGGCGCAGCGCGAAGCGGAAGCGAAGAAAGCCCGCCAGGTGAAAAAACAGCAGGCTTATAAGACGGATAAGGAAGCAACCTTTTCCTGGTCGGCGAATACGCCGACCCGCGGCAGGCGTTAGCGCCCTTTCTTTTTACGTCCCGGCTGGGTGAAACGTTTGCCGTTGCCAGCCGGGCGGCCTTTATCGTTGCTATTTTCCACCTTCACCACCGGGCGCTTGATCCCGGGGGTCGCCGCTTTGGCCTTCGGCTTCGCTTTCGGCTTCGCTTCGGAAGAGGAGTTTTCAATCAGCTTGAACAGGTCGATCAGCTCGTCATCGGTCAGATCGCGCCACTCACCCAACGGGATCCCCGTCAGGCTGACGTTCATAATCCGCGTACGCTCAAGCTTCGTCACTTCATAGCCAAAATGCTCGCACATGCGACGGATCTGGCGGTTTAACCCCTGCACAAGGGTGATGCGGAAAACGAACGGCGCTTCTTTCTTTACCTTACATTTTTTGGTCACGGTCCCGAGAATCGGTACCCCCGCGCCCATGCCGCGAATGAACTCATCGGTCACCGGCTTATCGACCGTAACCAGATACTCTTTTTCATGGTCGTTTCCGGCACGCAGGATCTTATTCACCAGGTCGCCATGATTGGTGAGGAAAATCAGCCCCTGGGAGTCTTTATCCAGACGGCCGATAGGGAAGATACGCTTGCTGTGGTTGACGAAATCGACAATGTTGTCGCGCTCGCCGTCTTCTGTGGTGCTCACAATGCCGACCGGCTTATTTAGCGCAATCAGCACCAGATCATCCGCTTCGCGCGGCTCAATCAACCGTCCGTTAACTTTGACCAGGTCGCCAGGCTTCACCTGATCGCCAATCGTGGCGCGCTTGCCATTGATAAAGACGTTGCCTTGTTCAATAAAGCGGTCCGCTTCGCGACGCGAGCAGATGCCGCTTTCACTGATGTATTTGTTTAATCGGGTTGATGAGTCGGGCAGCATAGATTCTCCTGTAAAAGCGAAATATACCCTACCTTGTGGGCGAGAAAAAACCTGGATTGTATGATTCATTATCCAGAAGCTTCGTCGGGCTTGTGAACAGCATTCCGCTTACCTACATCATGCGCCATATCAGCGCGCCGGTATGGGGGCGATGCTAGAATTTCTGCTTCAATAATATTTTTAAAACAGGAAGAAAAGATGGAACTGCTGTTACTCAGTAACTCCACGCTGCCGGGGAAAGCCTGGCTGGAACACGCCCTGCCGCTGATTGCCGGTCAGGTCAAAGGCCGCCGTAAGGCGGTATTCATCCCCTTCGCTGGCGTGACGCAATCCTGGGATGATTACACGGCCAAAGTGGCTGCGGTTATGGCGCCCATGGCGGTCAGCGTAACCGGTATCCACAGCGTCGACGACCCTATCGCCGCCATTGAAAGCACCGAGATGGTGATCGTCGGCGGCGGGAACACCTTCCAGCTGTTGAAAGCGTGCCGCAGTCGCGGTCTGTTGGCGCCGATTGTCGATGTCGTCAAACGCGGGGCGCTGTATATCGGCTGGAGCGCAGGTTCAAACCTCGCCTGCCCGACCATTCGCACCACCAACGATATGCCGATTGTCGATCCGCAGGGATTTGATGCGCTGGGGCTGTTCCCGCTACAGATTAACCCGCACTTCACCAACGCGTTGCCGACCGGGCATCAGGGCGAAACCCGCGAACAGCGTATCCGCGAACTGCTGGTCGTGGCGCCGGAATTAACGGTGATTGGTTTGCCGGAAGGAAACTGGATCCAGGTCACCGATGGTCACGCGACGCTCGGTGGCCCGAACCCGACGCTGTTGTTCAAAGCGGGGGAAGAAGCGATAACCCTGCCTGCGGGCCACCGCTTCTGAGCCTGGGTGGCTAACGTTTCCCGGATAGCGGCGCATTGCGCCTTATCCGGGCTGCCTCAACGGGACGTCCAAACGCAAAACCCCGGTTAGCACAGCGTCGCCGGGGAATGGCTCAGTAGTCATCCCGTTCGTCGTCTTCATCCGGTTGCTCCATCACGCTGTAAGCCACCGAGCAGAACAGGCTGTTCAGGCGCTTCATATCCCCCAGCAGCGCCAGATGCAACGTACTGGTTTCGATACTCTGCACGTTCTGCTGATGCAGACGGTCAACGTGCGCATGCGAGTAGCGGCGGTTAAGAATGCGGAACCGGTGTTTGCTGCGCCGCAGGCGACGAGCGCTCGGCACATCGCTGGAGAAGAAGACCGACATCGCCAGCTGCAGATTGCTGAGCAGCAGATCGTACAGGGCGTCCAGCTCCTTTAACCCTTCCACCGAGAAGGCGCGACGCGCCGCCAGCGATTTATCGGCGATCTCGCTGCCCATCCGCTCGACGATATCGGAGGCCTGCTCGAGGTTTAACGACATCTCAATAATTTCCGCCCAGCGCCGGGACTCTTCTTCCGCCAGCTCATCCTTTGGCATTCGCGCCAGATAGAGCTTAATGGCGGTGTAGAGGACGTTGATATCGTCCGCCATGCGGCGCAGTTCTTTCTCCTGACGGGGTTCGCCATGCATCACCTTATGCAGGCTCTCCAGCATTTGCTCCATCGCGTCGCCAATGCGCAGCGTCTCGCGCGCGGCGTTGGCTAGCGCCAGCGCCGGGGTGTCCAGCGCCGACGGGTCAAGATGCTTGGGTTTGAGATGGTTATCCAGCTCGGGTTCATCGCGGATCATGCGCTGGCACAGCTTCGCCATCGGTCCGGCAAAGGGCACCATCGCGATGCAGCGCAGCAGGTTATAAAAGACGTGAAAGTAGATAACCAGCTCAGACTCCGCCAACGGCAGCTTGTGCATCGCCGCGGCCAGCGGATGGACGAACGGCAGAATGATCAGGCTCCCCACCAGCTTAAACAGCAGGCTGCCCAGCGCCACCCGGCGCGCCGCCGCGTTCGCCGCGCTGTTGTTGAGCATCGCCAACAGCCCCGATCCCAGGTTGGCGCCAATCACCAGGCACAGCGCCACCGGGAAAGAGATCGCTCCCGCCGCGGTCAGCGTCGCGGTCAGCAGCACCGCCGCCAGGCTGGAGTAGCTAATGATCGCGAATACAGCGCCAATCAAGGCATCCAGCATGATATCCCCGGTCAGCGAGGCAAAAATCACCTGCACGCCGTTGGCCTGGGTAATGGGGTGGACGGCCTGCACAATCAGCTCCAGGGCCAACAGGATCAGCCCAAGGCCGATCCCCACTCGCCCCAGCTGCCCGGCGCGGGTCTGCTTGCGGCCGAGGAAGAAAATCACCCCGATAAATATCAACAACGGCGACAGCCACGACAGGTCGAAGGTCAGTACCCTCGCCATCAGCGCCGTCCCGACGTCGGCGCCCAGCACCATCACCAGCGCCGGCGTGAGGCCCACTAAATCCTGGGCGACAAACGAGGTCACCAGCATGGTGGTGGCATTGCTGCTTTGTACCAGCGCAGTCACGCCAAGACCCGCGCAGAAGGCGAGCGGCTTTTTCTCTACGCTGCTACTGAGAACGGTACGTAGGCGAGCGCCATAGACGCGCATCACCCCGGTACGCACGATATGCGTGCCCCACACCAGCAGAGCGACCGCGGACAACAGGTGTAGCAGAGTTAACACGGAATCAGCTTCTCCTTATCGTTATAGGTGTTCCGACGTTCTGGAACCTATCTCAGTATAAGGGGTTAACCTCAATAAAGAGACAAGGCGCTCACAGAGCGCCTTGTTAGTTGTAAGGAAAGATGACGACTAGTCCGCATCATAGCCCAGATTAGGGGCTAACCAGCGCTCGACTTCCGCCGGGGTCATCCCTTTACGCCGCGCGTAGTCTTCGACCTGGTCGCGCTGGATCTGCGCCACGGCGAAGTACTTGCTGTCCGGATGGCTGAAATACCAGCCGGAAACCGATGCCCCCGGCCACATGGCGAACGATTCGGTAAGCTTCATGCCGGTATGGGCTTCGACGTCCAGCAACTGCCAGATGGTGCCTTTTTCAGTGTGCTCCGGACAGGCCGGATACCCCGGCGCCGGACGGATCCCCTGGTAATTCTCGCGAATAAGTTCCTCATTGCTGAGGTTCTCATTGGCCGCATACCCCCAGTAGACCTTGCGCACTTTCTCGTGCAGATACTCGGCGAAGGCTTCCGCCAGACGATCGGCGATGGCCTTGATCATGATCTTGTTATAGTCGTCATGCTGCGCTTCATAGGCCTCCGCCAGCGCGTCCTCCTCCAGGCCGCCGGTGACGGCGAAGGCGCCGATGTAGTCCGCTTTGCCGCTCAGCTTCGGCGCCACAAAGTCGGCGAGGCAGTAGTTGGCGAAGCCGACCTTCTCCGTCTGCTGGCGCAGGTGATGGCTCACCGTCAGCACATGGGTGCGGGTTTCATCGCGATAGATTTCAATATCGTCGCCCACCCGGTTGGCCGGGAACAGGCCCACCACGCCGCGCGGGTTGAGGGTTTTCTCTGCGCTCAGTTTATCCAGCAGCTCGTTAGCGTCTTTGAACAGGCGCTGCGCCTCTTCCCCTACCACTTCATCTTCCAGAATGCGCGGATATTTACCCGCCAGCGACCAGGTCATAAAGAACGGCGTCCAGTCGATGTAATTGCGTAGCGTCTCGATACTGGCTTCCACCTCCTGAATCCCCAGGCGATGGGCCACCGGCGGCGTATAGCTCTCCCAGTCAAAGGCCAGATCGTTTTCCCGTGCGGCCGCCAGAGTCACCGGCGGGGTGCGCGGTTTTTTACGTCCATGCTGGATACGCACGGTTTCATACTCTTTGCGCGTGCGGGCGACAAACTCATCGCGCTGCGTATCCGAGAGCAGCGCAGCCACCACCCCGACGGTGCGCGAGGCGTTCTGTACGTAAACGGTCGGGCCGCTGTAGTTCTGCTCGATTTTCACCGCCGTATGCGCTTTCGAGGTGGTTGCGCCGCCAATAAGCAGCGGGATGGTAAAGCCCTGACGCTCCATCTCTTTCGCCACGTTAACCATCTCGTCGAGCGACGGGGTAATCAGCCCGGAAAGGCCGATGAGATCCGCGTTTACCTCTTTGGCGGTTTTGAGAATTTTATCCGCCGGGACCATCACGCCAAGATCGATGATTTCGTAGTTATTACACTGCAGCACCACGCCGACGATGTTTTTGCCGATGTCATGAACGTCGCCTTTTACCGTGGCAATCACCATTTTGCCGTTACTGGAGCCCTGTTCTTTACTGGCTTCGATAAACGGCTCAAGGTAGGCCACCGCCTGTTTCATGACGCGAGCGGATTTCACCACCTGCGGCAGGAACATTTTGCCTTCGCCGAACAGATCGCCGACCACGTTCATGCCGTCCATCAGCGGCCCTTCGATCACCTCAATCGGGCGGGCAGCCTGCTGACGCGCTTCTTCGGTGTCCTGTTCGATAAATTCGGTAATGCCCTTCACCAGCGAATATTCGAGGCGTTTTTTCACCTCCCAGCTGCGCCACTCCGCCTGCTGGGCATTGGCGCCGTCGTCAACTTTACTGCCGCGATATTTTTCCGCCAGTTCGAGCAATCTTTCGGTGCTGTCATCGCGGCGGTTGAGGATCACGTCCTCCACCGCGTCGCGCAGCTCGCCCGGCAGGTCATCATAGATGGCCAGCTGACCGGCATTGACGATCCCCATATCCATGCCGTTGCGGATCGCATAGTAGAGGAATACGGCGTGGATCGCCTCACGAACCGGGTCATTGCCGCGGAAAGAGAAGGAGACGTTGGAGACCCCGCCGGAGATCAGCGCATGCGGCAGCTCGCGTTTGATGTCTTCGCAGGCGCCGATAAAGTCCTGGGCATAGTTATTGTGTTCTTCGATACCGGTCGCCACCGCAAAGATATTCGGGTCAAAGATAATATCTTCTGGCGGGAAGCCGACCTCTTCGGTGAGGATTTTGTAGGCGCGACGGCAAATCTCAATTTTACGTTCGCGGGTATCAGCCTGGCCCACTTCGTCAAAGGCCATCACCACTACCGCAGCGCCGTAGCGGCGAACCAGTTTCGCATGGTGGATAAAGGGTTCGACGCCCTCTTTCATCGAAATCGAGTTAACGATGCCTTTGCCCTGAATGCATTTCAGGCCTTTCTCAATAACTTCCCACTTGGAGGAGTCGATCATGATCGGCACGCGGGCAATGTCCGGCTCGCCGGCAATCAGGTTGAGGAAGCGCACCATCGCCGCTTCTGCGTCGAGCATCCCCTCGTCCATGTTGATATCGATAATCTGCGCGCCGCTTTCCACCTGCTGACGCGCGACGTCCAGCGCTTCGCTGTACTTCTCTTCTTTGATTAAGCGTTTAAATTTCGCCGAGCCGGTAACGTTGGTACGTTCGCCGACGTTAACGAACAAGCTGTCATCGCCGATATTGAGCGGCTCAAGGCCGGCGAGGCGGCAGGCCACCGCGATTTCCGGCAGCTGGCGCGGCGGCAGGCCCGCTACCGCCCGGCTCATGGCGGCGATATGCTCCGGGGTCGTACCGCAGCAGCCGCCGACGATATTAAGGAAACCGGCTTCCGCCCATTCGCGGATCTGCGCCGCCATGGTATCGGCATCCAGATCGTATTCGCCGAAGGCGTTGGGCAGGCCGGCGTTCGGGTGCGCGGTGACGTAGCATTCAGCGATGCGCGACAGCTCCTGGACGTACTGGCGCAGTTCGTCCGGCCCGAGGGCGCAGTTCAGACCAAACGATAAGGCTTCGGCGTGGCGCAGCGAGTTATAGAAAGCTTCGGTGGTCTGCCCGGAAAGCGTGCGGCCGGAGGCATCGGTAATGGTGCCGGAGATCATCAGCGGCAGGTCAACGCCCAGCGCCTCCAGCTCCTCTTTCACCGCATAGATGGCCGCTTTGGCATTCAGGGTATCAAATACCGTTTCAATCAGGATCAGATCCACGCCACCTTCCACCAGCGCCCGGGTGGACTCGCGATAGGCGGCCACCAGCTGGTCAAAGGTAATATTACGGAACGCCGGATCGTTCACATCAGGCGAAATAGAGGCGGTGCGGTTAGTTGGGCCAAGCACGCCCGCCACGTAGCGCGGTTTTTCCGGCGTGCGGGCCGTCCAGGCGTCGGCGCTGGCGCGGGCCAGCTTCGCCGCCGCAAAGTTGATCTCTGCCGACAGGGATTCCATCTGGTAATCCGCCATCGCGATGGTTGTCGAGTTAAAGGTGTTGGTCTCAATGATATCCGCGCCGGCCTCGAAGTAGGCGTCGTGGATCTCACGGATCACCTCGGGCTTGCTGAGCACCAGCAGGTCGTTGTTGCCTTTCAGGTCGCACGGCCAGTCAGCAAAGCGCTCACCGCGAAAGTCCTGCTCACTCAGACGATAGCCCTGGATCATGGTGCCCATGCCCCCATCCAGAACCAGAATACGTTCTTTTAACTGCTGATGCAGTTGCTCAACTTTGCTGCTCACACTTGCTCCCGACAACGCTCAACTCAGGCCAAATAGCCAACAAACCATACTGGCATAAACCACCGGAGCGGAAAAGACAACAACGGGCAATATGAGACATGTTCAGCTTCACTCCTCCGATGAGTCCGGTAGTGATTGCATTATCGCCAAATAAAACGAAAATTATTTCCACGATACAGAAAAAGGAGTCCGCGATGGCCACTACCCCCGTTCCCGCGAAACGCGGCAGAAAACCCGCGGCTGCCACCGCCCAGCAGGCTGGCGGTCAGGTTCAGTCGCTGACCCGCGGCCTGAAATTGCTCGAATGGATTGCCGAATCCCACAGCAGCGTCGCGCTGACCGAGCTGGCGCAGCAGGCGGGTCTGCCTAACTCAACCACTCACCGCCTGCTGACCACCATGCAGCAGCTGGGTTTCGTCCGCCAGGTCGGCGAGCTGGGCCACTGGGCCGTCGGCGCGCATGCCTTCGTGGTCGGCAGCAGCTTTCTGCAAAGCCGCAATCTGCTGGCGATTGTCCACCCGATCCTGCGCCAGCTGATGGAAGATTCCGGTGAAACGGTGAATCTGGCAGTGCTTGACCAGAGCGACCACCAGGCGATCATTATCGACCAGGTGCAGTGCACCCAGCTGATGCGGATGTCGGCGCCGATCGGCGGAAAACTGCCGATGCACGCCTCCGGCGCCGGGAAGGCGTTTCTCTCGCAGCTGAGCGAAGAGCAGGTTACCAGCCTCCTGCACCGTAAAGGGCTACATGCCTATACGCATGCCACGCTGGTCTCGCCGCTGCATCTGAAGGAAGATTTAGCGCAGACCCGCAAGCGGGGCTACTCGTTCGACGACGAGGAGCACGCGCTCGGCCTCCGCTGCGTCGCCGCCTGCATTTATGATGAACACCGCGAACCGTTCGCGGCAATCTCCATCTCCGGCCCCATCTCACGCATGACCGATGACCGGGTGACCGAGCTGGGCGCGCTGGTCATTAAGGCCGCGAAAGAGGTCACGCTGGCATACGGCGGGGTTAAATAAAAAAAAATGCCCCACCGGGGCATTTTAAGTAGGCCTGATAAGCGTAGCGCCATCAGGCAGATCGGCGCACCTTGCCGGATGGCGGCGTAAACGCCTTATCCGGCCTACTGTCGGCGCCATAGCGCACGCTAAAACGCTGCTTGCGCCGGTAGGCGTAGACATCTTCCACATGGCCGTTTTTAATCCGCGTCTGCAGTTCGCGCCAGTAGTCGGCGCGCAGCAGGTCGGCATGCATCTCCTCAAACAGCGGCCCAATGCGCGGGTCGGCACACAGCCAGTGGCGGAACTCCTCCGGGAACACATCCCCCGGCGAGACGCTGTACCACGGCTCGCTGGCCAGTTCATCCTCGGGATAGCGCGGCGGTGGGATCTGGCGAAAATTCACTTCCGTCATATAGCAGATTTCGTCATAGTCGTAGAACACCACCCGGCCGTGGCGGGTGACGCCGAAGTTTTTAAACAGCATATCACCGGGAAAGATGTTGGCGGCGGCCAGCTGGCGGATAGCATTCCCATACTCTTCTACCGCATCGCGTAGCGCCTGGCCGTTAACCTGCTCCAGCCACAGGTTGAGCGGCACCATTCGCCGTTCAATATACAGATGACTGATGACAATCCGGTCGCCGAGGTCGGTCAGTTTGTTCCCCGCCTCCGCCTGCAGCAGCGCCAGCAGCGCCGGCGCGATTTGTCGTTTCTCCAGCACGAAATTTTCAAACTCCTGCGTGTCCGCCATCCGCCCGACGCGGTCATGCTCCTTTACCAGCTGATAGCAGGCGCGCACGTGGGCGGCGGTCATCTCTTTCTGCGGCGCGAAGCGGTCTTTGATCACCTTAAACACCCGGTCAAACCCCGGCAGGGTAAACACCAGCATCACCATCCCGCGAATGCCCGGCGCCTCAATAAACTGCTCATCGCAGCGAGCGATGTAGTGCAGATATTCACGATAGCTTTCGGTTTTAGCGTGCTTCTGGCAGCCAATCGCCATATACAGCTCGGCCGTGGTTTTCCCCGGCAGGATCTCGCGCAGCCATTCCACCAGGGCGCCGGGCAGTGGCGCATAAACCATAAAATAGGAACGCGCGAAGCCAAACACGATGCTCGCTTCGGCATGGGTGGTCAGGCAGGTATCGACAAACAACTCGCCCTCGTCGCTGCGATGGATCGGCAGCAAAAAGGGCAGCGTGGTCATCGGCATCACCAGTTTGCCCACCAGCCAGGCGGCTTTATTACGATAGAACAGCTCATTGGCGACCTGCAGATGACAGGTGGCGAGCAGTTCCTCCCCCAGCGCCTCCTGCAGACTGGCAATGATATAGCCGATATCCCGCGCTTTATTTTGCCACGGCAGCCGCAGCGGCAGATCGGACAGCACTTTACCCAGCAGGTGCGGCCAGCCGCGATCGGCAAAAAAATCTTTCGCCAGCGGTCGCGGAAGGGTGCGAAAAGGACGCTCGGGCTGCGAGCTGAAAATAAAGAGCCGCTCGGGGGTCAGCGAGCGGTGGTCAAACAGGCGGCAGTAGACCGAATTGAAAAAGCTCTCGGCAATTTCAAAACGAGGGTAATCCGGCAGCAAACGGGTGTAGTGGGCTTTCACCCGCAGCAAAAAGTCGGCATCCGTGCTCTTTCCTTCCGTGATGCAGCGCAGCTGCTCCACCACCAGACCCACATGGTGGTCATAGAGGTGGATCCGCTGTTTCATCGCCTGCTGCACCGCATGCCAGTCGGCCTGTTCAAAGCGCTGCTGCGCGCCGGAAGTCACTTCGAGAAAACGCCCATACTGAGCGTCAAATCCCTGCAATATCGTTTGGGCAATCAGTAATTCCAGACCACGCGTCATCGAACTCCCCCATCCGGCACCACGTCAGGCCGGATGGCGCGCTCGCTTATCCGGCCTGGATCCCTTCACAGGCCCGGTTAGCGTCGTGCCACCGGGCATGGCTCAAAACTGATCTTCTTCGGTCGAGCCGGTCAGCGCCGTCACCGACGAGGCACCGCCCTGGATAATGGTGGTGACCTTGTCGAAGTAGCCGGTACCCACCTCCTGCTGATGCGAGACGAAGGTATAGCCTTCCGGCCCGGCGGCGAATTCCGGCTGCTGCACTTTTTCAACATAATGGCGCATCCCCTCACCCTGAGCGTAAGCATGGGCGAGGTCGAACATGTTGAACCACATGCTGTGGATCCCGGCGAGGGTAATAAACTGGTACTTGTATCCCATGTCCGACAGCTGCTGCTGGAAGCTGGCGATGGTTTTATCATCGAGATTTTTCTTCCAGTTAAACGACGGCGAGCAGTTATAGGCCAGCAGTTTGCCCGGGAAACGCGCATGAATGGCTTCAGCAAAGCGACGCGCCTGCTCAAGATCCGGTTTCGACGTTTCACACCACACCAGGTCCGCATACGGCGCATAGGCCAGCCCGCGGCTGATCGCCTGCTCGATCCCGGCGTGGGTGCGGAAGAACCCTTCGCTGGTGCGATCCCCGGTAATAAACTCACGATCGTACGGATCGCAGTCTGAGGTAATTAAATCGGCAGCGTCAGCATCGGTACGGGCGATCACCAGCGTCGGGACCCCCATCACGTCAGCCGCCAGACGCGCCGCCACCAATTTCTGTATCGCTTCCTGGGTCGGGACCAGCACTTTACCGCCCATATGACCGCACTTCTTCACCGACGCCAGCTGATCTTCGAAGTGAACAGCCGCTGCACCGGCTTCAATCATCGATTTCATCAGCTCGAAGGCATTAAGGACGCCGCCAAAACCGGCTTCCGCATCCGCCACGATCGGCAGGAAATAGTCGATAAAGCGCGGATCGTTCGGCTCAATCCCGGCTGACCACTGGATCTGATCGGCGCGGCGGAAGGTATTGTTGATCCGATCCACCACCGCCGGTACCGAGTTGGCCGGGTACAGCGATTGATCCGGGTACATGCTGGACGCCAGGTTAGCATCCGCCGCCACCTGCCAGCCGGAGAGATAAATGGCTTCGATGCCGGCCTTCGCCTGCTGTAAGGCCTGGCCGCCGGTCAGCGCGCCAAGGCTGTTGATGTACCCTTTCTTCGCTTCACCGTGCAG
The DNA here is from genome assembly GCF_046602535.1 of Klebsiella sp. 1SOBk10mer. Lineage (NCBI taxonomy): Bacteria > Pseudomonadati > Pseudomonadota > Gammaproteobacteria > Enterobacterales > Enterobacteriaceae > Klebsiella > Klebsiella sp. 1SOBk10mer. Next base: position 347,869 of record NZ_JBKIUP010000007.1, read on the forward strand.
CAGACGCCACATTTTCGCCGCGCCAAGCTGCGCCAGCGTGCATTCCGGGTTCACCGAGCCGCGTAATTTCACCACCTCTTCCGCGCTGTACGGGCGGGTAATCCCTTCCCAGCGCGGGTTCGTCCACTCTTTGTTTAATTCTTCGATTTGTTGGGTACGGGTTTTCATGTGCAGATGCTCCATATAATTTCCTGGCTCTCCAGGCGCATTGGTGAAGGACTAAATGGCGAACCACACCATCTGGCGATTAGGCCAGCAGGCGGTAGCCCGGTAATGTCAGAAAATCAATCAGTTCGTCGGAGGTGGTAATCTGCTCCATCAGCCGCGCCGCATCGTCAAAGCGGCCATGGCTGAAGCGGTGCTCTCCCAGCTCTTCCTGAATCACCATCAGCTCTTCCGCCAGCCACTGGCGGAACAGCGCTTTTGTGACCGGCGTGCCGTCATTCAGGGTTTTCTGATGATGGATCCACTGCCAGATAGAGGTGCGCGAGATCTCGGCTGTCGCGGCGTCTTCCATCAGGCCATAAATCGGTACGCAGCCGTTGCCGGAGATCCAGGCTTCGATGTACTGCACCGCCACGCGAATGTTGGCGCGCATCCCGGCTTCCGTGCGCTCGCCCTCGCAGGGGGCCAGCAGCTGTTCGGCGGTAATGGGCGCGTCCTCGCTACGGGTCACCGAGAGCTGATTCGGCTTGTCGCCGAGCACGCGGTTAAACACCGCCATGGCGGTATCCGCCAGCCCAGGATGGGCGATCCAGGTGCCATCGTGACCGTTGTTCGCCTCCAGCTCTTTGTCGGCGGTGACTTTATTCAGCACCTGACGGTTACGCTCGACATCTTTGCTCGGGATAAAGGCCGCCATCCCGCCCATCGCAAACGCCCCGCGTTTGTGGCAGGTCTTAATCAACAACCGTGAGTAGGCGCTAAGGAAGGGTTTATCCATCGTCACCACCTGGCGGTCCGGCAGTACGCGGTCCGGATGGTTTTTCAGCGTCTTGATATAGCTGAAGATATAGTCCCAGCGGCCGCAGTTCAGGCCGACAATATGGTCGCGAAGCGCATGCAGGATCTCATCCATCTGGAACACCGCCGGCAGTGTTTCAATCAGCAGCGTGGCCTTGATGGTGCCGCGCGGCAAATCAAAGCGATCTTCAGTAAAGCTGAAGACATCGTTCCACCATGCCGCCTCTTGCCAGGCCTGGGTTTTTGGCAGATAGAAGTAGGGACCACTTCCTTTCGCCAGCAGCGCCTGGTAGTTATGAAAGAAATAGAGCGCAAAATCGAAAAGACTGCCGGGGATGGCCTCATTACGCCAGGTCACATGCTTTTCCGGCAGGTGCAGACCGCGCACACGGCATACCAGCACAGCGGGATTGGGCTGCAGTTGATAGATTTTGCCAGCCTCATTGGTGTAGCTGATGGTCCCGTTCACGGCATCGCGTAGGTTGATTTGACCATCAATGACTTTACGCCAGTCAGGCGCCAGCGAATCCTCAAAGTCCGCCATAAAGACTTTTACGTTAGCGTTCAACGCGTTAATGACCATCTTGCGCTCGACGGGGCCGGTAATTTCAACGCGGCGATCCTGCAAATCCGCCGGGATACCACGAATGGTCCAGTCGCTATTTCTAATGGAAGCAGTTTCCGAAATAAAATCCGGCAGCTGTCCATCGTCAATAGCCTGCTGCTGCTGCAGACGCGCGGCCAGCAGTTTATTGCGCGCCGGCGTAAAGCGGCTCACCAGTTCCGTCAGAAATTCTACCGCCTCAGGCGTTAAGATCTGCTTCTCCTGCTCGCCATAGGGCTGACTAAAGGCCAGTTCATCGGTGATTGTCGCCTGCTGCGTCATTGTGCTGCTCCTCTTGGTTGATCCGCTGGAAGCGAGCGAAAGATCGTTGTGCAGTTTTCGCTCAGCACAATTAAGACTACTCAATTAATTTTCAAAATCAAAAACAATTTCCATTTTAATTTTAAAATGACATTAACATATTGATAACAATGGAATTAAAGTTATCATCAGCTGTGAGGTGAATTTCGGAAATAAAAAAGGCACCCGAAGGTGCCAGAGGCAAAGTGCTGAAACGCTTTAGGATCGTTTCGTGCGGAGTATTACTCCAGCGTTGGATTCATATGCCGCAGATCGTATGGTGTAATTTGGTAGACGTAATAGTTCAGCCAGTTAGCGAACAGCAGATTACCGTGGCTGCGCCAGGTAGCGCGCGGTTTGTTCTGCGGGTCGTTTTGCGGAAAATAGTTGTGGGGAACCTCAGGGTTCAAACCGGCTTCCACATCGCGGAAATATTCACTTGCCAGGGTATTGGCATCGTACTCGGGGTGGCCGGTGACAAAGGCGATACGCTTATCTTTACTGGCGAACAGATACGCATCGCCCTCTTCTGTCTCCGCGAGGATCTCGAGATCGGTATAGTCACGGATAAGCCCTGCCGGAAAGTCAGCATAGCGTGAGTGTGGGGCGAGGAAAGAGTCGTCGAAACCGCGGGTCAGTAAGGCGTGTGGGTGTAGAATATGGTGTTCATAGACGCCAGAAATCTTTTCGGCACGGGTTTGCTTGGGAATGCCGTACAGAATATTCAGCGCGGCCTGCACCGCCCAACAGACGAACAGCGTCGAAGTGACGTGATCCTTGGCCCACTCCAGCACCTGTTTGATCTGCGGCCAGTAAGCGACATCATTAAATTCAACCAGGCCTAAAGGAGCGCCGGTGACGATCAGGCCGTCAAAGTTCTGATCGCAGATCTCATCGAAATTGCAGTAAAAGTTATTCAGATGCTCCGCCGGCGTATTACGTGACTCACGTGCATCGATGCGTAATAACTGGATGTCCACCTGCAGCGGAGAGTTCGACAGCAGACGCAGGAACTGATTCTCCGTCTCGATTTTCTTCGGCATCAGGTTGAGGATTAACACCTTCAGGGGGCGGATTTCCTGAGTTGTTGCACGCGTTGTCGTCATTACAAAGACGTTTTCATTGCGCAAGAAATTGACGGCTGGTAGCTCGTCCTGCACCCGAATTGGCATAACTCTATTACCTCATAGCATACGTATAAACGTTTAGACATCCAGATAGCTGAAGATAACCAGGAATCGGGTGAATGTCGAGTCTGCATGTTCACGGTGAGAAAATTTCACGGCGCGCATTGAGTTAGAATATAAGAATGAAGAAAAGGAGAAAATATGGTTATTAGCATCCGCCGTTCCCGGCCTGATGAAGGGGATAAACTGATTGCGATCTGGTGTCGGTCGGTCGACGCCACCCACGACTTTCTGTCAAAAGCGTATCGAAAGGAGCTGGAGGAGATGGTACGCGCATTTTTACCGGAGGCTCCGCTGTGGGTGGCGGTTAACACGGAGGACCAGCCGATCGCCTTTATGCTACTGACCGGAGATCATATGGATGCGCTGTTCGTCGATCCAGATGTCCGCGGCTGCGGTGTGGGGAGATTGCTGATTGAGCATGCGCTGTCGTTAACGCCGAAGCTGACGACCAACGTAAATGAGCAGAATGAACAAGCGGTCGGGTTTTATCAGAGAATGGGTTTTAGGGTGACAGGGCGGTCTGAAACGGACGATCTGGGGCAACCGTATCCGTTATTGAATTTGATACATGAGCAGCAGGCTGAAGCAGACTAAGATTGACGTCGCAACTGCTAACCCTTGGACAGGAGCCTCCCCCGGAGGCGGTGCTGCGCACCTTGTCCGGGCTACGGATCGTGTAGCCCCGGTAAGCGCAGCGCCACCGGGGGGGCATGCCGGCACCCTCCCCGGATGACACAAACGCAAAAAAGCTCAGCCTTTCGACTGAGCTTTCTGCTTTATTTGATGCCTGGCAGTTCCCTACTCTCACATGGGGAGACCCCACACTACCATCGGCGCTACGGCGTTTCACTTCTGAGTTCGGCATGGGGTCAGGTGG
>NZ_JBKIUP010000008.1:0-142267 GCF_046602535.1 Klebsiella sp. 1SOBk10mer
AGAGGTGTTGATGGTGATACCACGAGCTTTTTCTTCCGGCGCGTTATCGATCTGGTCGAATGCGCGAGCGGAACCACCGTAGGTTTTAGCCAGAACGGTAGTGATGGCAGCAGTCAGGGTAGTTTTACCATGGTCAACGTGGCCGATAGTACCAACGTTGACGTGCGGTTTTGTACGTTCAAATTTTTCTTTAGACACGGCTATATTCCTTACTATAGTGCTCTCCCCTTCGGAGAGAGCACGGGACTTAGGTTTTAATCCTGTGGATTATTTACCACGGGCTTCAATAACGGCCTGAGCAACGTTGTTCGGCGCATCATCATACTTCAGGAATTCCATGGTGTATGATGCACGACCTTTGGTCAGAGAACGCAGCTGAGTTGCATAACCGAACATTTCGGACAGCGGTACTTCAGCGTGGATCTTAACGCCGGTTACTTCGGATTCCTGACCGCGCAGCATACCGCGACGACGGCTCAAGTCACCGATAACGTCACCAGTGTTCTCTTCCGGAGTTTCTACTTCAACCTTCATGATCGGCTCAAGCAGAACTGGTTTTGCTTTCTTAAAGCCTTCTTTAAAGGCAATAGACGCAGCCAGTTTAAACGCCAGCTCAGAGGAGTCAACGTCGTGGTAAGAACCGAAGTGCAGACGGATACCCATATCAACTACCGGGTAACCTGCCAGCGGACCAGCTTTCAGCTGTTCCTGGATGCCTTTATCAACGGCCGGGATGTATTCGCCAGGAATTACACCACCTTTGATGTCGTTGATGAACTCGTAACCTTTCGGGTTAGAGCCCGGCTCCAGCGGGTACATGTCGATCACAACGTGACCGTACTGACCACGACCACCAGACTGCTTGGCGTGTTTACCTTCGATATCGGTAACTTTCGCGCGAATCGCTTCACGGTAAGCAACCTGAGGTTTACCGACGTTCGCTTCAACGTTGAATTCACGCTTCATACGGTCAACGATGATGTCGAGGTGCAGCTCACCCATACCGGCGATAATGGTCTGGTTAGACTCTTCGTCAGTCCATACGCGGAAAGACGGGTCTTCTTTAGCCAGACGACCCAGAGCCAGACCCATTTTTTCCTGGTCAGCTTTGGTTTTCGGCTCAACGGCGATGGAGATTACCGGCTCAGGGAATTCCATACGCTCCAGAATGATCGGCGCATCCGGGTCACACAGGGTGTCACCCGTAGTTACGTCTTTCAGACCGATTGCAGCAGCGATGTCGCCCGCGCGAACTTCTTTGATCTCTTCACGTTTGTTAGCGTGCATCTGTACGATACGACCGAAACGCTCACGTGCAGCTTTCACGGAGTTCAGTACGGTATCACCAGAGTTAACCACACCGGAGTACACGCGGAAGAAGGTCAGGTTGCCCACGAACGGGTCGGTAGCGATTTTGAACGCCAGTGCAGAGAACGGCTCGTCGTCGCTTGCGTGACGCTCAGCCGGAGTATCTTTACCGTCGTCCAGGATGCCGTTGATCGCCGGAACGTCAACCGGGGATGGCAGGTAGTCAACTACCGCATCCAGCATCGCCTGAACACCTTTGTTCTTGAACGCAGAACCACAGGTTACCAGGATGATTTCGTTGTTCAGAACGCGCTGACGCAGAGCTTTTTTGATCTCTTCTTCAGTCAGTTCTTCACCACCCAGGTATTTTTCCATCAGCTCTTCAGAAGCTTCAGCTGCGGACTCGATCAGGTTCTGGTGCCATTCGTCAGCCAGGTCCTGCATGTCAGCCGGGATATCTTCGTATTCGAAGGTTACGCCCTGGTCTGCATCGTTCCAGTTGATGGCTTTCATTTTCACCAGGTCAACAACGCCGGTGAAACCTTCTTCAGCACCAATTGCCAGCTGCAGCGGAACCGGGTTCGCGCCCAGACGGGTTTTGATCTGACCAACAACTTTCAGGAAGTTAGCGCCCATGCGGTCCATTTTGTTAACGAATGCGATGCGCGGAACTTTATATTTGTTTGCCTGACGCCATACGGTTTCAGACTGCGGCTGAACACCACCAACTGCGCAGTAAACCATTACCGCACCATCAAGAACACGCATGGAACGTTCTACTTCGATAGTGAAGTCAACGTGCCCCGGGGTGTCGATGATGTTTACACGGTGCGGTTCATACTGCTTAGCCATACCAGACCAGAATGCAGTAGTCGCAGCGGAAGTGATGGTGATACCACGTTCCTGCTCCTGCTCCATCCAGTCCATGGTAGCGGCGCCGTCATGAACTTCACCGATTTTGTGGTTTACACCGGTGTAGAACAGAATACGTTCGGTAGTAGTGGTTTTACCGGCGTCGATGTGCGCACTGATACCGATGTTACGGTAGCGTGCGATGGGTGTTGTACGAGCCATTTGATTCCTCGTTTATTTCTTTAGGCGTTCAGTTAAGTTATCCAGAGCGGGCGACTCATCTGAAGCGCCCGCCTGGTGACTATGACTCCGAAGGGATTACCAACGGTAGTGAGCGAACGCCTTGTTGGCTTCGGCCATACGGTGAACGTCTTCACGTTTCTTAACTGCAGTACCTTTGTTGTCTGCAGCATCAGTGAGTTCGTTCGCCAGGCGCAGAGCCATGGATTTATCACCGCGTTTACGAGCAGCTTCAACGATCCAACGCATTGCCAGGGCATTACGACGGACCGGACGAACTTCAACTGGAACCTGATAAGTAGAACCACCTACGCGGCGGGACTTAACTTCGACAGTCGGGCGCACGTTTTCGAGCGCAACTTCGAAGGCTTCCAGTTCAGATTTACCAGAACGCTGAGCCAGGGTCTCCAGCGCGCTGTATACGATAGTTTCTGCAGTAGATTTTTTACCATCTACCATCAGGATATTGACAAATTTAGCCAGCAGTTCTGATCCGAACTTCGGATCCGGCAGAATTTTACGCTGACCAATGACGCGACGACGTGGCATGGAAATACTCCGTTGTTAATTCAGGATTGTCCAAAACTCTAAGAGTTTAGTATGACATTAAGATAAATCAGTTTGGCCTTACTTAACGGAGAACCATTAAGCCTTAGGACGCTTCACGCCGTACTTGGAGCGAGCCTGCTTACGGTCTTTAACGCCGGAGCAGTCAAGCGCACCACGAACGGTGTGGTAACGAACACCCGGAAGGTCTTTAACACGACCGCCACGGATCAGGATCACGGAGTGCTCCTGCAGGTTGTGACCTTCACCACCGATGTAGGAGGTGACTTCGAAACCGTTAGTCAGACGCACACGGCAAACTTTACGCAGTGCGGAGTTCGGTTTCTTAGGAGTGGTGGTATATACGCGAGTACATACGCCACGTTTCTGCGGGCAGGCTTCCAGCGCTGGCACGTTGCTCTTTGCAACTTTGCGCGCGCGTGGTTTGCGTACCAGCTGGTTAATTGTTGCCATTAAATAGCTCCTGGTTTTAGCTTTTGCTTCGTAAACACGTAATAAATCGCCTCATATATTATGAGGACGCAGAATTTTAGGGCGGTGCCGAAAAGGTGTCAAGAAATATACAACGATCCCGCCATCACCAGGCCAACTGACCGGCATGTTTGACTGTGAGTCTGACGAAATCAGTATAGCTAACCCTGCCGACACTGTCCGCAATTTGACCAGTTAGCCCGCGGGCGTCAACGTCGTCTTGCAGCACGTAAAGGGTTATGGGGGCGGATTGCAGGATCTCAAGGAAGCGGCCGCCGGCGATAGCCGCCGCGACGCCATCAGACAGCAGTAACAGATCGTCACCCTGCTCCATCAAGCGAAGCATTGCTGCGATATCGGCATGCCAGGGAGAAACACTGAGCGTATGGAGCATGGGGGCCTCAGAAACGCAAAATCACATCAAATTCATGCAGACGGGCGCGCAGGGCATCCGGCGCCAGGCATTCGGCATCCACCACCCACGGGGTCGCGGGATCCAGGCCGCGCTCTCGCGCCGACTCGGCGCACAGCCAGCACTGGTCGATATCGTATAGCGACAGCAGTTTAAAGGTGGCGATGTAGTCGCGGGCCAGCACAGCGCCAGGCCGCTGGGCGGGCAACAGCTGAAACACGCCGTCGCCCACGAAAAACACGCCAATCTCGTCGGTGAGGGCGGAGGTGGCTAATAAGGCATCGAGGCCCTCCCTGCCGGCGGCGCTGCCGTGCGGCGCGGAAGAAAAAACGAAAGCCACACGTTTCATCAGAACTGTACCATCCGATCGCAAGTGAGCGCCGCTTCCGCCAGCGCGCCAAGTCCGCTTAACGTAAAACCCGGCTGCAGATTATGGCCAGGCAGAGCGAGCTGTTGCGCTTCGCGTTCGTCCGTTACGCCACGACGCAGGGCGGCCGCCACGCAGATATGCAGCGCGACGCCGTGCTCATTGTGGAGGGATTGCCACCCGCGCACCAGATCGAACTCATCGCTGGCGGGCGCCGTCAACTGGTTAGCGTTAAGCACACCTTCGCGATAGAAAAAAACGCACGCCAGCTCATGGCCTTCCTGCAGCACGGCCTGAGCAAATTGCCAGGCGCTGCTCGCCTGCTGCGTGCCATAGGCAGGTCCGGTCACCGTGAGGGCAAAACGCATTACTTATCCAGCCCCTGGAAATCACCGCTTTTGAACTGGCGAATATAGAGGTAGACGGTGTGCTTGGAGATATTCAGACGATCGGCCACCTGGTTAATGGCGTCTTTAATATCGAAGATCCCTTTCTCGTAGAGATTCAGCACGATTTGACGGTTTTTAGCATTGTTCGACACGCTGCGATCGGCATTCACCTCTTCGATGGTGAATTCCAGAGTCTGGGCGACCAGATCGTCAACCGAGGAAGCAAAGTTCACCGGCGAGTTAACCTCAGGCGTTTCTGGTGGAATAAAGGTGCTCATGATCTGCGAAAACGGCACATCCAGATTCATGTTGATGCACAACAGACCAATCACCCGGTGATCGCGGTTGCGGATGGCAATCGTCACCGACTTCATCAGGACGCCGCTTTTGGCGCGGGTAAAGTAGCATTTGGAAACGCTGCTATCGGCGCCCGTCATATCGTGCAGCATGCGCAGCGCAAGATCGGTAATCGGTGAACCGATTTGGCGGCCGGTATGTTCACCATTGGCGATACGGATGGCAGAGCATTTCAGATCCTGCAAAGAATGCAGCACGATTTCACAGTGCGAACCGATGAGCATCGCCAACCCGTCCACCACCGCTTCATAAGATTTAAGAATATCGAAATCGGTCTGGTCAAAGGGACGTTGATCCAGCAGGTCAAGCTCGCTGGTTTCGTTGGTTAAAAGCGACCTGGACATGAAAAAAAGCACTCCTTTTCAGGAGCCTGTCGTTATTGTCAGGGCAGGCTCATCATCATTATTAAGCTATCTAAAGTAATACAGCGCCTGAGGATCTTTCCAGTTTTAATTATATCTGCGCGCAATAAAAAAGCCGCCGCCTCTGACGAGACGGCGGCCTGAACCCGATTACTTCTTAGCGTCAGCTTTCGCGTCTGCGGCTTTCGCATCGCCAGCGGCTTCCGGCTGAGCATCTGCTTTCGGCGCCGGTTTGATATCCAGCAGCTCTACATCAAAGACCAGCGTGGAGTTGGCCGGGATCCCCGGGACGCCGGTTTTGCCGTAGGCCAGATCTGGCGGAATGACCAGCTTGATTTTGCCGCCTTTCTTGATGTTCTTCAGGCCTTCAGTCCAGCCCGGGATCACCCCGTCGAGACGGAAAGAGAGCGGCTCGCCGCGGGTATAAGAGTTATCAAACTCTTTGCCGTCGATCAGCGTACCTTTGTAGTTAACCACCACGGTGTCGCTGTCTTTAGGCGCATCGCCAGTGCCTTCTTTCTCGACTTTATACAGCAGGCCAGTCTTAGACGTTTTCACGCCCTTCTCTTTGGCAAAGCTGTCACGGAAAGCTTTACCTTTGGTTTCGTTCTCAGTAGCGTCTTTTTCCATTTTCTGCTGAGCTGCGGTCTTCACGCGTGTTTCAAAGGCCTGCAGAGTCTGTTCGATCTCCTGGTCGGACAGTTTGCTCTTATCGGCAAACGCGTCCTGTACGCCGGCGATCAGCTGGGCTTTATCCAGCTTAATGCCCAGTTTTTCTTGTTCTTTCAGAGAGTTTTCCATGTAACGCCCCAGGGACGCGCCCAGCGCATAGGCTGATTTCTGATCGTCATTTTTAAATGCCGATTTACTCTCAGCCGCCGGGGCTGCTTTCGCCGCGGTATCTGCAGCAAAGGTCAGCGGTGCATTCAGGGCGACGGCCATTGTGGTCGCCAGCAGCGTTACTTTAAACAGTGATTTCATCCATTTCTCCAGGGCCGGGGCCTCTCACCCCAGGGTTATCGTAAAAAGCAAAAAACGTACTATAGAACGTCGCCGTTAAAATCTACATACGGACGTTCCTGAATATCGCCTCTTTTAGGACTATTTTTGTATGAATAAGTTTCCTGTAGGACGCAGCGATGCTGCGCGCCGGGGGAAACTTAAGTAGAATCCGCCCGCAGGATCAGACTAAAGAGGTTACCCATGCACGATAGCACATTAGAAACGCGCCTTGCGGAGCTGGAAAGCCGGCTGGCGTTTCAGGAAATCACCATCGAAGACCTCAACAAAACCGTGACCGCCCACGAGATCGAGATGGCGAAGATGCGGGAGCATATGCGTCTGATGATCGAGAAGCTGAAGGCGACCCAACCCTCCCATATCGCCTCCCAGGCTGAAGAGACGCCACCGCCGCACTATTGAGGCGTAAAAAAAGCGGGTTTCCCCGCTTTTTGTCGTCTTCGTGCCGAGGCGCAAAGATTAGTGGCAGCCGCAGCCACCGTGGCCGCCGCAGCCGCCTTTACCATGGTCGTGGCCATGATCGTGGTCGTGACCGTGACCGCCGCAGCAGCCATCGTGACCATGATCGTGGTCGTGATCGTGACCATGCGCGCCGTGCACGTGACCGTGCTCCAGCTCTTCAGCGGTCGCTTCGCGGATGGCGACAACTTCCACATTGAATTTCAGGTTCTGGCCTGCCAGCATGTGGTTGCCATCAACCACAACGTGGTCGTCTTCAACTTCAGTGATTTCTACTGGTACCGGACCCTGATCGGTTTCCGCCAGGAAGCGCATGCCAACCTGCAGTTCATCAACGCCCATGAAGACGTCTTTCGGTACACGCTGCACCAGGTTTTCGTCATACTGACCGTAAGCGTCGTTAGCGCCGACGGCTACGTCAAATTTATCGCCCACTTCGTGGCCATCCAGCGCGTTTTCCAGACCGGAAATCAGGGAGCCGTGACCGTGCAGGTAATCCAGCGGCGCGCTTACCGGAGACTCATCAACCAACACACCGTCTTCTGTACGTACCTGATAGGCCAGGCTGACCACCAGGTCTTTTGCTACTTTCATGATATCTCCTGAGATGGGAAGAATAGTGGCGCAGATTGTAGCGGAATTCTGCTGCCGTGTACCCTTTAGCTTAAAAAAAGCCGACGGATAACGCTAGTCGGGATGAAAAATGCCAATCACCTGCTCCTCTTTGCGTACATGCTCACGGGCCTCTTTATCCGCCTCACGCATCTGATGACCGCACTTAACGCATTCAACAACATCGACATTATTCTCACGCCACATCGCCAGTGAATCCTGCGCCTGGCACGCCGGACATTTCGCCCCGGCAATAAAACGTTTACGCACTGCCATATGATTTACCTTTATTCAAACTCGTCCCAGCCGTCCAGCTGCCGGCTCTCTTTCTGCATTTCGCGCTGAAAAATCTCTTCCAGTTCGCGCCGGGCTTCCCGCACGCGTGATATCTGTACCGTATCAGTATGCACCGGCATTAACTCACGCAGCATTCGCATATCGAGGCGTCGGAAGTGCAGCTGCGCGCGCTGGGCCTGGTGAGGATGCATCCCCAGGGTAATGAGGGCTTTACGCCCCAGCTCAAGCGCACTGGAGAAAGTCTCACGAGAAAACTGCGTCACGCCGGCCTGCAGCAGCTCATGCGCCTCGACGCGCCCGCGAGCGCGGGCCAGGATGTGCAGATGTGGAAAGTGTTGTTGACACATCTCCACCAGCCGCATGGTGTCTTCCGGCTCATTACAGGTAATGACGATCGACTGCGCCTCCTCCGCCCCTGCCGAGCGCAGCAGCTCCAGCTGGGTAGCGTCGCCAAAATAGACTTTATAGCCATAGTTGCGCATCAGATTTACCGCGCTGATGTCTCGCTCCAGCACCGTAATACGCATCTTATTAGCCATCAGCAGGCGACCGATGACCTGGCCGAAACGGCCAAAGCCAACAATAATCACCTGCGGTTTATCGTCCTCTACCCACGGCGCTTCATCGGTATCCTCCGCTGGATTCAGGCGTCGCGACAGTATCTTATCGATCCCTTTCATCAGCAGCGGCGTGGTCATCATCGACAAGGTGACGGCCACCAGCAGCAGCGCCATCTGGTCGTGCTGGAACAACCGCTGCGAGGCGGGCAGCGAAAAGAGGACAAACGCGAACTCGCCGCCCTGGCTTAATACGCCCGCAAACTGCATACGTTCGGAACTCCGCAGGCCATAGAGACGGGCCAGCAGATAAAGCACCAGCATTTTTACCGCCACCAGCACCGCCACGCTCACCACCACCCACAGCAGATGGGTGTACAGCACGCCAAGGTTCAGCGCCATACCGACGGAGATAAAGAACAGCCCAAGCAGCAGCCCCTTGAACGGATCGATGGCGATCTCCAGTTCATGGCGATACTCGCTTTCCGCCAGCAGCACGCCGGCGATAAAGGTACCCAGCGCCATCGACAGCCCCAGCGCCTCCATAAACAGGGCGGATCCGAGGACCAGCAGCAGCGTGGCGGCAGTGAACACTTCCCTGACCCCGGAGCTGGCGATAAAGCGGAATACCGGCCGCAGCAGATAGCGACCGCCAATCAGCATCCCGGCAAACGCCAGGACCTTCATGCCGACCGTCAGCCAGTTCACATGCTCATCCGCGGAACCAGCCAGCAGAGGCACCAGCGCCAGCGCCGGGATCACCGCCAGATCCTGAAACAGCAGGACCGAAAAGCCTAACTGCCCTGATTCGCTGCGGCTCATTCCCTTCTCGCGCATCAGCTGCAGTGCCATCGCGGTAGAGGACATCGCCAGGCCAATCCCGCCGACCACCGCCGCCTGCCATGAAAACCCTGTCGTCATCAACAGACCGCCGAGGATCGCCGCGCTGAGCATCACTTGCGCCGCGCCAACGCCGAAGATGGAGCTTCGCAGCCGCCATAGCTTGGCGGGATTGAGCTCCAGGCCGATGATAAACATCAGGAACACCACGCCGAGTTCAGAGAAATGGAGAATTTCATCCACATCGCTGATAAACCCGAGCCCCCAAGGGCCAATGGCGATCCCGGCCAGCAGATAGCCCAGCACCGCGCCAATCCCCAGTCTTGAAGCCAGAGGGACGGCAATGACGGCCGCGAACAAAAACAGCACCCCCGCCAGCAGCAGATCAAATCCCGCCATGGACACCTCCGGCGGCAAGGGGGTTGGCCAGCCAGTCCCGATAGGCCAGGGCGCGGCTGCGCAGCTCCTCTGGCTGCTGCCGCCGGGCCCAGTAGACGATAATGGGGCTCATCCAGTGCATACGGCACATACCGGCGGTCAGTTCAAAAGGACGCAGAATATCGTTCATCGGATAGCGATTTGCATCGCGACGGTAAGCGCTCTCTGGTTCGCCGGTGGTGATCACGCTGCGCCAGTACTTTCCCGCCAGTTCGTTCCCTCCGGCGCCGCTGGCGAAGCCGCGGCTTAAGACACGATCCAGCCACTCTTTGAGCAGCGCAGGACAGCTCCAGGTATATAAAGGATGCTGGAAAACAATCACCTCATGCTGGCGCAGCAGGTCCTGTTCGTGAGCAATATCGATAAAAAAATCCGGATAGTGCGCGTAGAGATCGTGCACGGTGACGTTCGGCAACTGTAAGGCGGGTTGTAATAAAACCCGGTTGGCCACGGAATCCTGAGATTCTGGGTGGGCATACAGCAGCAACACTTTCGCTGTCTGAGACATCATTCCCCTCCCGTAGGTCTTCTGGCGGCCTGCACAGCCCCGGCTTTTTGACACAGCCAGAATGACTTTGTGTATCGTCTTCGTTTTGGGCTACCATGGCGGCCCGGTGAAGCGATTCGCTTCCAAACTACATTATCATAATGACAAATTAACATAGTCTGAACATACGGCGCCTTATGATTGTTTTCTCCTCGTTACAAATTCGTCGCGGCGTACGCGTCCTGCTGGACAACGCCACCGCTACCATCAACCCTGGCCAGAAGGTCGGTCTGGTGGGGAAAAACGGCTGCGGGAAATCGACGCTGCTATCGCTTTTGAAAAACGAGATAAGCGCTGACGGCGGCAGTAGGACCTTTCCCGGCAACTGGCAGCTGGCCTGGGTGAATCAGGAAACCCCGGCCCTGCCGCAGCCGGCAATCGATTATGTCATTGACGGCGATCGTGAATATCGCCAGCTGGAAGCCGCGCTCCAGCAGGCTAACGAGCGCAACGACGGCCATGCCATCGCCACCGTCCACGGCAAGCTGGACGCCATCGACGCCTGGACCATCCGCTCCCGCGCCGCCAGCCTGCTGCACGGCCTGGGTTTTAGCAATGAACAGCTTGAGCGGCCGGTCAGCGATTTTTCCGGCGGCTGGCGTATGCGCCTTAACCTCGCGCAGGCGCTGATCTGCCGCTCCGATCTGCTGCTGCTCGATGAACCGACTAACCACCTCGACCTTGATGCGGTGATCTGGCTGGAGAAGTGGCTGAAGGGCTACACGGGGACGCTGATCCTGATCTCCCACGATCGCGATTTCCTCGATCCTATCGTCGACAAAATTATCCACATCGAACAGCAGACGATGTTTGAGTACACCGGCAACTACAGTTCGTTTGAAGTGCAGCGCGCCACCCGGCTCGCTCAGCAGCAGGCGATGTACGAAAGCCAGCAGCAGCGTGTCGCGCATCTGCAAAGCTATATCGATCGCTTCCGCGCCAAAGCCACCAAAGCCAAGCAGGCGCAGAGCCGTATTAAAATGCTGGAGCGGATGGAGCTCATCGCCCCGGCGCACGTGGATAACCCGTTCCACTTCAGCTTCCGCCAGCCGGAGAGCCTGCCTAACCCGCTGCTGAAGATGGAGAAAGTCAGCGCCGGCTATGGCGAGCGTATTATCCTCGACTCCATCAAGCTCAATCTGGTGCCGGGGTCGCGTATCGGCCTGCTGGGCCGCAACGGCGCCGGGAAATCGACGCTGATTAAGCTCCTGGCTGGCGAACTCCAGCCCGTAAGCGGGGAGATCGGCCTCGCCAAAGGCATCAAGCTCGGCTACTTCGCCCAGCATCAGCTGGAGTTTCTGCGCGCCGATGAGTCGCCGCTGCAGCACCTGGCGCGCCTGGCGCCGCAGGAGCTGGAGCAGAAGCTGCGCGATTATCTGGGCGGCTTTGGTTTCCAGGGCGATAAGGTCAGCGAAGAGACCCGCCGCTTCTCCGGTGGAGAAAAGGCGCGTCTGGTGCTGGCCCTGATCGTCTGGCAGCGCCCTAACCTGCTGCTGCTCGACGAACCGACCAACCATCTCGACCTCGATATGCGTCAGGCTTTAACCGAAGCGCTGATCGACTTTGAAGGGGCGCTGGTGGTCGTATCGCACGATCGCCACCTGATCCGCTCCACCACCGACGATCTGTACCTTGTCCACGATGGCAAAGTCGAACCGTTCGACGGCGATCTGGAAGATTATCAGCAGTGGCTCAGCGACTCGCAAAAACAGGAGTCCCAGAGCGGCGACGCGCCAAAAGAGAGCGGCAACAGCGCGCAAGCGCGCAAAGACCAGAAGCGTCGGGAAGCGGAGCTACGCAGCCAGACCCAACCGCTGCGCAAAGAGATCGCCCGTCTGGAAAAAGAGATGGATAAGCTCAACGCGCAGCTGGCCAGTGCAGAAGAGAAACTTGGCGACAGCGAACTCTACGACGCCTCGCGTAAAGCAGAACTGACTGAATGCCTGCAGCAGCAGGCCAGCGCGAAATCCGGGCTGGAGGAGTGCGAAATGGCCTGGCTGGAGGCACAGGAGCAGCTGGAGCGCATGCTTCAGGAAGGCTAATCGCCGCGTCATCATTCTGCCTGCGCCTACTATGGCGCGGGCAGAGTGTATTTCTGCCCGCCCTCGCGGTCTGGCCATCAGTGACATCAATGGTTTGTTGTGGTGTAACCTGGCCTCACTGGCCACAAGACCACATATTGGCTAACTCCTGCGCGCCCTGCGCGGTATAGTCATCATCACGTTTATTAATTATTCTGGTGCTATGGTTGAAATCATCCCCACAGACATGACGCCCCCCGAAAACGATTCGCGTGAGTTCCATCCCATGCGCGGCGTGGGCAATCGTCATCTGCAAACCATGCTGCCGCGGCTGATCCGCCGTAAATTGCGCTTTACCCCGCACTGGCAGCGCCTTGAGCTGCCAGACGGCGATTTTGTTGATCTCGCCTGGAGCGAAGACCCGCACCAGGCGTGCCACAAGCCGCGCCTCGTCGTCTTTCATGGTCTGGAAGGGAGTCTGCACAGCCCGTATGCCCATGGACTGATCCACGCGGCGATGCAGCGCGGCTGGCTTGGCGTAGTCATGCATTTTCGCGGCTGCAGCGGCGAACCTAACCGCAATCACCGCATCTATCACTCCGGCGAAACGGAAGATGGCACCTGGTTTCTGCACTGGCTGCAGCGCGAGTTTGGCCCCGCGCCGACCGCCGCCGTCGGCTATTCGCTGGGCGGCAATATGCTGGGCTGCCTGCTGGCAGAAGAAGGCGACCGCTGCCCGCTGGATGCGGCGGTGATCGTCTCCGCGCCTTTCATGCTGGAAGCCTGCAGCTATCATATGGATAAGGGCTTCTCGCGGGTTTATCAGCGCTACCTGCTCAATCTGTTAAAAGCCAACGCCTCACGCAAGCTGAAAGCGTATCCTGGCTCGCTGCCCGTCGATTTACGTCAGCTCAAAGGGATGCGCCGCATCCGGGAATTTGACGATATGATCACCGCCAAAATCCATGGCTTTGCCGATGCGCTGGATTACTACCGGCAATGCAGCGCCATGCCGCGGCTCAGCGATATCACTAAGCCGACGCTCATCATTCACGCGAAAGACGATCCGTTTATGGACCACCATTCCATTCCCCCGCAGGAACAACTGCCGGCGAACGTCGAGTATCAATTGACTGAACAAGGCGGCCACGTTGGCTTCGTCGGCGGCACCCTGCGTAAACCGGAGATGTGGCTGGAAAGACGCATTCCCGACTGGTTAAACCGCTGGCTGGAGGTTCCCGTATGATTATTCCCTGGCAGGATCTGGATCCCGAAACGCTGGATAACCTGATTGAAAGCTTTGTGTTACGTGAAGGCACCGATTATGGTGAACATGAACGTTCACTTGCCGATAAAGTCGCCGATGTAAAACAGCAGCTGAAACGCGGAGAGGCAGTCCTCGTGTGGTCGGAACTGCATGAGACGGTCAATATTATGCCGCGCGCCCTGTTTAACGGCTAAGGCGACGCCACTACATCGTTTAACCAGGGAGTTGTTATGTCTGCCAAACATCCGGTGATCGCCGTCACAGGCTCCAGCGGCGCGGGCACTACCACCACCAGCCTCGCCTTTCGCAAAATCTTCGCGCAGCTAAATCTGCACGCTGCGGAGGTGGAAGGCGACAGCTTTCATCGCTACACCCGCCCGGAAATGGACATGGCGATCCGCAAAGCGCGGGATCAGGGCAAACATATCAGCTACTTTGGCCCGGAGGCGAACGACTTCGGTCTGCTGGAACAGACCTTTGTCGACTATGGCCGCCATGGCAAAGGTCAGTCGCGTAAATACCTCCACACCTATGACGAAGCCGTGCCGTGGAATCAGGTGCCGGGAACCTTCACCCCGTGGCAGCCGCTGCCGGAGCCGACGGACGTGCTGTTCTATGAGGGGCTGCACGGCGGGGTTGTCACGCCGCAGCATGATGTCGCCAGCCATGTCGACCTGCTGGTCGGGGTCGTGCCTATCGTTAATCTCGAGTGGATACAGAAACTCATTCGCGACACCAGCGAGCGCGGCCACTCCCGGGAGGCGGTGATGGACTCCGTCGTCCGATCGATGGAAGATTACATCAACTTCATCACCCCGCAGTTTTCCCGCACCCACATCAACTTTCAGCGCGTGCCGACGGTGGACACCTCCAACCCGTTTGCCGCGAAAGCGATCCCCTCTCTGGACGAGAGCTTTGTGGTGATCCATTTCCGCAATCTGCAGAACATCGACTTCCCCTGGCTGCTGGCGATGCTACAGGGCTCGTTTATCTCGCACATGAACACTCTGGTGGTGCCGGGCGGTAAAATGGGGCTGGCGATGGAGCTTATTATGGCGCCGCTGGTCGAACGCCTGATGGAAGGCCGCAAGATCGGCTAACAGAAGAAACCCCGGCCAGGCCGGGGTTAAGAAAATTCACAACAGCAGGCGAAGACTACGCCTCGATCACTTCATAGGAATGGGTGATCTTCACCGCTTTTTCCAGCATCAGCGCCACCGAGCAGTATTTCTCTGCCGACAGATCCACCGCACGGGAGACCGCGGCATCTTTCAGCGCCTTACCGGTGACGATAAAGTGCAGATTAATATGCGTGAACAGGCGCGGCGCCTCTTCCCGACGTTCAGAGGTCAGCTTCACTTCGCAGTTAGTCACCTCATGGCGACCTTTTTGCAAAATGGAGACCACATCGATCGCACTGCAACCGCCCGCCGCCATCAGCACCATCTCCATCGGGCTGGGCGCCTTATCCCCGGAGTTGCCATCCATCAGAATCTGGTGTCCTGACGCGGACTCCCCGATAAAGGTTAACCCTTCAACCCATTTCACACGCGCTTGCATAAAATTTAACTCCAGTATCGCAATATTCTTGTCAGATTACGCGCACATAACAATTCTCGCAACGGAAGGCGACCTGCGTCATGCTGAAGCGAGACACCAGGAGACATGCGGCGAAAGCTATGCTAAAACAGTCTGGATGCTACAGTAATACATTGATGTACTGCATGTATGCAGAGGAGTTCACATTACGGGCTGTCGAAAAATCATCAGCCAGCTTCCCAGGTATAGGGAAACAATACGATTGCATGCCCGGACGCCGTGTAGTGTCGGCGCCCGGAGATAGCTTATAACAGAGGATAACCGCGCATGGTGCTTGGCAAACCGCAAACAGACCCTACCCTTGAATGGTTCTTGTCTCATTGCCACATTCATAAGTACCCATCAAAGAGCACGCTGATCCACCAGGGTGAGAAAGCAGAAACGCTGTACTACATCGTTAAAGGCTCCGTGGCTGTACTCATCAAGGATGAAGAAGGTAAAGAGATGATCCTCTCCTACCTCAACCAGGGCGATTTCATCGGTGAATTAGGCCTGTTTGAAGAGGGTCAGGAGCGTAGCGCCTGGGTACGGGCGAAAACCGCATGTGAAGTGGCCGAAATCTCTTATAAGAAATTCCGTCAGCTGATCCAGGTGAACCCGGACATTCTGATGCGTCTCTCTTCGCAAATGGCTCGCCGTCTGCAGGTGACGTCTGAGAAAGTGGGCAACCTCGCCTTCCTCGACGTGACGGGCCGTATCGCCCAGACGCTGCTGAACCTGGCGAAGCAACCCGATGCCATGACCCACCCGGACGGTATGCAAATTAAAATTACCCGTCAGGAAATTGGTCAGATCGTCGGCTGCTCTCGTGAAACCGTTGGCCGTATTTTGAAAATGCTGGAAGATCAGAACCTGATTTCCGCCCACGGTAAAACTATCGTCGTCTACGGTACCCGTTAAGTTGCTAAGCGGCGTATTGCTCCTGCAGTACGCCGTTTTTGTTTTTCCCTCATGTGGCGCAGGCTGATTTACCACCCGGAAGTTAACTATGCACTGCGGCAAACGCTGGTGCTGTGTCTGCCTGTGGCCATCGGTCTTCTGCTCGGCCATCTCCAGCAGGGCCTCCTGTTCTCCTTAGTCCCCGCCTGCTGCAACATCGCCGGCCTCGACACCCCGCATAAGCGCTTTTTTAAACGTCTGATTATCGGCGGCTGTTTGTTTGCCGGATGCAGCCTGGTGGTGCAGCTGCTGCTCGCCCAGGCGATTCCCCTGCCGCTTATTCTCAGCGGCCTGGCGCTATTGCTCGGCGTCACCGCGGAGATCAGTTCGCTGCACGCGCGCCTGCTGCCCGCGTCGCTGATCGCCGCCATTTTTACCCTCAGCCTGGCGGGCAATATGCCCATCTGGGAGCCGCTGCTGATCTACGCCTTCGGCACGCTATGGTACGGCGTGTTTAACTGGTTCTGGTTCTGGCTGTGGCGTGAACAGCCGCTGCGGGAGTCGCTCAGTCTGCTCTACCGGGAACTGGCCAATTATTGCGAAGCCAAATATAGCCTGTTGACCCAGCATACCGATCCCTCGACCGCCCTGCCGCCGCTGCTCATCCGCCAGCAGAAGGTGGTCGATTTAATCACCCAGTGCTATCAGCAGATGCATATGCTGGCCGCCAACCAACGTAACGACCACAAACGTCTTCTGCGGGCGTTCCAGATGGGGCTGGATCTACAGGAGCATATTTCGGTCAGCCTGCATCAGCCGGAAGAGGTGCAAAAACTGGTAGAACGCAGCCATGCCGAAGCGGTGATCCGCTGGAACGCGCAGACCGTCGCCGCCCGTCTGCGGGTGCTGGCGGATGACATGCTCTATCATCGCTTTCCGCAGCGCTTCCAGATGGATAAACAGATCGGCGCCCTGGAAAAGATCGCCCGCCAGCATCCGGACAACCCGGTCGGCCACTTCTGCGCCTGGCACTTCAGCCGCATCGCCCGGGTGCTGCATACCCAGCGCCCGCTGTATGCCCGGGATCTGATGGCTGACAAAGAGCGTCGTTTACCGCTGTTTCCCGCGCTAAAAAACTATCTGTCGCTGAAATCGCCCGCGCTGCGCAATGCCGCCCGCATCAGCGTGATGCTGAGCATCGCCAGCCTGATGGGCAACGCCCTGCATTTGCCGAAGCCCTACTGGATCCTGATGACGGTGCTCTTTGTTACCCAGAATGGCTATGGCGCCACGCGGGTTCGTATTGTCCACCGGGCGGCGGGGACGCTCGCCGGCCTGATCATAGCCGGGCTGACCTTGCACTTTCACGTTCCGGAGAGCTACACCCTGAGCGGGATGCTGCTGATCACACTGCTCAGCTATCTGATTATCCGCAAACACTATGGCTGGGCGATGGTGGGCTTTACGGTGACGGCGGTATATACCCTGCAGCTGCTGACGCTCAACGGCGAACAGTTTATTATCGCCCGGCTGATCGACACGCTGATCGGCTGCCTGATCGCCTTCGGCGGGATGGTCTGGCTGTGGCCGCAGTGGCAGAGCGGCCTGCTGAAAAAAAACGCCCACGATGCGCTGGAGGCCGACCAGCAGGCGATTCGCCTGATCCTCAGCCCCGATCCCAAAGCGCCCGCGCTGGCCTATCAACGTATGCGCGTTAATCAGGCGCACAACGCGCTCTACAACTCCCTGAATCAGGCGATGCAGGAGCCGGGGTTCAATACCCACTACCTGGAAGATATGAAGCTATGGGTGACGCACAGCCAGTTTATCGTCGAACATATCAACGCCATGACCACCCTGGCCCGGGAGCATACGATGCTCACCCCGGATCTTGCCCAGCGCTATCTCGAATCCTGTGAGATTGCCCTGCAGCGCTGTCAGCAGCGGCTGGACAGCGATGGCCCCGGCAGCACAGGGGATGTCAATATTATGGAGTCACCGGAAAGCGAGGTGCCGATCGGTCCGTTGAGCACCCTGGAGCAGCATCTGCAACGCATTCTGGGCCATCTGAACACCATGCACACTATCTCGTCCGTAGCATGGCGTCAGCGGCCGCATCATGGCATCTGGCTACGGAAGATCAGCCGTTAATCACCTTTGCCACGGCCTGGGCAAAGCGCGCCATCCCCTCGGCGATATCCTGCTCTTCGATGATCAGCGAGGGAACAAAACGCATCACATCCGGCCCGGCGTTAAGCACCATGACGCCGGTTTCCGCAGCGGCATAGAGGAAATCGCGCGCGCGGCCCTTGTGCTGCGGCTTAAGTTCGGCGCCAATCAGCAGGCCCATCCCGCGAATATCACTGAACAGATCAAACTCGGCATCCAGCTGCTGCAGGTGTTTGACGAACAGTTCGCGTTTCGCGTTCACGCCATCCAGCACCGCCGGAGTATTGATCAGATCGAAAGCGGCGTTGGCGACCGCGCAGGCCAGCGGGTTGCCGCCGTAGGTTGACCCATGGGAACCGGCATGGAAGGCGCTGGCGATCTCGTGGGTGGTCAACATGGCGCTGACCGGGAAACCGCCGCCCAGCGCTTTGGCACTGGTGAGAATATCCGGGGTTACGCCATAGTGCATGTAGGCGAACAGCGATCCGGTACGCCCCATTCCGCACTGCACTTCATCAAAGACTAACAGCGCCTGGTGCTGATCGCACAGTTCGCGCAGTCCCTGCAGGAACGCCGGCGTCGCTGCCGTCACGCCGCCTTCGCCCTGAATCGGCTCCACCACCACCGCGCAGGTGTGGTCATCCATCACCGCTTTTACCGCCTGCAGGTCGTTGAAGGGAACATGGACAATATCCGCCGGTTTAGGGCCGAAACCATCGGAGTACTTCGGCTGCCCGCCGACCGAGACGGTAAACAGAGAGCGGCCATGAAAGGCATTATGGAAGGCGATGATTTTGGTTTTATATGGGCTATGGCGGGTCACCGCATAGTGACGCGCCAGCTTAAAGGCTGTTTCATTGGCTTCGGTACCGGAGTTCATAAACACCACTCGCTCGGCGAAGGTGGCATCGACAAGCTTACGTCCCAGGCGCAGCGCTGGCTCATTGGTAAAGACGTTGCTGGTATGCCACAGCGTTTCGCCCTGCTCGTGAAGCGCCGCCACCAGCGCCGGGTGGCAATGGCCCAGCGCCGTCACCGCGATACCGCCGGCGAAATCAATATACTCTTTGCCCTGCTGATCCCAGACGCGGCTGCCTTTCCCCTTTACCGGGATGAATTCTGCCGGTGCATAAATTGGCAAAATAACTTCATCGAATGTGGCGCGGGTGATTGCCGGTTGTTCAGTTGCCATGTCTTGCCCATCCCTCTTCGTTATGCAGATATGATTATGATAATATAATCACAAAATATGCATAAAAAGTCAGTCAATGGCAACCGAAATCACCGCTTAATAAAGTTCGCCAGCAATTGATGGCCCTGTTCGCTAAGGATGCTTTCCGGATGGAACTGCACGCCCTCGAGATCCCAGTCGCGATGACGAATCCCCATGATCTCACCGCTGGCGCTGCGGGCGGTGACGATAAACTCAGGCGGCAGCGTCGGCGGGTCAATCACCAGCGAATGATAGCGGGTCACCGTCAGAGGATTATTCAGCTCCTGAAACACCCCTTCGCCGTTATGCTCGATAAGCGAAGTTTTTCCATGCATCACCTGCGCCGCCCGCACAATGGTCGCGCCAAACGCCTGGGCTATCGCCTGATGCCCGAGGCAGACGCCCAGCAGCGGCGTTTTTCCTGCATAGTGACGGATTACTGAGAGGGAAATCCCCGCTTCATCCGGCGTACAGGGACCGGGCGAAATCACCATCTTCTCCGGCGCCAGCGACGCTATCTCCTCCAGCGTCAACGCATCGTTGCGCCTGACCAGCACTTCCGCCCCCAGTTCGCAAAAGTACTGATACAGATTCCAGGTGAAAGAGTCATAGTTATCGATAAGCAGGATCATAGCGGCTCCGGAACAATCAAACCGGGCTATTCTACTCAGATTCCCGCGCTTCGCTTACCACTTTGCGAAAGATCGCCGCCAGCGGGTCCGGATCGCCCATCGCGCCCTGCTGGCAGGCGGTGCTCCAGGCGGCAGGATCGACGTCACGCCAGTCAAGAAGGTAGCCGGCATGTATCGCCAGCTGTTCAAAGAAAATGCGCTGGGTCAGGCCATTGCCGAGACGAAAAGGGTGCAGCACATTAATTTCACCATAGAACCAGCTCAAGCGTTCGATAAAGGTATCCCGCGGCAGGCCGCAGAGATAATCCTCCTGCTCCAGGGCCTGCATCAGGGCGTTCCCTTCCTCTTCGATGCGGGCAAAGTGACAGAACGGCGTATCGCCCAGGTAGAGGTTCACTTCACGCAGCCTACCCGCCCAGTCAAACAGATCCTGATACAGCTGATGATGAATAGCGCACAGATAGGGTAAGCCGCGCACCCGCGGACCCAGCGGCAGGGTAGCCGCCCGCAGCGATGTCATCTCCAGGGCAGCCTGCTGCAGAGTGTTGGCCTGGCGGATGCCGAGGCGGTTGCGCAGGACGTTCAGGGCCGGATAGAGGTAAGGATCGCGTTCATCGCCAAATTTATCGCTCATACTCCCTCCGCAGCGTCGCGAGGCGCGCCTGCGCCTCCTCGGCAGTCAGCGTAACCAGTGGCACCGATACGCCTTCGAGGCGACGGCTGGCCTGAAAATTGCTATTACGTGTCTGTTCCCAGAGTCGGGATTTTTGCTTATCGGTGAGTGGACGCATCGTCGCCCCCTTATCGTCCCCTGTGTGCCACAAGTATAAGCAGCAATTACAGGTTATGCCGGGAGGCAACCGGCGCGGCGATAGACTACCGCGCCGTGGGAAGATTAGGGCAGCACTTTCGCAGAGAGGATAACAACCGGTTTAGTCGGCACATTCTGGTATGGGCCGACGTTATGGGTCTGAACCTGGGAGATCTTATCCGCAACGTCCATGCCTTTCACTACCTTGCCAAACACCGCATAGCCAAAGTCGCGCTGGCCATGGTCGAGGAAGGCGTTATCCGCCACGTTGATGAAGAACTGGCTGGTGGCGCTATCCTGATCGGCGGTACGCGCCATGGCGATGGTGCCGCGGGTGTTGCGCAGGCCGTTGTCTGCTTCATTTTTGATCGGCGGGTTAGGCTGTTTCTGCTGCATCTGCTCGTTGAAGCCGCCGCCCTGCACCATGAATCCCGGGATCACGCGATGGAAGGTAGTGTTGTTGTAGAAGCCGCTGTTAACGTACTTCAGGAAGTTATCCACGGAAATCGGGGCTTTCTGGCTGTTTAACTCAAGCTCAATGTTACCTGCCGAGGTGGTCAGCAGCACATGCGGATCGCCCTTTGCCGCCATGGCCGGGGAGAACGCTGAAATGGCGAAAACGGCAGCCATCGCCGCCAGTGTTGATTTGAGCATGGAAAATCCTTAACGGAGCAGAATAAAAGCGAGTGCCTTGATTCTAAAGAGCCTTTGCATCCTGGGCCAGCCTTTTACCAAATTTTACTTAGCTGTAATAATTGTAACCGCGCAAACGTTCTCTCTGGCGTCGAAAAAACGTGATTCAAGTCACATTAAAACATGCAAAAGATAACGTATTTCACAATAAACATTTAATTACATCACCTGAACGACTAAAATCTGTCCGCCCGGCGCGGCGTCAACGCGCTTTACCTTTCTATTCACAGGCCAGTCATGACTAACAGCAACCGTATTAAGCTCACATGGATCAGCTTCTTCTCCTACGCCCTGACCGGCGCGTTGGTGATCGTCACCGGGATGGTGATGGGTAACATTGCGGATTATTTCCATCTGCCCGTTTCCAGTATGAGCAACACCTTTACCTTTCTGAACGCCGGTATTCTGATCTCCATCTTCCTCAATGCCTGGCTGATGGAGATCGTGCCGCTGAAAACTCAGCTGCGTTTTGGCTTTATTTTGATGGTGCTGGCGGTGGCCGGCCTGATGCTCAGCCACAGCCTGGCGCTGTTCTCCGCATCAATGTTCGTTCTCGGCCTGGTGAGCGGGATCACCATGTCGATCGGGACCTTCCTGATCACCCATATGTATGAAGGCCGTCAGCGCGGGGCGCGTCTGCTGTTTACCGACTCCTTCTTTAGCATGGCGGGAATGATTTTCCCGATGGTCGCCGCAGTCCTGCTGGCGCGCAGCATCGAGTGGTACTGGGTCTACGCCTGTATCGGTCTGGTGTATGTCGCTATTTTCGTCCTGACATTCGGCTGTGACTTCCCGGTACTCGGCAAAAAAGCGCAGAGCGAAAACAGCCAGCCGGTGGTGAAAGAGAAGTGGGGCATCGGCGTGCTGTTCCTCTCCGTCGCGGCGCTGTGCTATATTCTCGGTCAGCTGGGCTTTATCTCCTGGGTACCGGAATATGCCAAGAGCCTTGGCATGAGCCTCGGCGATGCCGGTAAGCTGGTGAGCGATTTCTGGATGTCCTACATGATCGGCATGTGGTCATTCAGCTTTATCCTGCGCTTCTTCGACCTGCAGCGCATCTTAACCGTCCTCGCCGGCCTCGCGACGGTGCTGATGTACCTGTTTATCAATGGTTCGCCGGAGCATATGCCGTGGTTTATTCTGACCCTGGGCTTCTTCTCCAGCGCCATCTACACCTCGATCATTACGCTCGGTTCGCAGCAAACTAAAGTCGCTTCACCAAAGCTGGTGAACTTTATCCTCACCTGCGGCACCATCGGCACCATGCTGACTTTCGTGGTCACCGGCCCGATTGTGGCGGCCAGCGGTCCGCTGGCCGCGCTGCACACCGCTAACGGCCTCTACGCCGTGGTGTTCGTGATGTGCTTTATCCTCGGCTTCGTCTCCCGTCACCGCCAGAACAACGCTCAGGCGGCCTCTCACTAAGCCTTCGGCCCCTTTGCGTCCGCAAGGGGGCTGTTTCTCATAAAAGAAAGCTCCTCGCCACCGCGGTCGGTCTGGATCCAGGTTTGCGCCAGTTGGGTGGTCGCAATCACCCTTCCCTCGCGAATTGACCAGCGCACCGGCACCTGGCAGCGTACCGCCTCAAAGCCATTCTCCGCCGGCAGAATGATTAGGTTAGCCGGATTGCCGCTGACGATGCCGTAATCCGTCAGGCCAAACGTGCGGGCGCTGTTGTCGGTGACAAGCTGCAGGCCGTCGTTAATTTGCTGGTAGCCCATCAGCTGGCAAACGTGGAGCCCCATATGCAGGACCTGCAGCATATTACCGGTCCCCAGCGGGTACCACGGGTCAAAGACATCATCATGACCAAAGCAAACGTTGATCCCCGCCGCCATCAGCTCCTTCACCCGGGTAATGCCTCGTCGCTTCGGGTAGTCGTCAAACCGGCCCTGCAGATGAATATTGACCAGCGGATTGGCGACAAAATTGATGCCGGAGAGCTTAAGCAGGCGGAACAAGCGCGAGGTATAAGCGCCATTATAGGAGTGCATGGCGGTGGTATGGCTGGCCGTCACCCGCGGCCCTATTCCCGCTTTTAACGCCAGCGCGGCAACGGTTTCCACAAAGCGCGACTGTTCGTCGTCAATTTCATCGCAGTGAATATCCAGCGGGCGGTCATATTTCCGCGCCAGCCGGAAAGCGATATGCAGCGATTCCACCCCATATTCACGGGTGAACTCAAAGTGCGGGATCGCCCCGACGACATCCGCCCCCAGCTTCAGGGCCTCTTCCAGCAGCGCCTCGCCGTTGGGGTAAGAGAGGATCCCCTCTTGCGGAAAAGCGACAATCTGCAGCTCGACCCATGGCGCCACCTCCTGTTTGACCTCCAGCATCGCCTTCAGCGCCGTCAACGTCGGATCGGAGACATCGACATGGGTACGGACAAACTGCACGCCATTGGCGATCTGCCACTTGAGGGTTTTCCACGCCCGGGCTTTAACGTCTTCATGGCTGAGCAGCGCTTTCCGCTCCGCCCAGCGCTCAATCCCCTCAAACAGAGTGCCGGACTGGTTCCAGTTTGGCTCGCCGGCCGTCTGGGTGGTATCCAGATGGATATGCGGCTCAATAAAAGGCGGGATCGCCAGCCCGCCGCGAGCGTTCAACACTTCGTAGCTTTCGTCCCGCGCCTCCCCCATCGGCGTGATCTCGCCAAAGCGCCCCTTATCTATCGCTATCTGCCACAGGCCGTCGCGGTCTGCCAGGCGTACGTTCTGAATCAACCAAAGCGGCGCTGCTGTCATATCAACCTCTCCATTCAATACGGCTTGTTTTCTACTCAACCCCAATCGCGACCCACCCAATTCTTGTACACAAAATCAGCAAAAAGGAAAAGCCAGCGTTTTCCACAACTTAGAAAAATACAGACAAATCAATTATATACCCATTAAGTGGTAGGTGAAGTTGTCATTGATTTGCATCAATAAGCCTGATGGCTGAATCGTTAAGGTAGGCGGTAATAGAAAAGAAATCGAGGCAAAAATGAGCAAAGTCAGAATCGCTATTATCGGTAACGGCATGGTTGGCCATCGCTTTATCGAAGAGCTTCTTGATAAGGCGCCTGCCGGACAATTCGACATTACCGTGTTCTGTGAAGAGCCGCGTATCGCCTACGACCGTGTCCACCTGTCGTCTTATTTCTCCCACCATACCGCAGAAGAGCTGTCGCTGGTCCGAGAAGGTTTCTATGAGAAACACGGCGTCAAGGTGCTGGTCGGCGAAAGGGCCATCACCATCAACCGCCAGGAGAAGGTGATCCACTCCAGCGCCGGGCGCACGGTGTTCTACGACAAGCTGATCATGGCGACCGGCTCATACCCCTGGATCCCGCCGATTAAAGGCGCGGAAACCCAGGATTGCTTCGTCTATCGCACCATTGAAGATCTCAACGCCATTGAATCCTGCGCCCGTCGCAGTAAACGCGGCGCGGTGGTCGGCGGCGGTCTGCTCGGCCTCGAAGCCGCAGGCGCGCTGAAAAACCTCGGCGTGGAAACCCATGTTATCGAGTTCGCGCCGATGCTGATGGCCGAGCAGCTCGACCAGATGGGCGGCGAGCAGCTGCGGCGCAAAATTGAAAGCATGGGCGTGAAAGTTCACACCAGTAAAAACACCAAAGAGATCGTTCAGCAGGGCATCGAGGCGCGCAAAACCATGCGCTTCGCCGACGGTAGCGAGCTGCAGGTCGATTTCATCGTCTTCTCTACCGGGATCCGCCCGCGCGATAAACTGGCCACCCAGTGCGGGCTGGCGGTTGCCCAGCGCGGCGGCATCATGGTCAACGATAGCTGCCAGACCTCCGACCCGGATATCTATGCCATCGGCGAATGCGCCAGCTGGAACAACCGCGTGTATGGCCTCGTCGCGCCGGGTTATAAAATGGCCCAGGTGGCCGTCGATCACCTCCTCGGCAGTGAAAACAGCTTCACCGGCGCCGACCTCAGCGCCAAGCTGAAGCTGCTGGGCGTGGACGTGGGCGGCATCGGCGATGCCCACGGCCGCACGCCGGGCGCCCGCAGCTACGTCTATCTTGACGAAAGCAAAGAAGTCTATAAGCGTCTGATCGTCAGCGCCGACAACAAAACCCTGCTCGGCGCGGTGCTGGTCGGCGACACCAGCGACTACGGTAACCTGCTGCAGCTGGTGCTCAACGCCATTGAGCTGCCGGAGAATCCGGATTCGCTGATCCTCCCGGCCCACGCCGGCAGCGGCAAACCGTCGATCGGCGTCGATAAACTGCCGGACAGCGCGCAAATCTGCTCCTGCTTTGACGTCAGCAAAGGCGACCTGATCGCCGCCATTAACAAAGGCTGCCATACCGTCGCGGCGCTGAAAGCGGAAACCAAGGCCGGTACCGGCTGCGGCGGCTGTATCCCGCTGGTCACCCAGGTGCTCAACGCCGAGCTGGCGAAACAGGGCATCGAGGTCAACAACAACCTGTGCGAACACTTCGCTTACTCCCGCCAGGAGCTGTTCCACCTGATCCGCGTGGAAGGCATCAAAACCTTCGACGAACTGCTGGCCAAACACGGCCAGGGCTACGGCTGTGAAGTTTGTAAACCAACCGTCGGCTCCCTGCTGGCCTCCTGCTGGAATGAGTACATCCTCAAGCCTCAGCACACGCCGCTGCAGGACACCAACGACAACTTCCTCGCCAACATCCAGAAAGATGGCACCTACTCGGTCATTCCGCGCTCCGCGGGCGGCGAAATCACCCCGGAAGGGCTGGTCGCCGTGGGCCGTATCGCTCGTGAATTCAATCTGTACACCAAAATCACCGGCTCCCAGCGCATCGGCCTGTTTGGCGCGCAGAAAGACGACCTGCCGGAGATCTGGCGGCAACTGATTGAAGCGGGCTTCGAAACCGGCCACGCCTACGCCAAAGCGCTGCGGATGGCGAAAACCTGCGTCGGCAGCACCTGGTGCCGCTACGGGGTCGGCGACAGCGTCGGCTTCGGCGTCGAACTGGAAAACCGCTACAAAGGCATCCGCACCCCGCACAAAATGAAGTTCGGCGTCTCCGGCTGTACCCGCGAATGCGCGGAAGCCCAGGGCAAAGACGTCGGGATCATCGCCACCGAGAAAGGCTGGAACCTGTACGTATGCGGTAACGGGGGGATGAAGCCGCGCCACGCCGATCTGCTGGCCGCGGACCTCGATCGCGAGACGCTGATTACGTATCTCGACCGCTTTATGATGTTCTACATCCGCACCGCCGATAAGCTGACCCGCACCGCGCCGTGGCTGGACAACATGGAAGGCGGGATCGACTATCTGCGCAGCGTGATCATCGATGACAAGCTCGGTCTGAACGACCATCTGGAAGAGGAGCTGGCTCGCCTGCGCGCCGCCTTCGCCTGCGAGTGGACCGAGACCGTCAATAACCCGGCGGCGCAGACTCGCTTCAAACACTTTATCAACAGCGACCAGCGCGACCCGAACGTTCAGGTGGTGCCGGAACGTGACCAGCATCGCCCGGCCACGCCGTATGAGCGTATCCCGGTTACTCTGGTGGAGGAAAAAGCATGAGCCAGTGGGTAAACATCTGCAAAATTGACGACATCCTGCCCGCCACCGGCGTCTGCGCCCTGCTCGGTCAGCAGCAGGTGGCGATCTTCCGTCCCTATCATGACGACAGGGTGTTCGCCATCAGCAACATTGATCCGTTCTTTAACGCCAGCGTACTGTCTCGCGGAATTATCGCCGAGCATGACGGCGCCCTGTGGGTTGCCAGCCCGCTGAAAAAACAGCGCTTCCGCCTGAGCGACGGCCTGTGTATGGAAGATGCCAGCCACTCTATCGCCCGTTTCGACGCCCGGGTAAAAGACGGCCACGTTCAGCTTAAAGCGTGAGTCCCGCTTCCTCCCCCCGGTCACGGGGGGAGATATAAGTAACACTTCTGACCGACAGCGCATGAGTGCGGGATATGTCGCATGTTTTGTATTACCTTTGCTGCTATTCTACGACCACTCACTTTCTATCCCTTATTTTTATGAGGTTATTCTGTGGATCACTTACCCATATTCTGCCAGTTACGCCAGCGAGATTGTTTACTGGTTGGCGGCGGGGATGTCGCCGAACGCAAGGCCCGTCTGCTGCTGGATGCTGGCGCAAACGTCACGGTCAATGCGCTCGACTTTACCCCTCAGTTTCAGGTGTGGGCCGATTCACAGATGCTGACCCTGGTGCAGGGGGAGTTTATCCCCTCGCTGCTGGACAACTGCTGGCTGGCCATCGCCGCTACCGATAATGAAACAGTGAACCAGCAGGTCAGCGACGCGGCCGAAGCACGGCGTATTTTCTGTAACGTGGTGGATGCCCCGCGCCAGGCCAGCTTTATCATGCCGTCGATCATCGACCGCTCGCCGCTGATGGTCGCCGTCTCCTCGGGCGGGACATCACCGGTGCTGGCGCGCCTGCTGCGCGAGAAGCTGGAGTCAATCTTACCCCTGCATCTTGGTCAGCTGGCCCGCTACGCCGGCCATCTGCGCGCTCGCGTCAAGCAGCAGTTTGCCACCGTAGGCGAACGCCGACGGTTCTGGGAGAAGCTGTTCGTTAACGACCGCCTGGCGCAGTCGCTGGCCAATGATGATCGGCAGGCGGTGGCGGATACCACCGAGCAACTGCTGACCGAGCCGTTAGAGCATCGCGGCGAGGTCGTCCTGGTTGGCGCCGGCCCCGGTGACGCCGGGCTGCTCACGCTCAAAGGTCTGCAGCAGATCCAGCAGGCCGACGTGGTGGTCTATGACCGACTGGTCTCCGACGACATCATGAATCTGGTGCGCCGCGATGCCGACCGGGTGTTCGTTGGCAAGCGCTCAGGCTATCACTGCGTGCCTCAGGAGGAGATCAACCAGATCCTGCTGCGCGAAGCGCAAAAAGGAAGACGCGTGGTCCGGCTGAAAGGCGGCGATCCCTTTATCTTTGGCCGCGGCGGAGAGGAGCTGGAGACCCTCTGCGAGGCGGGAATCCCCTTCTCGGTTGTGCCTGGCATCACCGCCGCCTCCGGCTGCTCCGCCTACTCGGGGATCCCGTTGACCCATCGCGATTTCGCCCAGGGCGTGCGCCTGGTCACCGGCCATCTGAAAACCGGCGGCGAGCTGGACTGGGCGAACCTGGCGGTGGAGAAGCAGACCCTGGTGTTCTACATGGGTCTGAACCAGGCGCCGGCGATCCGCGAGAAGCTTATCGCCCACGGCATGGCGGAAGATATGCCTGCCGCCATCGTCGAGAACGGCACCGCCGTGACGCAAAAAGTGGTCAGCGGCACCTTAGGACAGCTGGATATTCTGGCGCAGCAGATGGCCAGCCCGGCGCTGATCATTGTCGGCCGCGTGGTCGGCCTGCGGGATAAACTGAACTGGTTCTCGAACCACTAACCTTCGCCTCGCGGCGTGAACGACAGGCATAAAAAAGGGCGGGATAATCCCGCCCTGTTTAGCTGTTGCGTCGCTTACGGCTTGGCGACAAAGCCAATCGCTTCGTATACCGCTTTCAGGGTTTGAGAAGCCCGCGCGCTGGCCTTTTCTGCGCCGTCTTTCATCACCTGATTGAGAAACGCTTCGTCGTTACGGAAACGGTGATAGCGCTCCTGCAGGTCAATCAGCATGCCCGATACCGCTTCGGCGACTTCGCCTTTCAGGTGGCCATACATTTTGCCTTCGAAGTGCTGCTCCAGCTCAGGAATGGTTTTCCCGGTGACCGCGGAGAGGATATCCAGCAGGTTGGAGACGCCCGCTTTCTCTTTCAGGTCGTAGCGCACCACCGGCGGCTCGTCGGAATCGGTGACCGCACGTTTGATCTTCTTGACCACCGATTTCGGGTCTTCCAGCAGGCCGATGACGTTGTTGCGGTTGTCGTCGGACTTGGACATCTTTTTCGTCGGCTCCAGCAGCGACATCACGCGCGCGCCGGATTTAGGGATAAACGGCTCAGGCACTTTAAAAATATCGCCGTAGATGGCGTTAAAACGCTGGGCAATATCGCGACTCAGTTCAAGGTGCTGTTTCTGATCTTCGCCCACCGGAACCTGGTTGGTCTGGTACAGCAGGATGTCAGCGGCCATCAGTACCGGATAATCAAACAGACCGGCGTTGATGTTCTCCGCGTAGCGCGCGGACTTGTCTTTAAACTGGGTCATGCGGCTCAGTTCGCCGAAATAGGTGTAGCAGTTCAGCGCCCAGCCTAACTGGGCGTGTTCCGGCACGTGCGACTGAACGAAGATAGTACTTTTCTGCGGGTCGATGCCGCAGGCCAGATACAGCGCCAGGGTGTCCAGCGTCGCCTTACGCAGTTGCTGCGGATCCTGGCGCACGGTGATGGCGTGCTGGTCCACGATGCAATAGATGCAGTGGTAATCGTCCTGCATGTTTACCCACTGACGCAGCGCACCCATGTAGTTGCCAATGGTCAGTTCACCTGAGGGCTGTGCGCCACTAAAAACGATGGGCTTAGTCATGTTTCAATTCCTGAGTTTCACTGTGCGGTAACCCGAGAGCGGGTAAGAGTTCATTAAACTGGTCGAAGAGATAGTCCGGCTCGCTCAGCGCAAGCGGTTCGCCATAGTTATAACCGTAGGTCAGGCCAACTGAGCAGCAGCCAGCCGCTTTGGCCGCCTGAATATCATTACGTGAATCGCCGACGAACAGCAGCGCCTCCGGCGTCAGGCCGAGCTTTTGCGCTACCAGCAGCAGCGGTTCCGGATGCGGCTTTTTGTTCTGGACGTCATCGCCGCCGATCACCACGGTAAAATATTTCGCAATATCGAGCGCGTCCAGCAGCGGGGCGACGAACGGCGTCGGCTTATTGGTCACCAACGCCAGCGGCAGACCTTTGCCCTGCAGCGCGCCGAGCGTATCGGCCACTGCCGGAAACAGGAAACTGCCCTCTTCCGCCGCTTCGGCGTAATAGCGGTCAAACAGTTTACGCAAAATGCGCAGCTGTTCGTCTTGCGGAATATCATGATCGTCGACGGAAGGCTTGCCCATCGCCGCACGTAACGTGGCACGCTCCTGGCGAGCCCAGCTCAGCGCCCGCTCCATCAGGACATCGGCGCCGTTGCCGATCCAGGTTACGACGCGCTCTTCTCCCGCCACCGGCAGTTCCAGGGCGTAGAGGGCGTTATCAACGGCGGCGGTCAGACCCGGCGCGCTGTCCACCAGCGTGCCGTCGAGATCAAACGCGATGCCGCGGATCACCTGTAATTTATCCATGACTCACCTTCGCTAATTCACTACGCATTTGATCAATCACTTTCTTGTAGTCCGGCTGGCCGAAGATCGCCGAACCGGCAACGAACATATCCGCGCCCGCCGCGGCGATTTCGCCGATATTGCTCGCTTTCACCCCGCCATCCACTTCCAGACGGATGTCGTAGCCGGACGCATCGATGCGCTGGCGCACTTCACGTAGTTTATCCAGCGTCTGGGGAATAAAGGACTGGCCGCCAAAGCCCGGGTTAACCGACATCAGCAGGATCACGTCCAGTTTATCCATCACATAATCGAGATAGCTCAGCGGCGTCGCGGGGTTAAACACCAGGCCCGCTTTACAGCCATGCTCTTTGATAAGCTGCAGGCTGCGGTCGACGTGTTCGGAGGCTTCCGGGTGGAAGGTGATGATGCTGGCGCCAGCTTCGGCAAAATCAGGAATGATGCGGTCGACCGGCTTCACCATCAGGTGGACGTCGATCGGCGCGGTAATACCGTAGTTACGCAGCGACTTCAGCACCATCGGGCCAATCGTCAGGTTCGGCACGTAGTGGTTGTCCATGACGTCGAAGTGCACGACATCCGCACCCGCCGCCAGCGCCTTCGCGGTATCCTCACCCAGACGGGCAAAATCAGCCGACAGAATCGAAGGGGCAATCAAATACTGCTTCATCCGCATCTCCTTGAAATTTATTTGGTCTTAGGCGGACGGTAGAGCGCTAAGAGCTCGTCCACCTTTTTACGCGTACCACCGTTGCTGCTGATGCTGCGCCGAACCTTCACAATATGCGTTTCTGCCGCGTTTTTATACCACTCCTGCGTCAACGGCGTGCGGTGGTTGGAAATCAGCACCGGGATCCGTTTCTTCATCAGCGACTCCGCCTTTTGCGCCAGCAGCACCTGTTGCTCCAGGTTGAAGCTGTTGGTGTGGTAGGCGGTAAAGTTCGCCGTCGCCGTCAACGGCGCATAGGGCGGATCGCAATACACCACCGTGCGGCTATCCGCACGCTGCATGCACTCTTCATAAGATTCGCAGTAAAACTCAGCGTTTTGCGCCTTGTCGGCAAAATGATAGAGCTCAGCCTCGGGGAAATAGGGCTTCTTATAGCGGCCAAACGGCACATTGAACTCGCCGCGCAAATTGTAGCGACACAGGCCGTTGTAACCGTGACGGTTCAGATACAGGAACAGCACCGCGCGACGCAGCGGGTCCTGGCTCTGATTGAACTCATCACGGTACTGGTAGTAGCGCTCAGCGACGTTATTTTCCGGGGTAAACATCTCGCGGGCGGCAGCGACGTACTCGTCGGTGCGCAATTTGACGATGTTGTACAGGCCGATTAAATCACTGTTGATATCCGCGAGGATATAACGAGAAAAGTCGGTATTGAGAAATACCGACCCGGCGCCCACAAAGGGCTCGATTAAGCACTCACCTTCCGGCAAATGCTTTTTAATATCGTCAAGCAGGGGGTACTTCCCCCCTGCCCACTTTAGAAAAGCGCGATTCTTTTTCATGCTGCCTAACTAATTACACGTTCTCCGGCTGTGGAGAAAGCTCCGACAGCATCCTGCGCTTAAGACTACCCCACGGCATTATTTCAGATCAGCCTGAACCTGATGCAGTGGTTTTGCCCATGGATTTTTCGCCTGCACGTCCGGCGGCAGCGAGGTGACCGCGCGTTTCGCTTCATCTTTCGATGAATAGATACCGCTCACCAGCACGTACCACGGTTGGCCGTTACGCGATGTTTCATAGACAACATATCTGTCCAGCTTCTCTTTCTTCGCCCAGTTGTTCAGGTTTTCATAGTTAGAGGAGCTGCTGAGCTGCAGGGTATAGTTACCCGACGGCGCAGATTTCATCGAGCTGACGTCGCCTGCCGTTTTACCGCTCTTCGCCGCCGGCGCTGCCGCGGCCGCCGTTGCGGCTGGCGCAGCAGTGGTGGTGGTTGCTGGTGCTGCAGGTTTACTCTGCGCGGTGGCTACCGGTTTGCTTTCCGCGACGGTCGTTTTCGCCGGGGCAGTGGTCGCCGCGCTTTCAACATGCTTCGGCTGAACCGGCTTCGTTTCTACCGGCGCTTTTGCCACCGCCTGTGGTTTCGGCTGCGGCTTCGCTTCGATGACGGTGTGCTTACGCTCAGCAGGACGCGGCGTTGCCGCCGTCTGACGTTCGGTCGTCTGGCGCGGCGCCGCGGTGCCACTGGCGCCATTACGGATCGGCGCGACGGTTGCCGGTTCAGTTGGCAGCGTCGAGTTAGCTACGGCGCCGTCCAGCTGGCCCTGCTGCTGGGTCAACGCATTATTCAGATCGCCCTGAACTTCAACGCGCTGCTGGCCCTGCGGCTCTGCCGCGGCCTGGCCCTGGGTCGGGTTCGCGGCAATAGGCGGTACCGTGACGTCCTGCTGGGTGGTAGTATTGGCGGCAGTCTGATCCTGGCCGGCAGCTGGCGTGCTGGTGGACTGGTCGTCAGACAGATTAATGCTCTTCTCGCCGGAAGCGGTCTGCTGGCTGGAAGAAGATGGCGATTTCAGCGCGGAACCGATACCCACGATTAACAGCAACAGTACCAGAATGCCCACGCCCATCATGATGTACTGGCGGGAAGCGGGTTTCGCCGGCGCTTTTTTACGCTTACGCGGACGACGCTCTACAGGCTGCTCTTCGAGCATCTCCTCATCTTCCGCATCCAGTTCTTCTTCGAATTCTTCCTCTTCACGCTCACGACGGGCCTTGCCGGCGCGCGTCGGACGGCCTTCATCGGCATCAAGATCGACATCGTCAAAATTGATCTGCGGA
Organism: Klebsiella sp. 1SOBk10mer; assembly: GCF_046602535.1. Lineage (NCBI taxonomy): Bacteria > Pseudomonadati > Pseudomonadota > Gammaproteobacteria > Enterobacterales > Enterobacteriaceae > Klebsiella > Klebsiella sp. 1SOBk10mer. The sequence goes on from NZ_JBKIUP010000008.1 coordinate 33,386, forward strand.
TCGGCATCACGCTCGGAAGACTGACGGGAACGACCAGCACGACGATCGTTGCGATCGGCTTTCATATCGTCTTCTGGTTTGAAATCATCCATTTAACACCCCACTAAAAGGCTTATGCTCACGATTATTGCACATCACCCGAAATGATAACGCCGCGCGAACGCGGCCAGACCTTCTTATTGTTGCGCCTGCTGAGTGTCAGCAATCGCGCCAAGAACCACATCGTGCGGCACTCCGCCGCGCAGCTCGCTGCTTCCTATTGCGAGCGGGAGCACCAGCCGCATTTCGCCAGCCAGTACTTTCTTATCGCGCATCATATGGGGCAAATACGCCTGCGCACGCATTTCCTGCGGGCCGCGTACCGGTAAGCCTGCACGCTTGAGCAGATCGATAAGGCGCTGAGTATCCTGCGCGCGGAACTGCCCCAGCCGTTCGGACGTATGCGCCGCCATCACCATACCTGCCGCCACCGCTTCGCCGTGCAGCCAGTTACCGTAGCCCATTTCCGCTTCGATAGCATGGCCGAAGGTATGTCCAAGATTGAGTAAAGCACGTAACCCGGTTTCACGCTCGTCGGCAGCCACAACTTCCGCTTTCAGCTCACAGCAGCGGCGAATGCAGTACGCCATGGCCTTTTCATCCAACGCCAGCAAGGCATCAATGTTGTTTTCCAGCCAGCTGAAGAAGGCGCCGTCGAGGATCACCCCATACTTGATGACCTCAGCCAGTCCGGAAGCGAGTTCGCGCTTCGGCAGCGTCTTCAGACAGTTAAGATCAACCACCACGGAAACCGGCTGCCAGAAGGCGCCAATCATGTTTTTGCCGAGAGGGTGGTTCACTGCGGTTTTGCCGCCGACCGACGAGTCGACCTGCGACAGCAGGGTGGTAGGGACCTGGATAAAACGCACGCCGCGCTGATAGCTTGCCGCGGCGAAACCGGTTAAATCACCGATAACACCGCCGCCGAGCGCCACCAGCGTGGTGTCGCGGCCATGGGGTTTTTGCAACAGCGCGGTAAATACGGTATCCATCACCGCCAGGCTTTTATACTGCTCGCCGTCGGGCAGGACTACGCTGTCAACGTTGACCCCTGCCTGCTCAAGCGCAGAGCGGACGGTATCCAGATAAAGCGGCGCCAGCGTTTCGTTGGTGACCAGCATAGCCTGGTCGCCCGACTTAAGTGGCAGGAAGGAAGCTGGATCGTTGAACAAACCAGCCGCGATGGTAATCGGGTAACTACGTTCCCCGAGGGTAACAGTAAGCCTCTCCATAACGCGACATCCACCTCAGTGACTTTTACTCTGACGCACTTTTATTAAGCCAGAATCAGTTGCTTTCCAGCATATGAATAATCTGGTTCGCGACGACTTTCGCACTCTGATCGTCTGTGCGGATAGTCACATCGGCGATCTCTTCATACAGCGGGTTACGCTCGTCAGCCAGCGCTTCCAGTACTTCACGAGGCGGCGCATCGACTTGTAGCAAAGGACGCTTTTTATCGCGCTGCGTACGGGCCAACTGCTTCTCGATCGTTGTTTCCAGGTAGACCACCACGCCGCGGGCGGAGAGACGGTTACGCGTTTCACGGGATTTTACAGAGCCGCCGCCAGTCGCCAGCACAATTCCCTGTTTTTCCGTCAACTCATTGATAATTTTTTCTTCACGGTCGCGGAAGCCTTCTTCGCCTTCAACATCGAAGACCCAGCCCACATCAGCGCCAGTGCGTTTCTCAATCTCTTGATCGGAATCGTAAAATTCCATGTTGAGCTGTTGGGCTAACTGGCGCCCAATAGTGCTTTTGCCGGCACCCATAGGCCCAACCAGAAAGATATTGCGTTTCTCTGCCATTTTTTCGGTACTACTAAGACTATTCGTTAATGATAAACCCGCTTCGCAGACACCCAGCGCCGCAGGGCATGAACTGAAACCTCATATGCAATAGAGCGAGAGTCAGACTAAAAATTATCTCAATACTCCGGCTGGTTTGGCAACTGAATAAAATCGCCGGACAATAAAGGGAGGATTGATGTCGTACCCGACTCTCAAATCGGTACCCCTTGTATGCTAATTCCGTCCTCACGTCAAACACCTGAAACGTGTTTAGCATGAAAAACCTGCTTAACGTACTGCCAGAATCCGTGGCGTAATAAAGACAACCAGTTCACGGCGTTCATTATCTTTCCCGTCGCGGCGAAACAGACGCCCCAGCACCGGGATATCGCCAAGCAGCGGGACGCTGTCGCGGGCGGTTTTGTTTTTCTGCGAAAAGATGCCGCCCAACGCCAGGGTCTCGCCGCTGCGGACTTCCACCAGGGTCTCGATCTCCTGTTTATCAATGGCCAGCGCCTCGCCGTTATCCTGCTTCAGCACCTGGCCTGGCGTGTTCTCGCTTATTCGCAGCTTCAACCGCACTCTCCCCTGCTGCAGCACCGTCGGCGTCACCTCCATGCCCAGCACCGCCTCTTTAAACTCCACCGACGTGGCGCCGCTTTCACCGCTGGAGACCTGATAGGGGATCTCGCTCCCCTGCTTGATGCTGGCGGGCTGCATATGAGAGGCGAGCAAACGAGGACTGGCGATAATCTCGACCTGCTGCTTGCGCTCCAGCGCGGAAAGCTCCAGCTCAAGCAAGCGCCCGTTAATTTTGCCGATGTTAAAGCCTGCGCGGGTGCTGGCGTCGTTGACTGACAGATCGCTGCTTAGGGTGGTGATGCGCCCGGATCCCGGCGTGCTTTCAGCCTCCGCCAGCCGCCATTTCACCCCCAGTTCACGCAGGCTGGTTTCGCTCATTGACACAATATGGGCGGCCAGCTCCACCTGTCCGACCGGCAGATCCATCTCCTGCGCCCAGGCCTTCAGCGCCGGTAGATGGCGGTCATCATCGCGGATCAGCAGCCGATTGGTCCGCTTGTCCGCCATCAGGTTTCCCCGGGCGCTAAGCAACTTACCGCCGCTTTTAGCCAGCTCCTCGGCATCGGCATAGTGCAGGGTCACGCTCTCCGCCCGCAGCGGCAGATTCTGCAGACGTTTCGCCTGTTCCGCTTCGCGCTGCGCCAGGTTGGCCTTTTGCCAGGCCTGCGTATGTGCGTAGATGACCTTCCCCTGCTGTTGCAAAGAGAGGCCTGCGCTATCCGCCACTGCCCGCAGCGCCTGGGTCCAGGGAACCTTCTGCAGGCGCAGGGAGAGCGTGCCGCTGACGTCCGGTGCGACAACGAGATTCTTCTGGTTCATTTCGGCCAGGGCTTGCAGCACTTGGGCCACTGGCGCGTCGTCAACGACCAGCGAAACCGGCTTATCATTTCGCGCGGCGACCACCGCCAGCGGTAGCAGCAAAAGCAGGCTTATCCATCGCATCATCTTGTTTTCCTTTACGTTGCCAGCGCCACGCTGGCGGTTCACATCCCGGAGGCGTGACGATGTCCAGTTCACTGTCCGTCAGCCGGTTCACCCGCCAGCCCGTGGGCAATTGCTCATCCAGGCGCACCCGTCGCCACGTGCCGCTTCCGTCCTGCAAAAAACCCATCCAGCCTGCACCATCGCCGGCCGCGCCGCCATAACGCCATTGCGACAGCTGCGCCGCGCGGCAGGGATCCTCAACCGGCTGAAAAGGATCGCGCTCGGCCGCCAGCAGCGACAGCGGCAACCACAGCAAAACCCAGCATTTACCAACCATCTTCCGCCTCCAGCTGCAGCCGCATGCGCAGCGCCTGCCCCTCGCGCTCCAGCGAGAACGAACGCGGGTTCATCCCGCTGCGCGCCAGCCATGAAAACAGAGCGGGTACCGTCGGCCAGGAGAGAGCCAGCTCCATCTCGCCGCCGCTCCCCTGCGGATGCCAGGCGATTAGCTTCGCCCCGGCGAGCGGAATGGCTATGGGCGAGAACGGCTGCTTGTCGATGCGCTCCCCGGATCTTTCACCGTCAGGGATGCGCAGCGCCATGATCCGCCGCCACTGCGTTTGCAGAGCGCCATCGCGGGACAGCGCCGCCAGCGTCGGCCGGGCATCGCGCCAAAGCGCCACGCCGCCCCCCGTCAGCCCCATCGCGAGCAGGATCAGCAGCCCCGCCCGGGTGCGCAGGGTATTAATCCTCATCGGCGCGCGCTCCCGACAGGGTGAAACTGAACCGCCAGCGCCCCTCGGCGTCGCGCTGCGTTCCGCCGGCTTTAGCCGGCGCGAATCCCGTGACGCTGGCCAGAGAAGCCTCCACTCCAGCCAGCGCCTGCAGGTTGAGGGCCAGGCCATCCAGCGTCAGGCGCGCCCCCTGGTACTCCAGCCGCGTCAGCCATGCCTGAGCAGGCAGGTCCGCCGCGAGCGCCATTAGTCGGGGTTGCCAGGCGGCGATCGTCGATCTGCGCTGGTGCTGCTCGCGCTGGCGTTGATGCTGCTGCCACGCTTCGCGCATCGCCTGTTCACGTTGTTTGAGCGAGGCGAGCAGCGCTGCGTCGGCCGTTGCGTGGAGCCTCGCCAGGGCGTCGCGCTGTAGACCAGCCGTTCGCCCCACCTGCAGGGTCATCCCCGCCAGCAGCACGATACCGATGGCTAACAACAGGGTGTAGCGCAGGCGCTGGCGGCGACGCAGGTCACGCCAGGGGAGAAGATTAACGACATGCGTCATGGCGCCCGCCCCCCAGCGCCAGCCCAAGGGCAATGGCGTAGCGATCGCCATCGGCTGGCAGCGGAGGCTGTCGGCGGTGAACCACCTGCCAGACATCAAAACGACTGGCCTCGTCACCCGCGTCAGCGCACAAGCGCAGAGGAACCTGAAGCTGCCCCGCCAGCTGGCTCAAGGACACTATCGCATCGCAAGCGTCACAGCCCCAGGCCTCATGGGTCGCCCATAGCCAGTGCTTTTCATCCCGCCACGCCAGGCCTTGCTCTGCTGCCGTCACCCAGGGGAAAAAAGCGCCGAGCGCGCTGGCATCCGGTACGATGGCAGCTACCCGCAGCCGCAGCCGCCCTGCCAGCTCCCGCAGAACATTGATATCCAGCCGCTGCGCCGCCGTAACCTGCCAGCTGTCATTTCGCGAGGTGGGCGCATAATCAATACAGAGAGAGGAGGCGGGCATCGCCAGCTGCTGGGTCATGGCGCTGGCTATCCACGTCGCCTGTTCCCGCTCTCGCAGGGCGAACTGGGGATAAGGCACGCGTTTTTGCAGCGTGCGAGCCGCGGGAAAGGCGATATTGATCTGATGCTGTACCGGTAGCTCCCGCCGCCAGGCTGCCAGCCGTGAGCCGAGGGCGCTGACGTCCGCCACCATCCCCTGCCGCACCAGGCCTGGCGGCAGCGGAATGCGCCACCAGCGGCGCAGCGCCCAGTGTGAGCGCTCAAACAGTAGCGCGACAATGGCAATGCTATCTTGTTGGATATGCATTCCGATCCGCCAGTTTCTGAAAGCCATGCTTACGATCTCCTTATCCGGCAAAACTGTCCGGCTATATCAATGCACCTGGCTTGCCTTTATACTACCGCGCGTTTGTTTATAAACTGCCCAAATAAAACTAAATGGGAAAACACCGGTGAAGTTCGTAAAGTATCTATTGATCCTTGCAGTCTGTTGCGTACTGCTGGGAGCAGGCTCGATTTTTGGCCTCTACAAATACATAGAGCCGCAACTCCCCGACGTCGCAACCCTGAAGGATGTGCGTTTGCAGATCCCGATGCAGGTCTATAGCGCCGACGGTGAGCTTATTGCGCAGTACGGCGAAAAGCGCCGTATCCCTGTCACGTTGCAGCAAATTCCCCCCGAGCTGGTGAAAGCGTTTATCGCTACCGAAGACAGTCGTTTCTATGAGCATCACGGCGTCGATCCGGTGGGTATTTTCCGCGCCGCCAGCGTGGCGATGTTTTCAGGCCACGCCTCGCAGGGCGCCAGCACCATCACCCAGCAGTTAGCGCGTAACTTCTTCCTCAGCCCCGAGAAGACGTTGATGCGTAAGATTAAAGAGGCCTTTCTGGCTATCCGCATCGAGCAGCTGCTGAACAAAGATGAAATCCTTGAGCTGTACCTGAACAAGATTTACCTCGGCTACCGCGCCTATGGCGTCGGCGCCGCGGCGCAGGTCTATTTTGGCAAACCTATCGACCAGCTGACCCTCAGCGAAATGGCGGTGATTGCCGGTCTGCCGAAAGCCCCGTCCACTTTTAACCCGCTCTATTCGATGGATCGCGCCACAGCCCGGCGCAACGTGGTGCTGTCGCGTATGCTGAGCGAGGGGTACATCACCCAGGCGCAATACGATGAGGCGCGCAGCGAACCCATCGACGCCAGCTACCACGCGCCGAAAATCGCCTTCTCCGCGCCCTATCTGAGCGAAATGGTGCGCCAGGAGATGGTGAATCGCTACGGCGAGCAGGCCTACGAAGATGGCTACCGGGTGTACACCACGATTACCCGCAAAAACCAGCAGGCGGCCCAGCAGGCGGTCCGCAATAACGTGCTGGATTACGATATGCGTCACGGCTACCGCGGCCCGGCCAGCGTGCTGTGGAAGGTCGGCGAAACGCCGTGGGAGGCGAAAAAGATCGCTGACGCCCTGAAGCGCCAGCCTGGCTTTGGCCCGCTTTCTCCTGCGGTGGTCACCTCCGCGAATGCCCAGGAGGCTGTCGCGCTGTTGGCTAACGGCGACTCCGTTTCGCTGACGATGGACGGCGTGCGCTGGGCTCGCCGCTTTATCTCCGATACGCAGCAGGGGGCAACCCCGCGTAAAGTCAACGACGTCGTGCAGGCCGGGCAGCAGATCTGGGTTCGCAAAGTGGGAGACAGCTGGTGGCTGTCGCAGGTGCCGGACGTCAACTCGGCATTGGTCTCCATTAACCCGCAAAACGGCGCGATTATCGCCCTTGTCGGTGGGTTTGACTTTAACCAGAGCAAGTTCAACCGCGCCACTCAGGCGCTGCGCCAGGTCGGCTCCAACATCAAGCCATTCCTCTACACGGCTGCGATGGATAAAGGCTTAACTCTGGCAAGCATGCTCAACGATGTGCCAATCTCGCGCTGGGACGCCGGAGCCGGTTCCGACTGGCGGCCGAAAAACTCGCCGCCGCAGTATGCTGGTCCGATTCGTTTACGCCAGGGCCTGGGGCAGTCAAAAAACGTGGTCATGGTGCGCGCCATGCGCGCCATGGGCGTTGACTATGCCGCCGAGTATTTGCAGCGCTTTGGCTTCCCGGCGCAAAACATTGTCCACACCGAATCGCTGGCGCTGGGCTCCGCCTCCTTTACGCCTCTGCAGGTCGCCCGCGGTTATTCGGTGATGGCCAACGGCGGCTTCCTGGTGAACCCGTTCTTTATCAGTAAGATTGAGAACGATCAGGGCGGGGTCCTCTTCGAAGAGCGTCCGAAAATCGCCTGCCCGCAGTGTGATTTACCGGTGATTTACGGCGATACGCCAAAATCCAACGTGCTGGAAAACAAAGATGTGGAAGATGTCGCCACCTCGACGGAACCGCAGAATGGCACCGTGCCGCCGCAGCCGCAGCTGGAGCAGGCCAATCAGTCACTGGTGGCGCAGAGCGGCGCCCAGGAATACGCGCCGCATGTGATCAACACCCCGCTGGCCTTCCTGATCAAGAGCGCGCTGAACAGCAACATCTTTGGCGAACCGGGCTGGATGGGAACCGGCTGGCGCGCCGGACGTGACCTTCAGCGGCATGACATCGGCGGCAAAACCGGGACCACCAACAGCTCGAAGGACGCCTGGTTCTCAGGCTACGGACCGGGCGTGGTGACCTCGGTTTGGATCGGCTTTGACGATCATCGTCGCGATCTTGGCCGGACCACCGCATCGGGGGCGATTAAAGATCAGATCTCCGGCTACGAAGGCGGCGCCAAAAGCGCCCAGCCGGCCTGGGACAGCTTTATGAAGAGCGTGCTGGAAGGCGTTCCGGAAGAGCCATTAACGCCGCCGCCGGGTATCGTCACGGTGAATATTGACCGCAGCACCGGTCAGTTGGCGAACGGTGGCAACAGCCGGGCGGAATACTTTATTGAGGGTACCCAGCCCACGCAGCAGGCGGTCCATGAGGTGGGCACCACCCTGACTGACGGCGGCGGTGAAACCCACGAGCTGTTCTGACAAAAAAAGCGCCTGCGGGCGCTTTTTTATTGCTGCTTAGCGTAAACGCTCGTTCAGAGTCGGCCCTGGGCCTGCAACCATTCCCGCACTAAAAACAGCGCACTAACGTTGCGGGCCTCGTTAAAATCTTCTTCATCCAGCAGCGACATCAACTGCGCCAGCGGCCAGCGCACCTGCGGCAGCGGCTCGGGCTCATCGCCCGGCAGCGACTCCGGATAGAGATCTTCCGCCACCAGGATGTTCATTTTGCTGGAGAAGTAAGAGGGAGCCATACTGAGCTTCTTCAGAAACGTCAGCTTATTGGCGCCGAAGCCAACCTCTTCTTTCAGCTCGCGATTGGCCGCTTCATCCACGGTTTCACCCGGATCAATCAGCCCTTTGGAGAAGCCCAGCTCGTAGGATTCCGTCCCGACGGCATACTCGCGAATCAAAATAATATGATCATCAACAATCGGCACAATCATCACCGCTTCGCGGGTGGAAGGCCGCATACGTTCATAAACGCGACGCACACCGTTGCTGAATTCCAGATCGACGCTTTCGACATTAAAGAGGCGCGAACGGGCGACAGTTTCAACATTGAGAATGGTGGGTTTTTGTAATGATTTGCTCATTGTCATCGGTCTATGCTGTGATTAAGCAGTCATTGTGCGATACGCAACACGCTTTCGGCAATCCAAATCGCTACTTATTTACAGAGTTGTAACCTTTTCCCTGCAAAGGGAAAAGTAATAAAGATAAAAAAGTCAATAGCTTGAATTCTCTTTGAGAATTTACCGATTTCTGGCCTTTAACGTTTTTGGTAAGCTAATGCGCTGCTGCATGACATATTTACTACCCTGCAAGCAGGTGCGCCGCTAACACTGCAGCTTGACGTTAGTCTTCACGTTCACCGACGATTTCGTAAGAAAAATATAACTATGATGGGATGGGCATGGGCACCTTTCTGATATTCCTTACAGCTCTGCTAATCTGCGTATTGCTCATTGGATGGTGGTATCGCACGCACGCCAGACGCCGCCGGCTCCCTCTACTGCACGCCTTTAGCGATGCCACCACGCGGCCGATCGCGGCCGATGAGCGCCAGGCCATCGAAAAGTATCTTGCCGAACTGAGCCGCGCCCAGCAGGTTCCCGCGTCCGGCGCCACCAGCGCGCCCGTCGCTCTGGCGCTAAACGAACAGAGCGATACCGTCTATGGGGTGACGCGAGCCATCACCCGCTACGGGATCACTACCGACGCGCCGAATAAATGGCGCTATTTTCTCGATTCGGTGGAGGTACATCTGCCGCCGTTCTGGGAACAGCATATCAACGATGAAAACAGCGTCGAGCTGATCCCCACCGACAGCCTGCCGCTGGTTATCACCCTTAACGGCCATACCCTGAGCGACTATCGTCAGGAAGCGCAAAGCTACGCGCTGGAACGCGCCTCGGCCACCCAGGCCTCAATTCGCGGCGAAGAGAGCGAACAGGTAGAGTTGCGGCAGATCCGTCGGGAAAGCCCGGAAGAACACGCCCTGAACCGCCCGGATGGTCTGCGCGAAGCGATCCTGATCGTCGCCTCTTTCCTGTTCTTTTATTTCAGTCTGATTGGGCCTGCCGTCTTTACCCCATGGCTGGTGGCTGCCGGTTTGCTGCTGCTCGCCGCCGGCCTATTGGGGATCTATGCCCCGCCGCGCCGCGCCTCGCTGCGCGAAATCCATTGCCTGCGCGGCGTCCCTAAGCGCTGGGGGCTGTTTGGCGAAAACGATCAGGAGCATATCAATAATATCTCGCTGGGCATTATCGATCTCATCTATCCGCGCCACTGGCAGCCCTGGATCGCCCAGGACCTCGGACAGCAGACCGATATTGATATCTATCTCAACCGCCATGTAGCCCGTCAGGGACGCTACTTGTCGCTTCATGATGAAGTGAAAAACTTCCCGCTGCAGTACTGGCTGCGCAGCGCGATTATCGCCGCCGGCGCCCTGGTGGTGGTAATCATGCTATGGGCCAGCGTACCGCTGAATATGCCGTTTAAGTTCACCCTGTCGTGGCTGAAGGGGGCGCAGACCATTGAAGCCACGACCGTCAGCCAGCTGGAAAAGGCCCATGTGCGCATTGGCGATACGCTGCGCCTGACCGGCACCGGGATGTGCAACATCCGCACGCCGGGCAGCTGGACGGCCAAAGAGGATTCGCCGTTCCTGCCTTTCGATTGTTCGCAGATTGTGTGGAACGATGCCCCTCCTCTGCCGCTGCCGGAGTCTGACATTGTCAGCAAAGCGACCGCTCTGATGCAGTCCGTCCAGCGTCAGCTGCACCCGGAAACCGACGACGACTCCCGCGTCAGCCCGGCGCTGCGCTCCGCCATTCAGAAATCTGGCATGGTGCTACTGGATGATTTCGGCGATATCGTTCAGAAAACCAACGATCTCTGTTCCGCTGCCGATGATTGCCTGCGGCTGAAGAATGCGCTGGTTAATCTCGGCAATACCCGTAACTGGGAGACGTTAACTAAGCGTGCGTCCGCCGGGAAACTGGATGGCGTGAACGTGCTGCTGCGGCCAGTCAGCGCCGAGTCGCTGGAGAATCTGGTGACCACCTCAACCGCCCCCTTTGTCATGCGTGAAACCTCGCGGGCGGCGCAGGCGCTCAACAGCCCGGCCCCGGGCGGCTTCCTCATCGCCAGCGACGAGGGTAGCGTGCTGGTCAATCAGCCGTGGCCGGCGGTGAGCCTGTATGATTACCCGGCGCATGAGCAGTGGGGGGAACTGCGGCGGCTGGCCGGTATGCTGATGCATACCCCCTTCCATGCCGAAGGGATAGTCACCAATCTGTTTACTGACGCCAACGGCACTCAGCATATCAACCTGCACCGCATTCCTGACCGCAGCGGCCTGTGGCGCTATCTGGGCATCACCCTGCTGCTGCTGTCGATGGTGGGATGCATGGCTTACCACGGGGTGCAGGCGCTGCGTCGTTATCAACGCCATCGCCAGCGTATGGAAGAGATTCAGAAATATTACGAAAGCTGCCTGAACCCGGTGCTGCTCCCCTCGTCTGACCCGCAAGATTAATTTTCCCGGCGACTGGGTGTGATACCCTGTCGCCCATTTCCCGCTCGCTGGAGAGTCATCATGCATTTTGATATCGCCTGGCAGGAGGTCGATACCGTTCTGCTGGATATGGACGGCACGCTCCTGGATCTCGCTTTCGACAACTATTTCTGGCAAACGCTGGTGCCGGAAACCTGGGGGGCCGCCCGCGGCCTCAATCTGCAACAGGCGAAAGAGGCCATGCACCAGGAGTATCACGCCGTGCAGCATACGCTAAACTGGTACTGTCTGGATTACTGGAGCGAGCGCCTGGGTTTGGATATTTGTGCGATGACCAGCGAACAGGGTCCGCGCGCCACGCTGCGTGAGGATACCGTGCCGTTCCTTGATGCGCTCAAGGCCAGCGGTAAGCGACGTATTCTGTTGACCAATGCCCATCCCCACAATCTGGCGGTGAAACTCAAACACACCGGCCTGGATGCGCACCTTGATTTATTACTTTCCACCCACACATTTGGTTATCCGAAAGAGGATCAGCGTCTGTGGCGCGCCGTGGCGGAGGAAACCGGCCTTGAGGCGCATAAAACGCTGTTTGTCGACGACAGCGAGGCAATTCTGGATGCCGCGAGGGAGTTTGGCATTCGTTACTGCCTGGGCATTACCAATCCCGACTCCGGGCTGGCGGAAAAGCAGTATCTGCGCCATCCGGGGCTGAATGATTACCGACGACTGATCCCTTCGCTTACCCCGAAGGAGAGGCGATGAAAGAGAAGCCTACCGAAACCGTCAGACTGGACAAATGGCTTTGGGCCGCCCGCTTTTACAAGACCCGCGCGCTGGCGCGAGAGATGATTGAAGGCGGCAAGGTGCATTACAACGGACAACGCAGCAAGCCCGGGAAAATCGTCGAACTGGACGCCATGCTAACGCTGCGTCAGGGCAACGACGAGCGGACGGTGCGCATCGTCGGTATCACCGAACAGCGCCGCCCGGCAAGCGAAGCCGTCACCCTGTATGAAGAGACGGCTGAGAGTATCGAGAAGCGTGAAAAAATGGCCCTGGCGCGCAAAATGAACGCCCTGACCATGCCGCACCCTGACAGACGTCCGGACAAGAAAGAGCGCCGCGACCTGATGAGATTTAAACACGGCGAGAGTGAGTAACTCGCGCCAGAAAGAGAGATGATTATGACTCAACACGATCAATTACATCGTTATCTGTTTGAAAACTATGCCGTGCGCGGTGAGCTGGTGACGGTGTCGGAAACCCTGGAACAGATTCTGGCGAATCACACTTATCCCCAGCCGGTGAAAACGGTGCTGGCGGAGCTGCTGGTCGCCACCAGTCTGCTGACTGCGACGCTGAAATTTGCCGGCGACATCACCGTGCAGCTGCAGGGCGATGGGCCTTTACAGCTGGCGGTCATCAATGGCAATAACCAGCAGCAGCTGCGCGGCGTCGCGCGCGTGCAGGGCGAGATTGCGGACGATGCGGATCTGAAAGCGATGGTCGGCAACGGCTATCTGGTCATCACCATCTCCCCGGAAGAGGGTGAGCGTTATCAGGGCGTGGTCGGTCTGGAAGGCGATACGCTGGCCGCCTGCCTGGAAGATTACTTCCAGCGTTCAGAGCAGCTGCCGACGCGCCTTATTATCCGCACCGGCGAACATGAAGGTCAGCCGATGGCGGGCGGGATGCTGCTGCAGGTGATGCCGGCGCAGGATGCCCAGACTGCCGACTTTGAGCACCTGGCGACGCTCACCGAGACCATCAAGGCGGAAGAGCTGTTCACCCTGCCGGCGAACGATGTGCTGTGGCGTCTGTACCATGAAGAAGAAGTCACGGTCTACGATCCGCAGAGCGTGGAGTTCAAGTGCACCTGCTCCCGCGAACGCTGCGCCGGCGCGCTGAAAACCCTGCCGGACGAAGAGATAGATAGCATCCTTGCCGACGAAGGCGAGATTGATATGCACTGCGACTACTGCGGTAACCACTATATCTTCAACGCCATGGACATCGCCGAGATCCGTAACAACGCCTCTCCGGCCGATCCGCAGGTCCATTAATCCTCACTTCTTCTTCAGGCACCGGGCGGCGATGTGGTATGTCGCCCGGTGCCTGACTTTTTATTCACGAGTTGAATCGATTTTCGCTGAAAGAGTTACGTAATTTTATTCCAGGAAAGCGATTACATTCACATTTCAGCAGTTTTTTTAATTACTTTTTAACCATTGAGAAACATCTAACCCCACCATCCGGCCATTTCCTGAGATAATCCACTTCACTTCGTGACAGGAGTCACCGTTTTTTTCGTCATTCTGAAGAATGTCGAGATACGTAAATCTATGAGCCTGGTCGCGGTCAATACCCGGTAATAAACCCTACAATTTACAGCAGTACATCTTGGCTAAGGAGCAGTGACATGCGCGTTAATCATGGTTTAACCCCGCAGGATCTCAAGGCTTATGGTATCAATGACGTTCAGGATATCGTCCACAATCCCAGCTACGACATGTTGTTTCAGGAAGAGCTCGACCCCAACCTGGAAGGCTACGAACGTGGCGTATTAACCAGTCTGGGTGCTATCGCCGTCGACACGGGCATTTTTACCGGTCGTTCTCCGAAAGATAAGTACCTCGTGCGCGACGACACCACCCGCGATACCGTCTGGTGGTCCGATAAAGGCAAGGGTAAAAACGACAACAAGCCGCTTTCGCAGGAAACCTGGCAGCATCTGAAAGGGCTGGTAACACAGCAGCTGTCCGGTAAACGCCTGTTTATCGTCGACGCCTTCTGCGGCGCTAACGCCGATACCCGTCTCAGCGTACGTTTCATTACCGAAGTGGCCTGGCAGGCGCACTTCGTTAAAAACATGTTCATCCGCCCGAGCGACGAAGAGCTGGCGGAATTCACGCCCGACTTCATCGTGATGAACGGCGCGAAGTGCACCAACCCGCAGTGGAAAGAGCAGGGCCTGAACTCGGAAAACTTCATCGCTTTCAACCTCACCGAGCGCATTCAGCTGATCGGCGGCACCTGGTACGGCGGCGAGATGAAGAAAGGGATGTTCTCGATCATGAACTACCTGCTGCCGCTGAAGGGCATCGCCTCCATGCACTGTTCTGCCAACGTGGGCGAGAAAGGCGATGTCGCCATTTTCTTCGGCCTCTCAGGCACCGGCAAAACCACCCTCTCCACCGACCCGAAACGCCGCCTGATTGGCGATGACGAACATGGCTGGGATGACGACGGGGTGTTTAACTTCGAAGGGGGCTGCTACGCCAAGACCATCAAGCTCTCTGAAGCGGCCGAGCCGGATATCTATCACGCCATTCGCCGTAACGCCCTGCTGGAAAACGTAGTAGTGCGCGCCGACGGGACAATCGATTTCGATGACGGCTCAAAGACCGAAAACACCCGCGTCTCCTACCCCATCGACCATATCGATAATATCGTCAAACCGGTCTCCAAAGCGGGTCACGCCACCAAAGTGATCTTCCTGACGGCCGATGCGTTCGGCGTACTGCCGCCGGTCTCCCGCCTGACCGCCGATCAGACGCAGTACCATTTCCTGTCCGGGTTTACCGCCAAACTGGCCGGCACCGAGCGCGGCGTGACCGAACCCACGCCAACTTTTTCCGCCTGCTTCGGCGCCGCCTTCCTGTCGTTGCACCCGACGCAGTACGCCGAAGTGCTGGTCAAACGCATGCAGGCGGCCGGCGCGCAGGCTTATCTGGTCAATACCGGCTGGAACGGCACCGGCAAGCGCATCTCGATTAAAGATACCCGCGCCATCATCGACGCCATCCTCAATGGCTCGCTGGACAACGCGGAGACCTTTACCCTGCCGATGTTTAACCTGCAGATCCCGACGGCCCTCCCGGGCGTGGATCCCCAGATCCTCGATCCGCGCAGCACCTATGGTTCCCCGGAGCAGTGGCAGGAAAAAGCCGACCAGCTGGCGAAGCTGTTTATTGAGAACTTTGAGAAGTATACCGATACGCCAGCGGGCGCCGCGCTGGTGGCGGCAGGGCCGCAGCGCTAACGGGCGCAAAGATGAAAAAGCCGGGCTTGCCCGGCTTTTTATTGTGCAGCGTTCTGACCAACCAACCGCGGGCGCGATCAGCTCTCTTTGGCCGGTTTCATCGGCGCCAGTACCCGGTGCACCGGCAGCCAGGCGCGGATCAGTAACCCGCCGCGTTCGCTGGAGCCAATCTCCAGCCGGCCGTTGTGATTATCGATAATACGCTGAACAATCGCCAACCCCAGCCCGGTGCCGCTGGTGCTGCGGGCGCTGTCGCCGCGTACAAACGGCTGAAACAGGTGCTCTCGCTGCTCAGGTTTAATCCCCGGTCCGTCATCTTCTACCTGGAACCAGGCCCGGCTCGCTTCGCTGCCGCTGCTGACCTTGATCCAGCCATTGCCATAGCGGGCCGCGTTGACCACCATATTCGCCAGCGCGCGCTTGATAGACAGAGGATGCATGCGTACCGGAATTTCGCCGGCCTGCAGGGCGGTGGCGATCTCCCGCTCATAGCCGCTCTCCGCAGCGATCACTTCCCCCAGCACCGCATTCAGATCCGCCAGCTCCATCGGCATCTCCTGCCCGGTGCGCAGATAGTCGATAAACTGCTCGATGATGGCGTTGCACTCTTCGATATCTTTGTTGATCGACTCCGCGAGATAGCCGTCCTGCTCGCCCATCATCTCGGTGGCCAGACGAATGCGGGTCAGCGGAGTCCGTAAATCATGGCTGACCCCGGCCATCAGCAGCGTACGGTCGTCGGCCAGCTGCTTCACGCCCGCGGCCATGTGGTTGAAGGCGCGCGTCACCGAACGCACTTCGGAGGCGCCATACTCGCGCAGCGGCGGCGGAATAATGCCGCGCCCGACCTGCAGCGCCGCATGCTCCAGATCCACCAGCGGGCGGTTCTGAATACGGATAAACAGCCAGGCGCCGCCTATCGCCAGCAGCATGATCGCCAGGGTATAGCGGAACAGCGGCGAGAAATCGCCCTGATGGATCTCGGTCAGCGGCACCCGCACCCAAATATTGGGCGACAGCCAGGTCTTCAGCCACACCACGGGGGAGCTTTTATTGACCTCCACCCGCACCTCAGTGGGGCCGCCAAGCTGATGAGCCATCTGCTGGCTCAAGAATTCATAATGCTGCGCCCAGCGCAGGCCTGCGTCTTCCGCCGCTTCATTGGAATAGAGCGAAATCCCCAGCTCGCGATAAATTTCACGGCGAAACGCCGGGGGCACCACCAGCTGGGTGCCATCCTCCAGCTGCAGCTTATCAGTCATCAGCATACGCACTTCGTAGGCCAATACTTTATTAAACTGCTGGAGACTTGGCAGGATCGCGAAATTCAGTACTACCAGATAGGTCGTCACCAGGCTGACGAACAGCAAGGTGACGATCAGGAGCAGCGTGCGAGCAAAGGAGCTGCGCGGCGAAAAGCGCACGCGTTTCATGCCTTAGAACCGTCCGGGACGAAGACGTAGCCCAGACCCCAGACGGTCTGGATATAGCGCGGATGCGCCGGGTCCTCTTCCACCATGCGGCGCAGGCGGGAGATCTGTACGTCGATGGAACGCTCCATCGCAGAGTATTCGCGGCCGCGAGCGAGGTTCATTAACTTATCGCGCGACAGCGGCTCACGAGGATGGCTTACCAGCGCCTTCAGGACCGCAAACTCGCCGCTGGTCAACGGCATCGGCTCGTCTTCACGGAACATCTCGCGGGTGCCCAGGTTCAGTTTGAATTTACCAAAGGCGATAACCGCCTCTTCCTGCGACGGCGCGCCCGGCAGCTCGTTCGCCTGACGGCGCAACACCGCCCGGATGCGGGCCAGCAGTTCACGCGGGTTGAACGGCTTCGGAATGTAGTCGTCGGCCCCGATCTCCAGGCCCACGATACGATCAACCTCTTCGCCTTTCGCCGTCACCATAATGATCGGCATCGGGTTGCTCTGGCTGCGCAGACGGCGGCAAATCGAGAGACCATCTTCCCCAGGCAGCATCAGATCCAGCACCATCAGGTGGAAGGATTCGCGGGTTAACAGACGATCCATCTGTTCGGCGTTCGCCACGCTACGAACCTGGAAGCCCTGCTCGGTCAGATAACGTTCGAGCAGCGCACGCAGGCGCATGTCGTCATCCACAACCAGAATCTTATAATTCTCTTGCATTGTTTGTACTCCCAAAGGTTCACTGCAATAGTCAGTGCGTATTCTCAAAAAAGCCCGGCGCGCTCACCAGCTAAATCTGGTATATATTCCAGGCTAAATTGTTACAAAGCATATTTAACAGCAGGTTAAGTATACATTTAATCATAAGACACAGTATTTATCCTGTCGGTATTATTACGCGCTACAAATTGTGCGCAACGACAGACTGTCAGAAGGTTGAACTCACGATGAAAACGCCGCTGATCACCCGCGAGGGATATGAAAAACTGAAGCAGGAGATGGACTATCTGTGGCGCCAGGAGCGCCCGGAAGTGACCAAAAAGGTGACCTGGGCCGCCAGCCTCGGCGACCGCAGCGAGAACGCGGATTACCAGTACAACAAAAAGCGCCTGCGCGAGATCGATCGCCGGGTCCGCTATCTGACCAAATGTCTGGAACAGTTAAAGATCGTCGATTACTCCCCACAGCAGGAGGGCAAAGTCTTCTTCGGCGCCTGGGTAGAGATTGAAAACGATGAAGGCGATATCAAGCGCTTTCGCATCGTCGGTTACGATGAAATTTTTGGCCGCAAAGACTATATCTCCATCGACTCGCCGATGGCGCGCGCACTGTTAAAAAAAGAGGTTGGCGATCTGGCCATCGTCAACACGCCGGCGGGCGAAGCCAGCTGGTATGTCAATGAGATCGAATACGTTAAATAGACAAGAACTTTCCGAGAGACGCCCGGCGCGACTGGCATTTTTAGTCGTCAGTCCGTATAACTAGTCCCTGTTTTTTGACCCTAAAGATGAATTAAAAGCCATGATGAATGATTCGCTCTGCCGCATTATTGCGGGTGAACTTCAGGCCAGAGCCGAACAGGTAGAAGCTGCCGTTCGCCTGCTTGATGAAGGGAACACCGTGCCGTTTATTGCACGTTATCGTAAAGAAGTCACCGGCGGTCTGGATGACACGCAGCTGCGTAATCTGGAAACCCGCCTCGGCTATCTGCGCGAACTGGAAGACCGTCGTCAGGCGATCCTCAAATCCATCGCTGAACAGGGCAAACTGACCGACGCGCTGGAAAAAGCCATCAACACCACGCTCAGCAAAACTGAACTGGAAGATCTCTACCTGCCGTATAAACCGAAGCGCCGCACCCGCGGGCAAATCGCTATCGAAGCGGGGCTGGAGCCGCTGGCTGACCTGCTGTGGAACGAACCGTCCCACGATCCGGAAACGGAAGCCGCAAAATATATTGATGCCGATAAAGGCGTGGCCGACAGCAAAGCGGCGCTGGATGGCGCGCGCTATATCCTGATGGAGCGTTTTGCCGAAGACGCCGCGCTGCTGGCGAAGGTCCGTGACTATCTGTGGAAAAACGCCCACCTGGTCTCCACCGTCGTCAGCGGCAAAGAAGAGGAAGGCGCCAAATTCCGCGACTACTTCGATCACCATGAACCGATCGCCACCGTGCCGTCGCATCGCGCGCTGGCGATGTTCCGCGGTCGCAACGAAGGCGTCCTGCAGCTCTCTTTAAACGCTGACCCGCAGTTTGACGAGCCGCCGAAAGAGAGCCACGGCGAGCAGATTATTATCGACCATCTGGGCCTGCGCCTGAATAACGCCCCGGCGGACAGCTGGCGTAAAGGCGTCGTCAGTTGGACCTGGCGGATCAAAGTCCTGATGCATCTCGAAACCGAGCTGATGGGTACCGTGCGCGAGCGCGCCGAAGACGAAGCTATTAACGTCTTCGCCCGCAACCTGCACGACCTGCTGATGGCTGCGCCCGCCGGGCTGCGCGCTACCATGGGCCTTGACCCGGGCCTGCGCACCGGGGTGAAAGTGGCCGTGGTTGACGGTACCGGCAAACTGGTGGCCACCGATACCATCTACCCCCACACCGGCCAGGCGGCTAAAGCGGCGGTTGTCGTGGCGGCGCTGTGCGAGAAGCACAACGTCGAGCTGGTGGCGATCGGCAACGGCACCGCCTCGCGTGAAACCGAGCGTTTCTTCCTCGACGTGCAGAAACAGTTCCCGAAGGTCACCGCCCAGAAGGTGATCGTCAGCGAAGCCGGGGCTTCCGTTTACTCCGCCTCCGAGCTGGCGGCGCAGGAGTTCCCTGACCTCGACGTGTCGCTGCGCGGCGCGGTCTCCATTGCCCGCCGTCTGCAGGATCCCCTGGCCGAGCTGGTGAAAATCGACCCGAAATCCATTGGCGTCGGCCAGTATCAGCACGATGTCAGCCAGACCCAGCTGGCGCGTAAGCTGGACGCGGTGGTGGAAGACTGCGTGAACGCCGTTGGCGTTGACCTGAACACCGCCTCCGTGCCGCTGCTGACCCGCGTGGCCGGCCTGACCCGCATGATGGCGCAGAACATCGTCGCCTGGCGCGACGAGAACGGCCAGTTCCAGAACCGCCAGCAGCTGCTGAAGGTCAGCCGCCTGGGGCCGAAAGCCTTTGAACAGTGCGCCGGCTTCCTGCGTATCAACCACGGCGACAACCCGCTGGATGCCTCCACCGTTCACCCGGAAGCCTACCCGGTGGTCGAACGCATTCTGGCCGCTACCCAGCAGGCGCTGAAAGATCTGATGGGCAATAGCAGTGCGCTGCGCCACCTGAAGGCCGTGGATTTCACCGATGAGAAGTTCGGCGTACCGACCGTGACCGACATCATCAAAGAGCTGGAAAAACCGGGCCGCGACCCGCGTCCGGAGTTTAAGACAGCGAAGTTCGCAGACGGCGTAGAGACCATGAACGATCTGCTGCCGGGGATGATTCTGGAAGGGGCCGTCACCAACGTCACCAACTTCGGCGCATTTGTCGATATCGGCGTCCATCAGGACGGACTGGTCCACATTTCGTCGCTTTCTGACAAGTTTGTTGAAGATCCGCACACCGTGGTGAAAGCGGGCGACATCGTGAAGGTCAAGGTCATGGAAGTCGATCTGCCGCGTAAGCGTATCGCCCTGACCATGCGTCTCGACGAGCAGCCGGGCGACAGCAACGCCCGCCGCGGCGGCGGTCAGGATCGCCCGCAGGGCAACCGCCCGGCCGCGAAAGCCGCCAAACCTCGCGTTCGCGACGCGCAGCCTGCCGGCAACAGCGCGATGATGGATGCCCTCGCGGCGGCGATGGGTAAAAAACGCTAATCCCACCCTGCCCCTTTTCAGGGGCAGTTTTTTTTTCATGACCAGGCCATCGCCATCACGCGCAAAACAGGTTCAGTTGTTTCTGATAACCTGTTTTTATTCCACGCCTGAAGACAGCGAAATTAATATTTTCATTTCGTTAACTTAAGAAATCTTAATTAAACATTAGATCGCCGAAATAATATTTCGTGCATTTTCGATCACAGACAGATTTTGCGGCACATCAATAAAAAAGTGATTTCCGCTTTAAAAATAGCGTTGATCGCATCATATGTATTGATGATAAAAACCATTCTCATTATCATCACTTTCAGAATGATTTTTTCTTTTTTCGTTGGCTATGGTATCCGGCGCGGTGACATCCCGACGCCCGGTCAATTCATCTTCGGTTAGCGATAGACAAGTAGGCCCTATGCAATTCACACCTGATAGTGCGTGGAAAATCATTGGATTCTCCCGCGATATTAGCCCAGCATACCGTCAGAAATTGCTCTCCCTCGGCATGCTGCCCGGATCCTCTTTTCATGTGGTGCGCGTGGCGCCGCTCGGCGATCCTGTTCATATTGAAACCCGACGCGTCAGTTTGGTATTACGCAAAAAAGATCTCGCCTTAATCGAACTGGAAGCGGTTGCACAATAACGGCTGGCCCGGCACAAGAGTCTGAAATATGAAAAAATTAACCGTTGGTTTAATTGGTAATCCTAATTCCGGCAAGACCACTTTATTTAATCAACTGACCGGCGCCCGCCAGCGCGTGGGCAACTGGGCCGGGGTCACCGTTGAGCGTAAAGAGGGCGTGTTCGCCACCACTGACCACCAGGTCACGCTGGTTGACCTCCCCGGGACCTACTCTCTGACCACCATCTCTTCGCAGACCTCGCTGGACGAGCAGATCGCCTGCCACTACATCCTCAGCGGCGAGGCCGACATGCTGATTAACGTGGTCGACGCCTCCAACCTCGAGCGAAACCTCTATTTGACGCTGCAGCTGCTTGAGCTGGGGATCCCCTGCGTCGTGGCGCTGAACATGCTGGATATTGCCGAAAAGCAGCAGGTGCGTATCGATATCGATGCCCTCGCCGCGCGCCTCGGCTGCCCGGTCATTCCGCTGGTTTCGACCCGCGGACGCGGGATCGAAGCGCTGAAGATTGCCCTCGACCGTCATCAGGCGAACAGCGATATTGAGCTGGTCCATTATCCGCAGCCGCTGCTGCGCGAAGCTGACCTGCTGGCGCAGCAGATGTCAGCGCAGATCCCGGTCAAGCAACGGCGCTGGCTCGGTCTGCAGATGCTGGAGGGCGACATCTACAGCCGGGCCTATGCCGGCGACGCCGCCGATAAACTGGATATCACCCTGGCGAATCTTAGCGACGAGATCGACGACCCGGCGCTGCATATCGCTGACGCGCGCTATCAGACCATCGCCGCCATTTGCGACGCCGTCAGCAACACCCTGACCGCCGAGCCAAGCCGCTTTACCGCGGCGATGGACAAGGTGATCCTCAACCGCTTCCTCGGGTTGCCGATTTTTCTCTTTGTCATGTATCTGATGTTCCTGCTGGCGATCAACATCGGCGGCGCGCTGCAGCCGATTTTTGACGCCGGCTCGGTCGCGGTCTTTATTCACGGTATTCAATGGCTGGGCTACACCCTGCACTTCCCGGACTGGCTGACCGTGTTCCTCGCCCAAGGGATCGGCGGCGGTATCAACACCGTGCTGCCGCTGGTGCCGCAGATCGGCATGATGTATCTGTTCCTCTCTTTCCTTGAGGACTCCGGCTACATGGCGCGCGCCGCCTTTGTCATGGACCGCCTGATGCAAGCCCTCGGCCTGCCGGGAAAATCCTTTGTCCCGTTGATTGTCGGTTTCGGCTGTAACGTGCCGTCGGTGATGGGCGCCCGCACCCTCGACGCCCCGCGCGAACGTCTGATGACCATTATGATGGCGCCGTTTATGTCCTGCGGCGCGCGGCTGGCGATCTTCGCCGTCTTCGCGGCCGCGTTCTTTGGTCAGAACGGCGCGCTGGCGGTCTTCTCGCTCTATGTGCTGGGCATTGTGATGGCCATTCTCACCGGCCTGATGCTGAAGCACACCATTATGCGCGGCGAAGCCTCGCCGTTCGTGATGGAGCTGCCGGTGTACCACGTCCCGCATATCAAGAGCCTGATTATCCAGACCTGGCAGCGCCTGAAAGGCTTTGTGCTGCGCGCCGGGAAGGTGATCGTCATTGTCAGCATCTTCCTCAGCGCGCTGAACAGCTTCTCGCTGAGCGGCAAGGTCGTCGACAACATCAACGACTCCGCGCTGGCCTCGGTGAGCCGGGTCATTACTCCGGTGTTTAAGCCGATCGGCGTGCATGAAGATAACTGGCAGGCCACCGTGGGCCTGTTTACCGGCGCGATGGCGAAGGAGGTGGTGGTCGGTACGCTGAACACCCTCTATACCGCCGAAGATATCCAGAACGAGGAGTTCAATCCGCGGACCTTCAGCCTCGGCGAAGAACTGCTGGCGGCCGTCGACGAGACATGGCAGGGACTGAAAGACACCTTCAGCCTCAGCGTCCTGGCCAACCCCATCGAAGCCAGCAAAGGCGATGGCGAAATGGCCACCGGCGCGATGGGCGTGATGGGCAGTAAATTTGGCAGCGCCGCGGCGGCTTACAGCTATCTGATCTTCGTTCTGCTCTACATCCCCTGCATCTCGGTGATGGGCGCCATCGCCCGCGAATCGAGCCGCGGCTGGATGACCTTCTCCATTCTGTGGGGGCTGAATATCGCCTATTCGCTCTCGACGCTCTACTACCAGACCGTCAGCTTTAGCGACCATCCGCGCTACAGCCTGGCGTGTATCCTGGCGGTGGTATTGTTCAACGTAGTGCTCTTCGGTCTGCTGCGTCGGGCGCGCAGCCGGGTTGACGTCTCGCTGCTGGCCACCCGGAAAACGCCGACCTCCTGCTGTTCCAGCCCGGCTGGCGATTGCCACTAAGGAGGAGCGGTGGCGTCGTTAATGGAAGTCCGCGATATGCTGGCCCTGCAGGGCCGCATGGAGGCGAAACAGCTCAGCGCCCGCCTGCGGACGCCTCAGCCGCTGATTGACGCCATGCTCGAACGCATGGAAGCCATGGGCAAGGTGGTACGGATCAGCGAAACGAGCGAAGGCTGCCTCTCCGGCAGCTGTAAAAGCTGTCCTGAAGGGAAAGCGGCGTGCCAGCAGGAGTGGTGGGCGCTGCGATGAAGGGAGTAAGGCCAGCCAGCGCCATGGGGTAAAACGAGTGTGACAGCAGAGAAAAACGGGCCAACAGGCCCGTTTTTTATGACTGGATTATTTATACACGTCAGCGTTAGCGTGAACGGTTTTTTCGTTTTTCTGCCCGGCAATCACCACAAAATATTTTCCACCCAGCTCATCAGCTTTTTTCGACAGATCGCGTCGGGCGTCCATCGGCGAGGTCGTCCTTGAGGTCGTGATGCTGCCGACCTTGGTCAGATTCATCTTCGCCACGTCCTCTTTTTGGATCTCTTTCGCTGCGAATGCGCCAAAAGACAGACAGCCAATCACCAGAGATGCAACCATTCCTGTAACAAGTTTCATAGCCTCTACTCTCCATTAGGTTGTTATTGTAGGTCACGGTGGCGGAATGAAATAATCAACCACCGTAACAACCTAAGTATTGCTGTGAATGGCCCTTTTACCATGGCGCGGCAAAAAAAATTACCCCAGCCGTTTTTTCAGCGCCATCAGCGGCTCGCAAAAGGCCGCGGGATGGGAAACAAATGGCGCATGCGCTGCCTTGTCAAAGAGAATTGACTCGCTTTCCGGCCATAGCTTATCCAGCAGCGGGACAATCTTGCGCGGCACCAACCCGTCCAGTCGACCATACAGCCGCAGAAACGGCATCGGCAGCCCGACCAGCGCCTGGCGCAGATCGACGGTTCTGAGGATCTCCAGACCGCCGTTCAGCGCCTCAGCGGAAGGCATCGGCAGCGAGAGCACCGCCTGCTTTAACGCCCGCGCATCCTGACGGGCGCTCTCCGTTCCCATGGTTTGCAGTGCGAGGAACCGCTCGACGGTGCGCTGGAAATCCTCGCTCAGCTGCTGCTGAAATCCGGCCAGCACCTCCGGCTTGATGCCGGGCCAGTCCTCATGAGCCGCGAAACAGGGGGAAGAGGCAACCGTTACCAGCGCCTGCACCCGTTGCGGACGCATAATCGCGACCTGGCTGGCCACCAGCCCGCCCAGGCTCCAGCCCAGCCACACCGCCTGAGGCGGAGCCTGCTCCAGCACCCGCTGCGCCATCGCCTCCAGCGACATCGCCCCAAACCCGCCGCTACGGCCATAGCCAGGCAGGTCCACCAGGTGAAGGGTAAAATGCGAAGCCAGCTGCGGCGTGATGCAATCCCAGACCTGAGCGTTCAGTCCCCAACCGTGCAGCAGCACAAGATGACAATCACCTTCGCCGATTGTTTGCCACCAGATGTCGTTCATCCGTTACCGTTCTCTTTTTTACTGGACAGAAGGCCAAATATGCTAACAGCACACAGCTTATGCTGGCTATGCCAAATGCCGCTGGCGGTCGCCCGCTGGGGGATCTGCTCTCGCTGCAGCCGCGCCCTGCTCGCCTGCCCCCCGCTCTGCCCGCAGTGCGGCCTGCCGGCGGCAATGTCCCGGCATCCCTGCGGCCGCTGCCTGCAAAAGCAGCCGCCCTGGCATCGAATGGTGGCGGTCAATGACTATCGTTCGCCGCTGAGCGACCTGGTGAGGCAGCTGAAGTTTCACCATCGTCCGGAACTGGGCCCCGCCCTGGCGCGCCTGCTGCTGCTGCGCCTTAAACAGCGCGACGATTTGCCGCCGGTAGACGCGCTGGTCGGCGTGCCGCTGTGGCATCGCCGCCGCTGGCGCCGGGGTTATAATCAGTGCGATGAGCTGTGCCGACCGTTGGCCCGCTGGCGTGGGTGCGTCTGGCGTCGCGACGGCCTGACGCGCCAGCGAGCGGGCGCCGTGCAGCATTCGCTCAATGCCCGCCTGCGCAGGCAGAACCTGAAAAATGCCTTTCAGCTTGAATTTGCCGTCCAGGGACTCCATATCGCTCTGGTGGATGATGTCGTCACGACCGGCAGCACCGTCGCCGAGATATCCCGCCTGCTTTTGCGAAACGGCGCCGCGACGGTTCAGGTATGGTGTATATGCCGTACCTTGTAGACCCCCGCTGATGGGCGTATTATAACCCAGTAAAATAGTCAACTATTAGGCCAACGCTATGATCCGTATTTCCGATGCTGCACAAGCGCACTTTGCCAAACTGCTGGCAAATCAGGAAGAAGGGACGCAAATTCGCGTATTTGTGATTAATCCCGGCACCCCAAACGCTGAGTGCGGCGTATCCTACTGCCCACCGGATGCGGTGGAAGACACCGACACGGCGCTGAAATTTGAACAGCTGACCGCCTATGTCGATGAGCTCAGCGCGCCCTATCTGGAAGACGCTGAAATTGATTTCGTCACCGACCAGCTTGGCTCGCAGCTGACCCTGAAAGCGCCGAACGCCAAAATGCGCAAAGTCGCTGACGATGCCCCGCTGATGGAGCGCGTCGAGTACCTGCTGCAGTCGCAGATTAACCCGCAGCTGGCCGGCCACGGCGGTCGCGTGTCGCTGATGGAGATCACCGACGACGGTCTGGCTATCCTGCAGTTCGGCGGCGGATGCAATGGCTGCTCGATGGTCGACGTAACCCTGAAAGAAGGTATTGAAAAACAGCTGCTGAACGAGTTTCCAGAGCTGAAAGGGGTTCGCGATCTGACCGAGCACCAGCGCGGCGAGCACTCCTACTACTAAGCCTTTCCTCCGGCGGCACCCTGTCGCCGGCTCTCGTTGCTCCTTTCTGTGTTACCGCGCAACATCTCCCACTAAACGACCGGCAAAAACCGGGGAAAGAGTATGACTTAAGTCTCATATTTAACATTTTCCCCGGTCAGGTGATTCTCAACCCTCACATGTTACCCGTATCATCCATTTCAGGCACCACCGGCAAAAAAATAGCCAGCTATCCTTTCTCTGGGTAAGGATAATGCAAGCGTTTACGGTGCCAGACTATTTTGCTCCCTGACGGAGCGGATGCTCTACAGGTTCAAACTTTGACGTTACCCATAACAAATTAAGGCCAGGTAAATCATGCCATTAGTCATCGTTGCTATCGGGGTTGCCCTGTTATTGCTGTTAATGATCCGTTTCAAAATGAACGGCTTCATTGCGCTGGTTCTGGTGGCGCTCGCCGTCGGATTAATGCAGGGTATGCCACTGGATAAAGTGATCGTTTCCATCAAAAACGGCGTTGGCGGCACCCTTGGCAGCCTCGCGCTGATCATGGGCTTCGGCGCTATGCTCGGTAAGCTGCTGGCAGACTGCGGCGGCGCTCAGCGTATCGCCACCACGCTTATCAATAAGTTCGGTAAGAAGCATATTCAATGGGCGGTGGTCCTGACCGGCTTCACCGTCGGTTTCGCCCTGTTCTATGAAGTGGGCTTCGTACTGATGCTGCCGCTGGTGTTTACCATCGCCGCCTCGGCCCGTATTCCGCTGCTGTACGTCGGCGTACCGATGGCCGCCGCGCTCTCCGTCACCCATGGCTTCCTGCCGCCGCACCCGGGTCCGACCGCGATCGCCACCATCTTCCACGCCGATATGGGTAAGACGCTGCTCTATGGCACCATTCTGGCTATCCCGACGGTTATTCTCGCCGGCCCGGTTTTCGCCCGTTTCCTGAAAGGCATTGATAAGCCGATCCCGGAAGGCCTGCATAACCCGAAAGTGTTCACTGAAGAAGAGATGCCTGGCTTTGGCGTCAGCGTCTGGACCTCGCTGGTTCCGGTGATCCTGATGGCGATGCGCGCCGTGGCCGAGATGATCCTGCCGAAGGGCCACGCCTTCCTGCCGATTGCCGAATTCTTCGGCGACCCGGTCATGGCCACCCTGATTGCGGTACTGATCGCCCTGTTCACCTTCGGTTTGAACCGCGGCCGCTCCATGGAGCAGATCAACGATACCCTGACCTCTTCTATTAAAATCATCGCCATGATGCTGTTGATCATCGGCGGCGGCGGCGCCTTCAAACAGGTGCTGGTGGATAGCGGCATGGATAAATACATCGCTTCTATCATGCACGAATCGAATATGTCTCCGCTGTTTATGGCATGGTCCATCGCCGCGGTACTGCGTATCGCGCTGGGTTCGGCGACCGTTGCCGCCATCACCGCGGGCGGGATCGCCGCGCCGCTGATCGCCACCACCGGTGTCAGCCCGGAGCTGATGGTTATCGCGGTCGGCTCCGGCAGCGTTATCTTCTCCCACGTGAACGATCCGGGCTTCTGGCTGTTCAAAGAGTACTTTAACCTGACCATCGGCGAGACCATCAGGTCCTGGTCGGTGCTGGAAACCATTATCTCGGTCTGCGGCCTGGTAGGCTGTCTGCTGCTGGGGATGGTGGTCTAAGGTTACTCCCGCCACAGAAAAAGGCCGGTCCGCATGATGCGGACCGGCCTTTTTTATCGGACATCCTCTTCGCCGCGCAGAGGAGCGCGCGGCGGGGAGTCATCAGGAGGCGGCTTTTTTGCTCGCCGCCTTGCGCCGTTTATCCAGATCCTTAATCAGCTTATTGACCTGTTCATCGGCAAACATCTGCTCAAGGGTGACGGAAAGCTTCCGGCGCCAGTTCGGGTACTCGGTGCTGGTGCCCGGAATATTGACCGGCGACGCCATCTCCAGCCAGTCTTCCGGCTGCAGGCCCAGCAGGGCGCTGTTGCTGTCGGCAATATAACGTTGCATCCCCCGGTTGAGGATCCCCGTCATGCTCATCAGGGAGGCCTTATGACCGGCACGCTTGGGCAGACAGCCGTACTTATGCAGCGCATCCAGCAGCCCTTGTTTCGCCAGCTCACGGTCCTGGTACAGCCCGCGCAGCACCACCTCATCAGGATAGAGACCCAGCGCTTTACCTAACGTCAGATCGCCGCTTTCCCAGTAGCCGCGGAGGGTGGGCAGGTCGTGCGTCGTCGCCACAGCCATTGATTGCTCCGGGTACAGCGCCGGCGCGCGGAACGTTTTCTCTGCATCGCTCTCAAAATAGAGCACCTTATAAGAATAGACGCCGCTGTTGCGTAACTTGCTGACGATCTCCACCGGTACCGTGCCCAGATCTTCGCCGATCACCATGCAGCGATGACGCTGGCTTTCCAGCGCCAGAAGCGACAGCAGATCGTCGACGGGATACTGAACGTAAGCGCCATGGTCGGCGGTTTCACCATAGGGGATCCACCACAGACGCAGCACCGACATCACGTGATCGATGCGCAACGCGCCGCAGTTCTGCATATTGGCGCGCAGCAGGTCGATAAACGGCTCATAGGCGCGAGCGGCAATAATATGCGGATCCATCGGCGGCAGGCCCCAGTTCTGGCCCAGCGGACCCAGAATATCCGGCGGCGCGCCCACGGAGGCTTTCAGGCAGTACAGCTCACGGTCGCACCAGGTCTCCGAGCCGCCTTCGGCGACGCCCACCGCCAGATCGCGGTAGAGGCCGATCGGCATCCCATCGCGCTGGCTGGTTTCCCAGCAGGCGGCAAACTGGCTCCAGGCCAGCCACTGCAGCCAGAGATAGAAACTGACGTCGTCCTCATGCTCGACGCAGAAGGCTTTCACCTCCGGGCTGTCGATATCCTGAAAGGCCTTCGGCCAGGCCGGCCAGCCCCAACGCAGCGGGTCCTGTTGAACCTGCCAGGCGTGCAGCGCATCGAAAGCGGCCTGCCAGTAAAGGCTTTCCCCTTCACGCAGAACAAACTCGCGGAACGCCGTCATCTGCTCATCTTCACGACGAGAGAATCGTTGCCACGCCATACGCAGCGCGGTCATTTTCAGCGTGGTGACCGCGGTATAGTCCACATCATCCGTTTGCCGCGCCGCCTGCAAGGCCTGCTGCGTCGCTGCGGACTGCCACCACGCCTGCGCCTCTTCGCTATGCTGGAAATCGTCAACCGCATTGACGTCGATGTAGATAACGTTCAGCCAGCGACGTGAAGACGGGCTATAGGGGCTGGCGCTCTCCGGGTTCGCCGGATAGAGGGCATGGATCGGGTTGAGACCAATAAACGACCCGCCGCGGCGGGCGATTTCCGGCAGCATAGCGCGCAGATCGCCAAAATCGCCGATCCCCCAGTTTTTCTCCGAACGCAGGGTATACAGCTGCACGCAGGTGCCCCACAGCTTTTTCCCCTCTTTCAGCGGCTGCGGCTCATAGCAGCGGGCCGGGGCGACGATGGTCCGGCAGTGCCAGCGCTCCCCCTCCTGGGTGAGCGTCAGGGAGTGATACCCCTCCGGCAGTTTGGCCGGCAGCGGCAGCGTCTCGCCGCCGCGGGTTTTACCCTGATACTGCTTACCGTCCTCAGTGGTCAGGATCCACTGATACTCACCGCGTCCTGCCACCGGCAGCGACATTTTTTTGCCGTGGGTGAAGATCTTCACGTTCGGCAGCGGGTTTACCGCCACTTTCGTGGCGGCGGTTGAGCGATGCATCGCATCCAGTAGACGCTGTTTGGTGACAGCCGCGATAGACTGCGGCTTGCCGTGCGCGTTGATATAGCTGGGGCTGATGCCCGCCGCCAGCGCGGCATTATCGAGGCGTTTACTCTCCATAGGCCTTCCTTTAGCGTTTCGCCTGCCAGATACGTTGCTGATAATCGCGGATCGAGCGGTCGGAGCTGAACATGCCGCAGCGCGCGGTGTTGAGAATTGTCGCGCGGGTCCAGGCCTCCTGGTCGCGATACAGCTCATCTACCCGTTTTTGCGCCGCCACGTAGGCTTCGAAATCGGCCAGCACCAGATACGGGTCGCCGCCCTGCAGCAGGCTGTGCAGCATCTGGTCGAAGGCATGCTTGTCGCCGTTGCTATAGGTGCCGTTCTCCAGCTCCTTAAGCACCGCATCAAGCAGTTTGTCTTTTTTACGCCATTTCAGCGGATCGTAGCCTTTCGCTTTCAGAGCTTTCACTTCTTCTACCGTGTGGCCGAAGATAAAGATGTTCTCTTCACCGACCTGCTCGGCGATTTCCACGTTGGCGCCATCCAGCGTCCCGACGGTCAGCGCGCCATTCAGCGCCAGTTTCATGTTGCCGGTGCCAGAGGCTTCTTTGCCCGCGGTGGAGATCTGCTCGGAGATATCTGCCGCCGGGATCAGTTTTTCCGCAGCCGAAACACAGTAGTCCGGCAGGAAGACCACTTTCAGCTTATCGCCGACTTTCGGGTCGTTGTTGATCGCTTCCGCTACCTTGTTGATGGCGAAAATAATGTTCTTCGCCAGATAGTAGCCCGGCGCCGCTTTCGCGCCGAACAGGAAGACGCGCGGTACGCGATCGGCCTGCGGGTTTTCGC
Source organism: Klebsiella sp. 1SOBk10mer (assembly GCF_046602535.1). Lineage (NCBI taxonomy): Bacteria > Pseudomonadati > Pseudomonadota > Gammaproteobacteria > Enterobacterales > Enterobacteriaceae > Klebsiella > Klebsiella sp. 1SOBk10mer. The sequence continues at coordinate 64,246 of NZ_JBKIUP010000008.1, forward strand.
GGATCTCTTTGTACAGCGCAAGGATATGCAGCAGGTTGAGGTGCTGACGCTTGTACTCGTGCAGACGTTTGATCTGAATGTCGAAAATCGCCTGCGGGTTGATCTCAATCCCGGTACGCTGCTTCACAAACTCGGCCAGATGAACTTTGTTGGCCTGCTTAATATCGCGATAGGTCTGACGGAATGCCGCATCGTCAGCGTATTTTTCCAGATTGATCAGCTGGTCAAGGTCATTGGCCCACTCTTTTTTCAGCGTCTCATCCAGCAGCGTGGCCAGCGCCGGGTTGCACTGCTTGATCCAGCGGCGCGGCGTGATGCCGTTGGTCACGTTATGGAATTTGTTCGGCCACAGCTGGCTATATTCCGGGAACAGATCTTTCACCACCAGGTCCGAGTGCAGCGCCGCTACGCCGTTGACGGCAAAACCGCCCACCACGCACATATTGGCCATCCGCACCTGCTTGTTATGCACCACCGCCAGTTTCGCCCAGACCTGCTTATCGCCCGGCCAGGTTTTGTCCACCAGCAGTTTAAAGCGGTCGTTAATCTCTTTAATGATCTGCATATGGCGCGGCAGCAGCGCTTTCACCAGCTTCTCATCCCAGCACTCCAGCGCTTCCGGCATCAGGGTATGGTTGGTGTAAGCAAAGGTTTTGCTGGTGATCGCCCAGGCGTCATCCCAGCTCAACTGGTGCTCGTCGATCAGCACGCGCAGCAGCTCCGGGATGGCGATGGTCGGGTGCGTATCGTTCAGCTGGATCACTTCGTAATCCGCCAGCTCGGCCAGCTTGCGGCCTGCCAGATGATGACGACGCAGGATATCGGCCACTGAGCAAGCGCACTGGAAGTACTGCTGCATCAGGCGCAGTTTTTTACCGGCCTGATGGTTGTCGTTCGGGTACAGCACCTTGGTCAGTTTTTCCGCGTCGATGCCCTGCTGCTCGGCGCGCAGGAAATCGCCGTCGTTGAATTTGGTCAGGTTAAACGGATGAGCGTGTTTGGCCTGCCACAGACGCAGTGGCTGGGCGACGTTGTTGCGATAGCCTAGCACCGGCAGGTCCCAAGCTTCGCCGGTAATGACGAACGCCGGCTGCCACTCGCCGTTTTTACTGACTTTGCCGCCGATACCGACCTGGACATCCAGCGCGTCGTTATGGCGGAACCACGGGTAGCTGCTGCGCCCCCAGTCGTCCGGAGCTTCCTTCTGCTGGCCGTCGTCAAAGGACTGGCGGAACAGACCATACTGGTAATTGAGGCCGTAACCGGTCGCCGACTGCCCCACGGTCGCCATGGAGTCGAGGAAGCAGGCTGCCAGACGGCCCAGGCCGCCGTTACCCAGCGCCGGGTCGGTCTCTTCTTCCAGCAGATCGGTGAGGTTGACGTCATAGCCTTTCAGCGCGTCGCTCACGCCCTCGTACCAGCCCAGGTTGAGCAGGTTGTTGCCGGTCAGGCGGCCAATCAGAAACTCCATCGAGATGTAGTTAACGTGACGCTGTCCTTGCGCTGGTTTTGCCACCGGCTGCGCCGACAGAAGTTCCGCCAGCGCTCCGCTGACGGCGCGCCACCATTGACGCTGCGTCATCTCGGAAGCGGACTGTAAACCAAAACGCTGCCACTGACGCGTCAGTGCAGCCTGAAACTGAGCTTTGTTAAATGAAGTCTGTGACATAATGAGATCCGGGTCCTTTACTAAAACGATGGCGCTAGTGTGCCGACCTCCCGATTCATCGTCCTCATCCCGACGGGGATTAGACAGGGAGGAGTGCCGGGGATGAGCGAAAAGTGTGATCCTGACCACTATAGTGTGGGTGAGAAGGCCAAAATATGCTGTAAAAATCACCGCAGTATGACAGTCGAGATGCCATTTCTGCCGACCAAAAATTTGTTACAGGCCAATACGCGGCAAAAATTTTCCCGCCCTTCGCAGGGTTATTAAAAAAATAAATAGAGACCTCCGGGAAAATAAGCACATTTCATCACATTAACCCGCAAAAAAGATTACTTCTAAGAAATCACTGACAATAATTTAATAAAAACAAACAACTACTTCAGACATAAAATTAATCTCTCCCCGCTCCGCTCACCACCGGCTAAAAACCGCTGATGACGAGTCCTGCCTGCGATTTTTCCCCATTCGCAACCAATGTCGAAATTTGTGACATAGAGCAAATTCAAGAGCATAAACTTCGGACATAACTTGCAATAAATTTCATAATCACCGACCTTATTAGATATTAATTACGAAGCGCAAAAAAAATCGCAACCTCTCTCTTGCACAGCGAAATGTAGAACTATGTTGATTCCGTCCAAATTAAGTCGTCCGGTCCGCCTTGAACACACCGTGGTTCGTGAGCGTTTACTGGCGAAACTTTCCGGCGCGAACAATTATCGTCTCGTGCTGATCACCAGTCCTGCCGGGTACGGTAAAACAACGCTCATTTCTCAGTGGGCCGCAGGTAAAAACGATCTTGGGTGGTTTTCGCTGGACGAAGGCGACAACCAGCAGGAGCGTTTTGCCAGTTATCTGATCGCGGCGATCCAGCAGGCCACCGGCAACCACTGCGCGGCCAGTGAAGCGATGGTGCAAAAGCGCCAGTACGCCAGCCTCTCCTCTCTTTTTGCGCAGCTGTTTATTGAACTCGCCGACTGGCAGCGCCCGCTGTACCTCGTCATTGATGATTACCATCTGATCAATAATCCGGTGATCCATGACGCGATGCGCTTTTTCCTCCGCCATCAGCCGGAGAATATGACCCTCGTGGTCCTGTCGCGGAACCTGCCGCAGCTGGGGATTGCCAACCTGCGCGTCCGCGATCAGCTGCTGGAGATTGGCAGCCAGCAGCTGGCCTTTACCCACCAGGAAGCGAAACAATTTTTCGACTGCCGTCTGACGTCGCCTATCGAAGCCGACGACAGCAGCCGGCTGTGCGACGACGTCGCCGGGTGGGCCACCGCGCTGCAGCTCATCGCCCTCTCCGCCCGCCAGAATAACTCCTCCGCCCAACACTCCGCCCGCCGACTCGCCGGGATTAACGCCAGCCATCTGTCGGATTATCTGGTGGATGAAGTGCTGGATAACGTCGACGCCCGCACGCGCAACTTTTTGCTGAAGAGTTCGCTGCTGCGCTCAATGAACGACGCGTTAATCGTTCGCGTCACCGGCGAAGAGAATGGCCAGATGCAGCTGGAGGAGATCGAACGTCAGGGGCTGTTCCTGCAGCGGATGGATGATTCCGGCGAATGGTTCCGCTATCACCCGCTGTTTGGCAGTTTCCTGCGCCAGCGCTGTCAGTGGGAGCTGGCGGTTGAACTGCCGGAGATCCACCGCGCCGCGGCGGAGAGCTGGATGGCGCAAGGCTTCCCCAGCGAGGCTATCCACCATGCGCTGGCGGCCGGCGATGCCAAAATGCTGCGCGATATCTTGCTCAATCACGCCTGGGGCATGTTTAACCATAGCGAACTGGGTCTGCTGGAGCAGTCGCTGTCGGCGCTGCCCTGGTCAAATCTGCTGGAAAATCCACGCCTGATCCTGCTGCAGGCCTGGCTGATGCAGAGCCAGCATCGCTACAGCGAAGTCAACACCCTGCTGGCGCGCGCCGAGCAGGAGATGAGCGTCGAAATGGATACCGCGATGCATGGCGATTTCAACGCCCTGCGCGCGCAGGTGGCGATTAACGACGGCGACCAGGACGAAGCGGAACGTCTGTCGATGGTGGCTCTGGAAGAACTGCCGCTGGCCAACTATTACAGCCGCATCGTCGCCACCTCGGTACATGGCGAAGTCCTCCACTGTAAGGGTAAACTGACCAAATCTCTCGCCGTGATGCAGCAGACCGAACAGATGGCCCGCCGTCACGACGTGTGGCATTACGCCCTGTGGAGCATCATTCAGCAAAGCGAAATTCTGTTCGCCCAGGGCTTCCTGCAGGCCGCCTGGGAGAGCCAGGAGAAAGCCTTTCAGCTGGTACGCGAACAGCATCTTGAGCAGTTGCCGATGCATGAGTTCCTGTTGCGCATCCGCTCTCAGCTGCTGTGGGCATGGGCGCGCCTCGACGAAGCTGAAGCCTGCGCCCGTCAGGGGATGGAGGTCCTCTCAACTTATCAACCACAGCAGCAGCTGCAGTGCCTGGCGCTCATGGTGCAATGCTCGCTGGCGCGCGGCGATCTGGATAATGCCCGCAGCCACCTGAACCGACTGGAAAACCTGCTCGGTAATGGTCGCTATCACAGCGACTGGGTCTCCAACGCCGACAAGGTGCGGGTGATCTACTGGCAGATGACCGGCGATAAAACCGCGGCGGCCAACTGGCTGCGCCAGACGCCGAAGCCGGAATTCGCCAATAACCACTTCCTGCAGAGCCAATGGCGCAATATTGCCCGCGCGCAGATCCTGCTGGGCGATTTCGAACCCGCGGAAATGGTGCTGGAAGAGCTGAACGAAAATGCGCGTTCGCTGCGTTTGATGAGCGATCTCAACCGCAACCTGCTGCTGCTCAACCAGCTGTACTGGCAGGCAGGACGCAAGAGCGAAGCGCAGAAAGCCCTGCTGGAAGCCCTGACGCTCGCCAACCGCACCGGCTTTATCAACCACTTTGTGATTGAGGGCGAGGCGATGGCCCAGCAGCTGCGCCAGCTGATCCAGCTGAACACCCTGCCGGAGCTGGAGCAGCATCGCGCCCAGCGTATTCTGCGCGACATCAACCAACATCATCGCCACAAATTCGCCCACTTTGACGAAGGGTTCGTCGAGCGGCTGCTGAATCACCCGGAGGTGCCAGAGCTTATCCGCACCAGCCCGCTGACCCAGCGCGAATGGCAGGTGCTTGGCTTAATCTATTCCGGCTACAGCAACGAGCAGATTGCCGGCGAGCTTGACGTGGCGGCCACCACCATCAAGACCCACATTCGCAATCTGTATCAGAAACTGGGCGTCGCCCACCGTCAGGACGCGGTGCAGCATGCCCAGCAGTTGCTTAAGATGATGGGATACGGCGTCTGACGACGCCGTTGCCGTTTAGCACAGCTCGAGCTGGAGGTTGTTATCGGTAATGACCTTCAGCACGCCCGCCGGGGGCAGCACGTCGGTATAGACCGCATCGACCATGCTGATGCTGCCCATGTTGACCATCGCGTTACGGCCAAACTTAGTATGGTCCACCACCAGCATCACGTGGCGTGAATTCTCAATGATCGCGCGCTTGGTGCGCACTTCATGATAATCAAACTCCAGCAGCGAGCCATCGCTGTCGACGCCGCTGATGCCGAGAATGCCGAAGTCGAGACGGAACTGCGAGATAAAGTCGAGGGTGGCTTCTCCGATGATCCCGCCGTCGCGGCTGCGCAGTTCGCCGCCGGCGAGAATAATGCGGAAGTCCTCTTTCACCATCAGCGTGTTGGCGACGTTAAGGTTATTGGTCACAATCCGCAGATCGTTGTGATCGAGCAGGGCGTGCGCCACCGCTTCCGGCGTGGTGCCGATATCGATAAACAGCGTCGCCCCGTCCGGGATCTCGCTGGCCACCCGCCGGGCGATACGCTCTTTCTCCGCCGTCTGGGTCGCTTTGCGATCGTGCCAGGAGGTGTTCACCGAGCTGGAGGGCAGCGCCGCGCCGCCGTGGTGGCGGAGGATCATTTTCTGTTCGGCTAAATCGTTCAGGTCGCGGCGGATGGTCTGCGGGCTGACCGCAAACTGCTCAACCAGCTCTTCCGTGCTGACGTAACCCTGTTTTTTTACCAGCTCGATAATGGCGTCATGACGTTGTGTTTGTTTCATGAAATATCCCTGGAAAAATGTCGCCTACCCGACCCCTGTCGGTAAGTCTTTATGCGCGTTTTCGCCCATGCAAGGTATCGACAAACGCCATCGCCAGACCGGTCGCCAGACCAGCCACGTGCGCGCCGTTGGCGATCGCCATGCCGAAAACATCAAACCAGCCAGCAATTAACCACACTAAAGAGAAGAGTATTAACCCGCGCTGCAGATAAATACCGCTCTGCGGATCGCGCTCGCCCCGCAGCCAGACATAGCCCATCAGCGCGTAGACCACGCCCGACAGGCCGCCAAACCACGGGCCGCTAAACTGGTGCTGCACAAAGCCGCTCAGCAGGGCGCTGATGACGGTGATCACCACCAGCTTGCCGCTGCCGATGCGCTTTTCCACCGCGCCGCCGAGATACCACCACCATAGCAGGTTGAAGAGAATATGCATCAGCGAGAAATGCATGAAAGCGTGGCTGAAATAGCGCCAGGCTTCGAACTGCAGCGAAGGATCGTAGGGCCAGGCCAGCCAAATCATCACCGGCTGATCGCCCAGCAGATTTTGCAGGATGAACACCGCGATGCAGATTAGCAGAATCGCCCAGGTGAACGGGCCGGCGTTATGCCGCAGCGTGGCAAAGAAAGGAAAGCGCTGATAGCGCAACCCGCTATTGGTCTGCCCGGACTGCCAGCTCGCCGCCAGATAGCGCGGGTCCGCCGGGTTTTCGAGAAAACGCGCCAGCTCAGCCCTGACGCGCCCGGCCTGGCTCTCATCAGCCAACCAGACGTCGCTCTGGGTGTGCTGCTGGATAGTCAGGATAATCCCCTGCGTCGCCATATAATCGACAAACGCCTGGGCCACGCGCGGGTTGGCAAAAGAGGTAATCATTAACATGCAGCGAATCGCTTATTCCACACAAAGGGAGATAGTATACCTGCCAGCCGTTAAAACGTCCCGTGCGCCACTTCCGCCGGGAAATGGCGATGCCAGGCGTCGAACCCGCCGTCAACGCTGTAGACCTTATCAAACCCCTGCTGCAGCAGATACTGCGCGGCGCCCTTGCTGCTGTTGCCGTGATAGCACATCACCATCACCGCCGTGTCAAAGTCGTGGTCACGCATAAACGCGCCCAGCGTATCGTTGGTCAGATGAAACGCGCCCGGCGTATGGCCCATCGCATAGCTTTGCGGATCGCGGATATCGACCAAAACCGCCGTCTGCTGATGCAGTTTCTGGTGCGCTTCTTCAACGTTGATACATTCAAACTGTTCCATGGTTCTCTTCTCTTTCTCGTCATGACGGGCGATGGCCGGCCCAATTTTACCCTGTAGTGTACCGTCAGGCGGTAAAGAAACGCCAATATGTTACACCCATCACTCCAAAATGTTTTTTTGATGTTACCAAAAGCGCGTTTGTTTGCTATAGTGAGCGATATCGAGCATTTGTGAGCTTAAACGAAAGTGTGAGAGGGTAAGAACGTGGAAACCAAAGATCTGATTGTGATAGGCGGAGGCATCAACGGTGCCGGTATCGCGGCAGATGCCGCCGGGCGTGGTTTATCCGTACTGATGCTGGAAGCGCGCGATCTCGCCTGCGCCACCTCCAGCGCCAGTTCCAAACTGATCCACGGCGGGCTACGCTACCTCGAACACTATGAGTTCCGCCTGGTCAGCGAAGCGCTGGCCGAACGCGAAGTGCTGTTAAAAATGGCCCCGCACATCGCCTTCCCGATGCGCTTTCGTCTCCCACATCGCCCGCATCTGCGTCCGGCATGGATGATCCGTATCGGCTTGTTTATGTACGATCATCTGGGCAAACGCACCAGCCTGCCGGGATCCACCGGTTTGCGTTTTGGCGCAGAATCGGTACTTAAGCCGGAAATTGTGCGCGGTTTCGAATATTCCGACTGCTGGGTCGACGATGCCCGCCTGGTGCTGGCCAACGCGCAGATGGTCGTCCGCAAAGGCGGCGAAGTACGCACCCGCACTCGCGCCATCTCGGCAAAACGAGAGAATGGCCTGTGGGTGGTGGAAGCGGAAGATATTGATAGCGGCGAGAAGTTTACCTGGAAGGCGCGCGGTCTGGTCAATGCCACCGGTCCATGGGTCAAACAGTTCTTCGACGAAGGGATGCATCTGCGCTCGCCTTACGGTATCCGCCTGATTAAGGGCAGCCACATCGTGGTGCCGCGGGTACATACCCAGAAGCAGGCCTACATTCTGCAAAACGAAGATAAACGTATTGTGTTTGTTATCCCGTGGATGGATGAGTTCTCGATCATCGGCACGACGGACGTCGAGTATAAGGGCGATCCGAAAGCGGTGGCCATTGATGATAAAGAGATTAATTACCTGCTGAACGTCTATAACGCGCACTTTAAAAAGACCCTCAGCCGGGACGATATCGTCTGGACCTACTCCGGCGTCCGTCCGCTGTGCGACGACGAGTCGGATTCGCCGCAGGCGATCACCCGCGACTACACGCTGGATATTCACGATGAGAACGGCCAGGCGCCGCTGCTCTCCGTCTTCGGCGGGAAGCTGACCACCTATCGCAAACTGGCCGAGCACGCGCTGGAAAAACTGACCCCTTATTACAAAGGGATCGGCCCGGCATGGACCAAAACCGCGGTGCTCCCCGGCGGCGATATCGGCGGCGACCGCGACGACTACGCGGCAAAACTGCGCCGTCGCTTCCCGTTCATCAGCGAATCACTGGCCCGCCATTATGCCCGCACCTACGGGAGCAACAGCGAGTGGATCCTGAAAGAAGCCAGCGCCCTGAGCGATCTGGGAGAAGATTTTGGCCATGAGTTTTATGAAGCCGAGCTGAAGTATCTGGTTGAGCATGAATGGGTGCGCAGCCTGGATGACGCCATCTGGCGCCGTACCAAACAGGGCATGTGGCTGAATGGCGAGCAGCAGGCGCGCATCAGCGAATGGCTGGCGCAGCATGCGGGAAAGTCTGAGCTGTCGTTAGCGTCGTAACGCTGCCCGGCGGAAACGCCTGAGGCCAGGTTCAACCGCAATAATGAAACAACGGGGCCAAATGGCCCCGTTGTGTTGCGTTGACTGGCTTACAGCCTTACCGGGTCGATATGCCAGATATATTTCGCGTACTCCTGGATCGTCCGGTCGGAAGAGAAGTAGCCCATGTTGGCAATATTCAGCATCGCCTTATAGGCCCACTCTTCCGGATGTTGATACAGCTCGTCGACGCGATCCTGGCAGTCCACATAGCTGCGATAGTCCGCCAGCACCTGGTAGTGGTCGCCAAAGTTAATCAGCGAATCCAGCAGGTCGCGGTAGCGCCCCGGTTCCGACGGGCTGAAAACGCCGGTACCGATCTGCGTCAGCGCCTGGTGAAGCTCTTCATCCTGCTCGTAGTATTCGCGCGGTTTATAGCCGCTGCGACGCAGCTCCTCCACCTCTTCCGCGGTGTTACCGAAGATAAAGATATTCTCTTCGCCCACGTGCTCCTGCATCTCCACGTTCGCCCCGTCGAGGGTGCCGATAGTCAGCGCGCCGTTAAGGGCAAACTTCATATTACTGGTGCCGGAAGCTTCCGTGCCTGCGAGGGAGATCTGTTCCGACAGGTCTGCTGCCGGAATGATCAGCTGCGCCAGGCTGACGCTGTAGTTGGGGATAAAGACCACCTTCAGCTTGTCGCCAATCTGCGGATCGTTATTGATCACCGCTGCCACATCGTTGATCAGGTGAATAATATGCTTGGCCATGTAGTAGGCTGAAGCCGCCTTACCGGCGAAAATATTCACCCGCGGCACCCACTCGGCCTGCGGATCGGCTTTGATCCGGTTATAGCGGGTAATAACGTGCAGCACATTCATCAGCTGGCGTTTGTACTCGTGAATGCGTTTGATCTGCACATCAAACAGCGCCTTCGGATTCACCACCACATTGAGCTGCTGCGCAATATAGCTGGCCAGCCGCTGTTTGTTTTCCAGTTTAGCCTGACGCACAGCCTGGTTGACCGTCGGATAGTCGATATGCTGCTTCAGCTCGTCAAGCTGGCTCAGATCGGTCCGCCAGGTGCGGCCGATATGCTCATCCAGCACTTTCGACAGCGGCGGGTTGGCCAGCGCCAGCCAGCGGCGCGGCGTGACGCCGTTGGTCACGTTGGTAAAGCGCATCGGGAAAATTTTAGCGAATTCGGCAAACAGCGACTCCACCATCAACCGGGAATGGAGCTCCGACACCCCGTTGACTTTGTGGCTGACCACCACCGCCAGCCAGGCCATCCGCACGCGACGGCCGTTGGACTCGTCAATGATCGAGGTACGGCTGAGCAGCGCGGTATCGTTGGGATACTGCTCCTGCAGAGTCTTGAGAAAGTAGTCGTTAATCTCAAAGATAATCTGCAGATGGCGCGGGAGAATTTTACCCAGCATATCCACCGGCCAGGTCTCGAGCGCTTCGCTCATCAGGGTATGGTTGGTATAGGAGAAGACCTGGCAGGTCACTTCGAACGCCTCGTCCCAGCTGAATTTATGCTCATCGATAAGCAGGCGCATCAGCTCCGGTATCGATAGCACCGGGTGGGTATCATTCAGATGAATGGCAATCTTGTCCGCCAGGTTGTCATAGGTCTTATGCAACATGTAATGGCGGCTCAGGATATCCTGCACCGTGGCCGAGACGAGGAAATACTCCTGGCGCAGGCGCAGCTCGCGGCCGGAGTAGGTTGAGTCGTCCGGATAGAGCACGCGGGATACGTTTTCGGAGTGGTTCTTATCCTCGACCGCGGCGAAATAGTCACCCTGGTTGAACTTACCGAGGTTTATTTCGCTACTGGCCTGTGCGCTCCACAGACGCAGCGTGTTGGTGGCGTCAGTGTCAAAGCCGGGGATAATCTGGTCGTAGGCTTCGGCGATGATCTCTTCCGTCTCAATCCAACGGGTTTTCTTCCCCTCCTGCTGAATGCGGCCGCCGAAGCGCACTTTATAGCGGGTATTGTGGCGCTCAAACTCCCACGGGTTACCGTACTCCAGCCAATAGTCAGGGGACTCTTTTTGCCGGCCATCGACGATATTCTGTTTAAACATCCCGTAGTCGTAGCGGATCCCATAGCCGCGTCCCGGCAGGCCTAGCGCCGCCAGGGAGTCAAGGAAGCAGGCCGCCAGGCGGCCCAGACCGCCGTTGCCAAGCCCGGGGTCGTTCTCTTCATCGATCAGCTCTTCGAGATCGAGCCCCATCTCCGCCAGCGCGCTGCTCACATCGTCATAGATGCCGAGCGACAGCAGGGCATTCGAGAGGGTACGGCCGATCAGGAACTCCATCGACAGATAGTATACCTGGCGCACTTCCTGCGAGAGCTGCGCGCGGTTGGAGCGCAGCCAGCGCTCCACCATGCGATCGCGAACGGCAAACAGCGTGGCGTTAAGCCATTCATGCTTGTTGGCGATGGCCGGATCTTTACCGATGATAAACATCAGCTTATAGGCAATAGAATGCTTTAACGCCTCAACGCTCAGCGTCGGTGATGCATAGCTAAAGGGTACATTCATAACAATGACTCCAGTGGTTACATCAAGCGTTGATAAAGTTCGCGATAGGAGTTCGCGGCAACCTGCCAGCTAAAATCCATATTCATCGCCTGACGCTGCACATAGCGCCAGAGCGATGGGCGCGACCAGAGGACAAAGGCGCGACGAATAGCGCGCAGCAATGACAGCGCATTGCTGTCCTCAAAGACAAAACCTGTCGCCAGACCATCGGCAAGGTTCTCCAGCGAACTGTCTGAGACCGTGTCCGCCAGACCGCCGGTGCGGCGCACCAGCGGCAGCGTACCGTACTTCAGACCGTACAGCTGGGTCAGGCCGCAGGGTTCAAAGCGGCTCGGGACCAGAATGACGTCGGCGCCCCCCATAATGCGGTGGGAGAAGGCCTCATGGTAGCCAATCTGCACGCCCACTTTGCCTGGATGTTCGGCGGCGGCGGCGAGGAACCCTTCCTGCAGCACCGGATCGCCAGCGCCCAGCAGCGCCAGCTGGCCGCCCTGCTCAAGCAGGCCCGGCAGCGCTTCGAGCACCAGATCCAGCCCTTTCTGGCTGGTGAGACGGCTGACGACAGCAAACAGCGGCGCTTTATCATCGACCTTCAGGCCCATGGCGATCTGCAGCTGACGCTTGTTCTCCGCCTTCTCCTCCAGCGTGTCGCGATCGTAGCGCATCGGCAGCAGGAGGTCGTTTTGCGGGCTCCAGATACCGTCGTCAACGCCGTTGAGAATTCCCGACAGCCGCCCTTCATGATGGCGCTGACGCAGCAGCCCCTCCATGCCGTAGGCGTACTGCGGCTCGGTGATCTCGCGCGCGTAGGTCGGGCTCACCGCCGTAATATGATCGGCGTAGTAAAGACCGGCCTTCAGAAACGAGATCTGGCCGTTAAACTCGAGGCCATGCATGTTGTAAAACGACCACGGCAGTTCGATATCATTCATATGCCAGGAGTAAAACATCCCCTGGTACGCCAGGTTATGCACGGTAAAGACCGATTTAGCCGGGCGGCCGCGCGCCGCCAGGTAGGCCGGCGTCAGGCCGGCGTGCCAGTCGTGGGCATGGACCACATCCGGACGCCAGAATGGATCCAGTCCGCTGGCCATTTCGCTTCCCACCCAGCCCAGTAGCGCAAAGCGCAGAACGTTGTCGGTATAAGCGTGCTGGTTGGTATCGTGGTAAGGGCTCCCCGGCCGGTCATAGAGATGCGGGGCGTCTATCAGATAGATCCCCACGCCGTTAAAGTGGCCGTACAGCAGCGTGATCCGCCCGGCGAACGTATCCCGGCGGGTCACCACCTGGGCATCCACCACGCCGCGGCGGATATCAGGAAACGCCGGCAACAGCACGCGCGTATCGATACCCTCCGCGATTTGCGCCGCCGGCAGCGCGCCGATGACGTCCGCCAGACCGCCCGTCTTTAACAGCGGGAACATCTCAGAACATACATGTAAGACCTGCATTAGCGCTCCTGTTTGTGCCCCAATTTCCGCAGCATGTCGCGGGTCACCAGCACGATACCTTCCTCTGAGCGATAGAAGCGGCGTGCATCCTCTTCCGCGTTCTCACCAATCACCATACCTTCCGGGATGACGCAGGCGCGGTCAATCACGCAGCGACGCAGGCGGCATGAGCGCCCCACCCAGACATCTGGCAACAAGACTGCCGAATCAATGTTACAGAATGAGTTCACCCGCACGCGCGGGAACAGCACCGACTGCACCACCACCGACCCGGAGATAATGCACCCCCCGGAAACCAGCGAGTTCAGGGTCATGCCGTGGCTACCGGAGCGGTCCTGCACGAACTTCGCCGGCGGCAGCGATTCCATATGGGTACGGATCGGCCAGTTCTGGTCGTACATATCCAGCTCCGGCGTGACTGACGCCAGATCGAGGTTGGCCTTCCAGTAGGCTTCCAGCGTCCCCACGTCGCGCCAGTACGGCTCGGCGTTCGGGTCGGACTGAACGCAGGAGAGCGGGAAAGGATGTGCATAAGCCATGCCAGCTTCAGTGATCTTCGGAATGATGTCTTTGCCGAAATCATGGCTGGAGTTCTCGTTGCGATCGTCTTCTTCCAGCAGCTCATAAAGATAGGCGGCGTCAAAGACATAAATGCCCATGCTGGCCAGCGATTTGGTCGGGTCGGTCGGCATCGCCGGCGGGTTGGCGGGTTTCTCGACAAACTCAATGATCTTTTCGTTTTCGTCGACCGCCATGACGCCGAAGGCGGATGCCTCTTCAATGGGCACCGGCATGCAGGCCACGGTGCAACGCGCCCCTTTTTCGACATGGTCGATCAGCATGCGCGAGTAGTCCTGCTTATAAATATGGTCGCCCGCGAGGATCACCACGTACTCGGCCTTGTAGCGGCTGATGATATCCAGGTTCTGCGTCACCGCATCCGCCGTGCCGCGATACCAGTTTTCGCCGTGTACGCGCTGTTGAGCCGGCAGCAGATCGACAAACTCGTTCATCTCTTCGCTGAAGAAAGACCAGCCGCGCTGGATGTGCTGCACCAGCGTATGCGACTGATACTGGGTAATAACGCCGATGCGGCGGATCCCTGAGTTAATGCAGTTAGATAATGCGAAATCGATAATACGGAACTTGCCGCCGAAGTGAACGGCAGGTTTCGCACGCTTAATGGTGAGATCCTTAAGCCGGGTGCCACGGCCGCCCGCGAGGATCAACGCCACGGATTTGATGGGTAATTGACGCGCCAGCATCAGCGGATCGTTTTTTTCAAGCCTAACCATGATTAACTCCTTTTTACACCCCCGCTTTCCTGCTCATCCCGCCGCGCCGCCGCCACGGGTTTACCGGAAGCTTCAGGGCTTACGACCTTTGAAATACGCACACTCCGTGCGCGGGCCCATGCCAGACAGCCATGATGACCGGATTATCCTCTCCGGCGAATGGAGGAACGGCGCGCCATTCCCCCTCGGGTAAAACCATATCGACCACCTCTGCGGTGGCGTTCAGCGTGAGCAGCCAGCGATCCGACAACTGGATTTGCATACACGCTGCCCCCTGCTGCCACTCCCCGGCAGTCAGCGGCTGGGCATTGCGATTAAGCCAACGGACGCTGCCATCCCCCTCCTGCCACCAGCGGTTGCGGGTGAGCGCCGGAATGCGCCGGCGCAGGTGGATCAGCGCCGCGGTAAAGGCGGTTAATCCCGGGTTCGCCTGGCGCCAGTCCAGCCACGTCAGGGCATTGTCCTGGCAGTAAGCATTATTGTTGCCGTGCTGGCTGTGGCCTTGCTCATCGCCCGCCAGCAGCATCGGCGTCCCCTGAGCCAGCAGCAGCGTCGTCAGCAGCGCATGCACGCTGGCGCGTCGCCGTTCAATCACCGCAAAATTAGCTTCTAATCCTTCTATACCATGATTGTTGCTGTAGTTATTGTTAGTCCCATCGCGATTCTCCTCCCCGTTTGCCTCATTGTGTTTCTGATTGAAACAAACGCAGTCGCGCAGCGTGAAGCCATCGTGAGCCGTCACCAGGTTGACCGTCGCCGATGGCGGCTTGCCATCACGGGCAAAGAGATCGCTGGAGGCCGCGAAGCGTTGCGCGAAATCCCCCAGGGAGACGTTTTGCTGCAGCCAGAAGCGGCGGGCGCTATCGCGAAAATGGTCGTTCCACTCGGCGAACAGCGGGGGAAAATTGCCCACCTGGTAGCCCCCCGGGCCGATATCCCAGGGTTCGGCGATCAGTTTCACCTGCGACAGCACGCTGTCGTGGCGGATAGCCTCGAACAGTGGCGCATCCTGGCGGAATTCCGGTGTCCGCCCCATCACTGAGGCGAGATCGAAGCGAAAACCGTCGACATGGCACTCATCCACCCAGAAGCGCAAACACTGGCGCGCCAGTTCCACTACCCCCGGGTGGCTGAGATTGAGCGTATTCCCGCACCCGGTCCAGTTGTGATAATCGCCATCTTCCCTTACCCAATAATAGCTACGGTTGTCGATTCCGCGTAGGGAGACGGTGGGACCTTCAAGATCGATTTCCGCGCTATGGTTGAGCACGATATCCAGAATCACTTCGATACCGGCGGCGTGCAGCGCCTTAACCGCATCGCGAAACTCATCCAGGGCGCGCGTCGGGTCGCTGGCATAGCGCGGATCCAGCGCGAACCATGCCAGCGGGTTGTAGCCCCAGTAGTTGCTCAACCCCATCCGCTGCAGTCGCGGCTCGCTGGCGAACTGCGCCACCGGCAACAGCTCAAGGGCGCTAATGCCCAGCGATTTGAAGTAAGCGATCATTACCGGGTGGCCCAGCGCCTTATAAGTTCCGCGAATAGCTTCCGGCAGCTGCGGATTAAGCAGGGTGAGCCCTTTCACGTGCGCCTCATAAATCACCGTTTCCCCCCACGGGGTACGCGGCGGTTGATCGCCCAGCCAGTCGTAATGCAGATCCACGACCTGCGATTTTGGCGCTATCGCGGCGCTGTCGCGATGATCCGGCTGCCACATTCCGCCGTGCAGGCGTTCGTCGTCCGGCAGCTCGCCTTCCACCCGGTGCGCGCAGGGATCGAGCAGCAGCTTGGCCGGGTTAAAGCGGTGTCCCTGCGCCGGATCCCAGGGACCATGCACCCGGTAGCCGTAGCGCAGGCCCGGCCCGACGGCAGCCAGCCAGCCGTGCCAGATGTCGCCGCTGCGCGCCGGGAGATCGAAGCGTTGCTCGTTGCCCTGCTCGTCGAACACGCACAGCTCCACCCGCTCCGCGTGGGCGGAGAAGAGGGCGAAGTTCACCCCTTTGCCGTCATAGCTGGCGCCCAACGGCGCAGGTTTGCCTGCCGCGAGGGTGGTCATTGCGCCTCCCGGACCAGCCAGATCGTCGCCAGCGGCGGCAGGGTCAGGGACAGCGAATGTTCGCGACCGTGGCTGGGGATAGCATCGCTTTCCACCACGCCGCCGTTGCCCTGGTTGCTGCCGTGATAGTGCATTGAGTCGGTATTCAACGCCTCGCGCCAGCGGCCCGGCTGGTTGATGCCGAAGCGGTAGTCGTGGCGCGGTACCGGCGTGAAGTTGCTGGCGACGATAATCTCGTTCCCGGCCCGGTCGCGGCGCACAAAGACAAACACCGAGCGCTCATGGTCGTCGACCACCAGCCATTCGAAGCCGTACGGGTCGAAATCCAGCTCGTGCAGCGCCTTATGGTGGCGATAGGTATGGTTCAGGTCGCGCACCAGCCGCTGGACGCCGTGGTGCCAGTTGTCACCGCCCTCCAGCAAGTGCCAGTCGAGGCTGGTGTCATGGTTCCACTCGCGGCCCTGAGCAAACTCATTGCCCATAAACAGCAGCTTTTTCCCCGGGAAGGCGAACAGCCAGCCGTAGTAGGCGCGCAGGTTAGCGAACTTCTGCCAGGCGTCCCCCGGCATGCGGTCGAGAATCGATTTTTTGCCGTGCACCACTTCATCGTGGGAGAGCGGCAGCACAAAGTTCTCGGTGTAGTTGTAGAGCATGCCGAAGGTCATTTTGTCGTGATGGTAGCGGCGATGCACCGGATCGAGCTTCATGTAATCCAGGGTGTCATGCATCCAGCCGAGGTTCCATTTGAACCAGAAACCGAGGCCGCCGCCGGCTGGCGGACGGGTTACCCCGGCAAAATCGGTGGACTCTTCCGCCATGGTGACCGCGCCCGGCGTCTGTTCGCCAAGGATGCGGTTGGTGTTGCGCAGAAACTCAATGGCTTCCAGATTTTCCCGGCCGCCGTATTCGTTAGGGATCCACTCCCCCGCCTTGCGGCTGTAGTCGCGATAGATCATCGAGGCCACCGCGTCGACGCGCAGCGCATCGATGCCGAAGCGTTCGATCCAGTACAGCGCGTTACCCACCAGGTAGTTGCTGACTTCCCGACGTCCGTAGTTGTAGATCAGGGTATTCCAGTCCTGGTGATATCCCTCGCGCGGATCGCTGTGCTCATACAGCGAAGTGCCGTCAAACGAGGCAAGGGCAAAATCATCCGCCGGAAAGTGGCCGGGCACCCAGTCAAGAATGACGTTCAGCCCGGCGGCGTGCGCGGCGTTGATAAAGTAACGGAAATCGTCACGAGTGCCGAAACGGCGGGTCGGCGCATAGAGGCCGGTAGGTTGATAGCCCCAGCTGCCGTCGAACGGGTGTTCGTTAACCGGCAGCAGCTCGAGATGGGTGAAGCCCATCCATTTCGCGTAGGGGACCAGCTGGTCGGCCAGCTCGCGGTAGCTCAGCCAGAAATTATTGTCGGTATGGCGGCGCCAGGAGCCGAGATGCACTTCATAGATAGAGATCGGGGCATCAAACTGGTTCGCCGCTCTGCGGTCCGCCGGCTGTTCCACTTTGGGCGGCAGGTCGCAGATAAGCGAGGCGCTTTCCGGACGCATTTGCGACTCAAAGGCGTAAGGGTCGGCTTTGACCCGCAGGTGGCCATGGGCGTCAATCAGTTCGAATTTATACAGCTGGCCATTGTGCGCGCCGGGAACGAACAGCTCCCAGATCCCGGACTCTTTGCGGAATCGCATCGGGTGGCGTCGACCGTCCCAGTAGTTAAACTGCCCCACCACCGAGACACGGCGGGCGTTCGGCGCCCACACCGAGAAACGGGTGCCGGTAACGCCGTCCATGGTGGCGGCATGCGCGCCCAGCGTTTCGTAAGGGCGCAGGTGGGTCCCTTCCGACAGCAGCCAGACGTCAAGATCCTGCAGCAGCGGACCAAAGCGATAAGGGTCATCAATCAGATTCTGCTGTCCGTGCCAGGTGACGGCCAGCTGATAGCGAAAGGCGTTTTTACGCCGCGGCAGAACGCCGCTGAAAAAACCACGCGAGTCGAGGCATTCGAGCTTGCCGACTTTGCGTCCGGTTTTTGGTTCAATAACCCACACATCGGTGGCATCGGGTAATAATGCGCGCACTTCCAGCCCGGCGTCGGTACGGTGCATGCCGAGCACGGAAAAAGGGTCCGCGAAATGACCGGCGATTAGCGCATTAATCACGTCTCTATCAATATGATTAGACATGCTTTCATCCTGTTGTAAGTGTCGCTCATTCCTGTAACTGGCGACTTTTTTGACCTGAACGGCGCAGCGCTTTTTGCATCCTTCTGCTCCGTCCCACCTTCAGGTAAGGAATTCCTTACTTAAAGCATAGCCAAGGCTGAGTTACCTCCGTGGGGAAAAATCTAACATCCGCGTTTACTCCTTGTATTACGCAAAAAAAAAGGGGGCTCGAAGACCCCCTTTCTGTTCATCCTGTGCTTACGCCAGCTGGCGAAGCATCCGGCGCAGCGGCTCGGCGGCGCCCCACAGCAGCTGGTCGCCAACGGTAAAGGCCGACAGGTATTCCGGTCCCATATTCAGTTTACGCAGGCGTCCGACCGGGGTGGTCAGGGTGCCAGTCACCGCGGCTGGGGTCAGCTCGCGCATGGTAATGTCGCGATCGTTCGGTACCACTTTGGCCCACGGGTTGTGCGCGGCCAGTAGCTCCTCAACGGTCGGGATAGAGACATCTTTTTTCAGCTTGATGGTGAACGCCTGGCTGTGGCAGCGCAGCGCGCCAACGCGGACGCACAGGCCGTCTACAGGGATAACGGACGAGGTGGCGAGGATCTTGTTGGTCTCCGCCTGGCCTTTCCACTCTTCGCGGCTCTGGCCGTTATCCAGTTGTTTGTCGATCCACGGGATCAGGCTGCCCGCCAGCGGAACGCCGAAGTTATCCACCGGCAGCTCGCCGCTGCGGGTCAGCGACGTCACTTTGCGCTCGATTTCCAGAATGGCGGAAGCCGGGTCCGCCAGCTCTGTCGCGACGTGGTTGTGCAGCTGGCCCATCTGGCTCAGCAGTTCGCGCATATGACGCGCGCCGCCGCCGGAAGCCGCCTGGTATGTCGCCACGCTGACCCACTCCACCAGATCCTGGGCAAACAGGCCGCCGAGGGACATCAGCATCAGGCTGACGGTACAGTTGCCGCCGACAAAGGTTTTTACGCCGTTGTTCAGGCCGGCGGTGATCACGTCCTGGTTAACCGGGTCGAGGATAATGATCGCATCGTCCTTCATGCGCAGCGAAGAGGCCGCGTCAATCCAGTAACCCTGCCAGCCGCTTTCGCGCAGCTTCGGGTAAATCTCGTTGGTGTAATCGCCGCCCTGGCACGTGACAATAATGTCCAGTGCCTTCAGCGCGTCCAGATCGAACGCATCCTGAAGCGTGCCACCGGTGCTACCGCCGAATGACGGCGCTGGCTGTCCCAGCTGGGAGGTAGAGAAGAACACCGGGCGAATGGCGTCGAAATCGCGCTCTTCAACCATGCGTTGCATGAGAACAGAGCCGACCATTCCGCGCCAGCCGATAAAACCAACATTTTTCATAACGTATTCCTGCGAGGTGTGTGCTGTTTGTGCCTGACCAGTTTCCAACTGGATTATCCCTCACCTTACAAAATGCAGCTAAAGTCGCAAGTGAAATTAATCAATGATTGCTGAACAATCAGAAAAGCAACTTATCCTGCGCATTGTCCACCGTCGCTGGTAGTCGTCAAAAGCGCAATGATTATCGGGGAAATCACCCAGGGAATGGAACATTTTCCGTTGCGATTTTATTGATCCTGATTATGGATTAAGCACGAAATCGGCTGATTTTCCCCTTGCCAAAAAGAAGCAACAAACCCAGGTGCAGCAAGGCTTGCTGAAGGATACGAGCATCGTCGTAGCGCTAATAAGGGCGAGGAGCCGGAAGAGAAAAGAGGGAAAAAGCGCGGCTTATTGCCGGGAAGCCAGGGTAAACGGCGTTACCCTGGCTTTTGGCCTCCCGCGAGCGGGTGACGAACAGACTTAGCTCAGCAGCTGGAAGGCAATCATGCCGACAATCGCCCCGGTGGTGCCGAGGATGGTTTCCATCATCGTCCAGGTTTTCAGCGTCTGGGCTTCGGTGGCGCCGGTAAATTTACCGAACAACCAGAAGCCGGCGTCGTTCACGTGGCTCACCACAATCGAGCCGCCGGCGATACAGATAGATAATGCCGCCATCTGCGCGCCGCTGTAGTTCAGCTGCTCAATCACCGGCATCACCAGGCCGACAGCCGTCAGGCACGCCACGGTGGCAGATCCCTGGATGATACGCACCGCCGCCGCCAGCACGAAGCAGGTAATGGCGATCGGCAGCCCCATGCCGGTCAGCGCTTCACCAAGCGCCGGGCCGACGCCGGAGTCAACCAGCACCTGCTTGAAGACGCCGCCAGCCCCGATCACCAGCAGGATAATTCCCGCCGGCTGCAGCGCATGGCCGCAGATCTCCATTACCCGGTCTTTCGCCATCCCCTGACGTACCGCCAGGCCGTAGATCGCCACCAGGCAGGCCACCAGGATCGCAGTGAACGGGTGACCGATAAATTCGAACCATTCGTAAGCGGTAGACCCCACCGGTACAAAGCGCGCGGCGATGGTTTTCAGGCCTACCAGCACCAGCGGTAGCAGGATCAGCGACAGGCTGAAGCCGAAGGAGGGCATTTTGCCTTCGCCGAGATGCGGCTCGGTCACGTCGTCAGGAATATGCAGCTCAACGTAGCGGCTGATGAAGTTGCCCCACAGCGGCCCGGCGATAATCATCCCCGGAATTGCCGCGCACAGGCCAATCAGGATCATCCAGCCAAAGTCGGCGTGCATTTGCGACGCCAGCAGCATCGGCGCCGGTCCCGGCAGCAGGAACGCTGCGGCGGCGGCCACCCCGGCAAACAGCGGGATCACCAGCTTCACGAGGTTAGTGCCGGTATGGCGCGCCATCGAGAAGGCGACGCTGATCAGTAGTACGATCGCCACTTCGAAAAACAGCGGCAGCGCGCAGATGAGGCCGGCGAGACCAATCGCATAGTGCGCGCGATTGTGGCCGAAGGATTTGAGCATCTTGACGGCAATCTGATCGACCGCCCCCGTTTCATGTAGGATCTTGCCGAACATCGCGCCCAGCGCGACGACGATCGCCAGGAAGCCCAGCGTACCGCCCATCCCCTTCTCCATCGTCGCCGCGATTTTATCCAGCGGCATGCCGGAGAAGAGACCTGCACCAATAGAAACCACCATCAAAGCCACGAAGGCGTGCATCCGCGCCTTCATGACTAAAAACAGCAGCAGCAATACCGAGCCGACTGCTGTTAAAACAAGCGTTAAAGTACTCACTAGTGACTGCCTTTGTTGATCACCTCAATGGTGCTGGCCACCACGCCTTCCAGCGGCTGGTCGATATCGACGATAAGCACATCGCTCTCGTCGGCGCCTGGTTCCTGCAGCGTTTCAAACTGCGTCACCAACATTTGGGTTTTGAAGAAGTGCCCTTTACGCGCCTTCAGACGGTTTTCGATCACCTCGAAGTCGCCTTTCAGGTAGATGAAGGAGAGGTTCGGGTTGCCCTTGCGCAGAATGTCGCGATAGCTCTTCTTCAGCGCCGAGCAGACGATCAGCGACACCTTATTGGTACGCTGCATGGCAAACGCGGCGTCATTTAACGCCTGCAGCCACGGGGTACGGTCGTCATCGTTGAGCGGCTCACCGGAAGCCATCTTGGTGATATTGCTGCGCGGATGCAGAAAGTCGCCGTCGAGAAACGCGGCATGCAGCTGATGCGCCACTTCGCTGGCGACAGCGGATTTTCCGCTGCCGGAAACGCCCATCAGAACGTAGACGTGGTGATCATGATTAGTCGTGCTCAAAGCATCCTCCCACCGGACAGGTACGCCGCGCCGTGGCTGACTCATTGAGCGCGAAGGCGGCATATCGGTTAATTGTTACGGGTAACTGTTATCGGTAACATTGTCATGCCGGACCTGTGGAGAAGCAATATCCATTCGTGCCAGATGTGAATATGTGTGATCTACTTCAAACTTGTCAGTTTAAATTGATCCGCCCGGTGACAATGTGAAACCTAAATCTAACATCTTAGGGGTAATCGCTTCGCCACGAATGCGCGCCAGCAGACGTTCGGCGCCGATGCGCCCCATCCGCTCACGCGGAGTCAGGACGCTGGCCAGCCGCGGCTCCATCACCTGGCCGATATCGTGGCCGTGGAAACCGGCAATTGCCATATCATCGGGGATCTTCAGCCCCAGGCGCTGGCACTCAAAGGCCGCGCCGACCGCGAGGTCATCGTTGGTGCAAAAGATGCCGTCAAGCTGCGGGTATTCGCGACGCGCCTGGCGCATCAGCTCAATCCCGGATGAATAGGACGAGGACTGCTCCACCATCACGCTGTAGGGCGTCATGCCGGCGTCGAGCATCGCCTGCTCGTACCCCTTCTGTTTGATGATAGTACGTTCATCAAGACGCGCCCCCAGATAGGCGACGTGGCGGTGGCCGCGGGCGATGATCGCCGCGGTCATCTGCCGGGCAGCTTCAAAGTTATCAAACCCGACCGCAATATCGAGGCATGGCGACCGGCTGTCCATCAGCTCCACCACCGGAATGCCGGCGACTTCAATCATCTTCAGGGTGCGGGGCGTATGGGTGCGTTCGGTGAGGATCAGGCCGTCAATGTTCCAGGAGAGCATTGATTCGAGGCGTTTCTCTTCCATTTCCGGCTTGTAGCCGTAGTGCGCCAGCATGGTTTGATAGCCGAAGGCGTCGGTGACGCTTTCAATACCGCGCAGCACTTCCGAGAACACCTGGTTGGTTAACGATGGCAGCAGCACGCCAATCGCGCGGCTGGTGGCGTTGGAGAGAATGTCAGGGGCGCGATTGGGAATATAACCCAGTTCATCGAGGGCAACGGCAATCTTGCCACGCAGCGCTTCGGAGACCTGCTCCGGGTTGCGTAAATAGCGACTGACCGTCATTTTGGTCACGCCGACAAGATCGGCTACATCCTGAAGTACGGGTCTTTTCTTTTTCATCGTCCTGACTGTGATCAACGGGGAAACATTTTCTCAGTTTATCACGGACAAAGCGCAACCTTCCCTCATGTTAGGGAAGGTTGCGCAATTTATTTATACCCATCATAGTTCAAGTTGCATGCGCGTTGGCTTTCCTCGCTCACCCCAGTCACTTACTTATGTAAGCTCCTGGGGATTCGCTGCGTCGCCGCCTTCCTGCAACTCGCATTATTTTGGGTATAGACTACCTCAGATAACTATCAAACCGGCGGCAGATCGAACAGCAGGATTTCGCTATCGCTGTCGGCATGAACCGAAATCGCCTGCTCATCCCAGATGGCCAGACCATCGCTGGTGGTAGCTTTGGTACCGTTGATGGTCACTTCGCCTTTGACGACCTGGATCCAGACGCGGCGTTCCGCAGCAATCTGGTGAACCGACTGCTCATCTTTCAGCAGCGCCCAGCGATACAGTTCCATATCCTGGTACACCTTCAGCGAGCCATCTCGCGCATCCGGCGACAGCACCAGCTGTTTGCCCTGGGCGGCGTCGAAGCGGCGCTGCTCGTAGCGCGGGGTAATGCCGGTTTCTTCCGGAATAATCCAGATCTGGTACAGACGCAGACGATCGGTTTTGCTCGGATTGTACTCAGAGTGACGCACCCCGGTACCCGCGCTCATGATCTGAAACTCGCCCGCCGGCACCTGCTCTTTGTTGCCCATGCTGTCCTGGTGCTCCACCGCCCCTTCCAGCACATAGGTCAGGATCTCCATGTCTTTGTGCGGGTGGGTACCGAAGCCCTGACCGGCGTCGATGACATCATCGTTAATCACCCGCAGGGCGGAGAAGCCCATAAAGTTCGGGTCGTAATAGTTGGCGAAAGAGAAAGTATGCCAGGAATCCAGCCAGCCATGGTTAGCATGGCCACGTTCGTTCGCTTTGCGTAAGTAGATCATGTTGCACCCCCATATGTTTTCGATGGAGTCAGTGTGGACCCATTTCGCCAACGATCATAGAGGGTGAAAATTGACTCCTCTGTTCAAAAAATATGAACAAGCGCAGAGGAGCCGATTGGGCTTATTTCACCAGGGTAATAGTGGCCGGTGATGGCTGCTCAAAGCCGCGCTGCAGGATCTCCATATTGGTAAGAACGTCAGATTCCTTGACGTAATTTGGCTGGCCATTGACGAGGGTATCGTACAGCGCGTCGTATACCCGGCCATAGTCGCCGCTCTCCAGCGGGACCGCTTCGCGCACCGTCTCCCCCGCGTCGTTGACATACACCAGCTCGCCGACGCTGTCATCCGCGCCAAAGCCCGGCTCGCCCGGCATGATATTGGCTTTCAGGCTGGTTTCCTGCTGGTCGATACCATATTTCACAAACGAGCCTTTATGGCCGTGGACGATGAATTTCGGGTAGTCGATCTGCACCAGATGGCTGGTCTTAACGATAGCCTTCAGATCGCCGTAGAACAGCTGGGCCTCAAAGGTATCGTCCGGGTTAGCTTTGTTGCGCAGCGAGCGCAGATCGTAAGCAACATGGTCCGGGCGGCCGAACAGCGAAATAATCTGGTCCAGGGTATGTACGCCAAGGCCATAGAACTCGCCGTTTTGCGGACCGCCAGGGTTGGTCTCCGCCAGCGGGCGGTAGTTGTCAAAATGGCTTTCGATCTCCACCAGTTCGCCAAGCTTGCCGCTCTCAATCACCTTCTTGGTGGTCAGGAAGCAGGAATCGAAGCGGCGGTTCTGGTAGGGCGTCACCGTCAGGCCTTTGCTGTTCGCCAGCGCAAACAGGGTTTTGGCTTCCTCCAGCGT
Organism: Klebsiella sp. 1SOBk10mer; assembly: GCF_046602535.1. Lineage (NCBI taxonomy): Bacteria > Pseudomonadati > Pseudomonadota > Gammaproteobacteria > Enterobacterales > Enterobacteriaceae > Klebsiella > Klebsiella sp. 1SOBk10mer. The sequence goes on from NZ_JBKIUP010000008.1 coordinate 89,161, forward strand.
CGGGGTGAACGGCTTTTCCACCAGCACATTTTTCCCCGCCTCCAGCGCCTTTTTCGCATATTCAAAATGGCTGTCGGCATGGGTGCAGACCACCACCAGCCTGACCTGCGGGTCGTTTAATACTTCATCGAGATCGCTGGTGAAATGGATGTGGGAATACTGCGGCGCCTGCTCTTCGGGCTTCGCCCGACGGCGGTAGATGTGCACCACCTGCCAGCGGTCCTGGCGGTGTAATACGTAAGGAAGATGGTAGCGGGTGGTGCTTTTGCCGAAGCCAATAAATGCGCAGTGCAGAGTCATAACGCTGTCCTTAGTGAATGAGCTACCTTCAACCATAGCGCAAGCCGGGACATGACTTCATCCTCTCAGTCCGTTTTCCGTGAAGATTCGTCAAAAAAATAGGTAGTGCACTACTTATACGTAATTATTAATAACCACTTGATTAATAAGTGATTAAATCACCATTTTCCGGCTAAACATCTTGATCTCAATGGCGAAACTGCGGATAAGTGGAGGGCAAACCAGGACGTTGCTGATGACTAACGGAGTAGCCAGCCGCTGCTAATGGACAAACAGTATCTCGCCTTAAACGGCGCCCTTTTTTTCTGGCTTCTCGCGCTGATCGCCTGGTCTGTCGATGCGATCGTGCCGGCGCGCCTGGCGGCCGCCTGCGCGCTGGTCGCCTTCCTCCTCCATAGCCAACGGAACAAGATTAACGCAATGTTTATTAAGAAAAATAAAACGGAACCCCAGACTTCAGAAGTGGTCACGCCTCCGGCAAATAACCCAGAATCCCCAACGGTCGCCAGTAAAAAACAAGAGACCACGGTCATCGCCAGCGGGGTGCATTTCGTTGGCAATATTGTCGCCAGCGGCCATGTCTATATTCACGGCCAGCTTACCGGCAACATTGAGGCTAAAGAACATCTGATTAAGGTGATGCGTGAAGGCCAGGTGGAGGGCAACATCAGCTGCCGGGAGCTGATTATTGACGGCAAGGTGCAGGGCCAGTGTCGCGGCGACAGCATCAGCATTGAGGAGCATGGCAATTTGGATGGCACCCTCACCTATCGCTCACTGGCGATTAAAAAGGGGGGCCTGTTCACCGGCAGCGCCGAGGTGCTGGCCGCGGCGGAAAGCAAAAGTCATCTCATCGGCCTGGTTGCGGAAGACGGCGTGACGTCCGCCAGGCCGCAAAGCGCCTGAGATTGCAGCAAAAAAAAAGCCAGCACCCGGCTGGCTAAAGTAATACTGGAAGCAATGTGAGCAATGTCGTGCTTTCAGGCTTTCCGCAGGGGTCTTCCTGAATGCAGGACAATAATAATCATTCTCATTCGCACTTGTCTATCTTTTTTTGCAAAAAACAACATTGACTCCCCGGCTGCCGTCAGAGATGGTGAAGGGGAATCAACCACCAAAAAGAGGATAGGGGAATGAGTGACATAGTGATACGCCATGCCGAACCGCGCGATGCTGAACCTTTACGTATGCTGATGGCGCACCCGGAGGTCTATCATGACACGCTACAGATCCCTTACCCCGCCATGGAAGCCTGGCAGGAGAAGCTACAGCCCAAACCCCATACCTTCCACCTGGTAGCGACGCTGGACGATCGGGTTACCGGGCATCTGTCGCTCCATGTCGAGCCGCGCCCTCGTCGCAGCCACGTTGCGACCTTTGGTATGGCGGTTTCAGCAGGCCATCAGGGCCGCGGTATCGGCAGCGCCCTGATGCGCGAGATGATCGACCTGTGCGATAACTGGCTGCGCGTTGACCGTATCGAGCTGACGGTGTTCGCCGATAACGAGCCAGCGATTGCGGTGTACAAAAAACACGGATTTGAGATCGAAGGCACCGGCAAGCGTTACGCGCTGCGCAACGGTGAGTATGTGGATGCGTATTATATGGCGAGAATGAAGTAGCTTATTGCCGGGTGGCGGCTTCGCCTTACCCGGCCTACGTTCGTGCCGTGGTTGGCCCGGTAAGCGCAACAGCGCCACCGGGCAACATATCAATACCCCGCCGTTAAATCATCCGGCGAACGCGGATCGGAGGCACCATACAGCATCCCGTCCGGCCCCACCATAATGCTCTGGGTACTGCCCATCGCCTCTTTCAGCGCCACTTTCTGCCCCTTCGCCTCCAGCAGCTTCAGGGTATCCGGGCTAAAGCCTTTCTCTACCCGCAGCTCATCCGGCAGCCATTGATGGTGAAAACGCGGGGCGTTGGTGGCTTCTGCGACGTTCATCCCGAAATCGATGGTATTGACCACCATCTGCAGTACGGTGGTGATGATCCGGCTGCCCCCGGGACTGCCCGTCACCAGCCAGGTTTTGCCGTCTTTCACCACAATGGTCGGCGACATCGACGACAGCGGGCGTTTTTTTGGCTCCACCGCATTGGCGTCGCCGCCCACCAGGCCATAGACGTTAGGCACGCCGGGCTTCGCCGAGAAATCATCCATCTGGTTATTCAGCAGAATGCCGGAGTCGCCGGCCACAATGCCGGTACCGAAGGTGGTATTCAGCGTATAGGTCACCGCCACCGCATTGCCCTCTTTATCCACCACCGAGAAATGGGTGGTCTGGTTGCTTTCATAGGGCGCCAGTTTGCCCGGGCGGATCTGGCTGGAAGGCTTCGCCTTATTGACGTCGATCTCAGCGGCGATCGCTTTGGCGTAGGCTTTGCTGGTCAGCGCCTGCCACGGCACTTTGACGAAGTCAGGATCGCCGAGATATTCAGAGCGGTCGGCATAGGCGTGTTTCTCCGCCTCCGCCATCACCTGCATGGTGTCGGCGCTGCCAAAGCCATATTTCTGCAGATCGAAGTTTTCGAGGATATTGAGGATCTGCACGATGTGGATCCCGCCGGAAGACGGCGGCGGCATGGAATAAACCTCATACCCGCGATATTCGCCGCTAATCGGCGTGCGCTCCACCGCCTTATAGTTAGCGAGGTCGGCTTTGGTGATAAGCCCGCCGTGCTTTTTCATCTCCTCAGCGATCTGGTCGGCGATGGCGCCTTTATAGAAGGCATCCGGGCCGTGCTCGGCAATCAGCTCGAGGCTTTTCCCCAGGTTCTTCTGTACCAGCCGGTCGCCCTTCTTTAGCGGCTCGCCGTTCTTCCAGAAGATCGCTTTGCTGTTTTCGTGCTGCGGGATCACTTCGCTGCCGTAGGTCTTCAGATCGTCCGCCAACGCATCGTTAACGATAAAGCCCTCTTCCGCCAGCTTAATCGCCGGGCGGATCACTTTGTTCAGCGGCATGGTGCCGTATTTTTCCAGGGCGAGGGAGAAACCGGCGACGCTGCCTGGCGTGCCGGAGGCGAGATGCGAGGTGAGCGATTTTTTACTGTCCGGGTTACCCTGATCGTCAAGGAACATGTCGCGGGTGGCCTGCTCCGGCGCCATTTCGCGAAAATCGATGGCCGTGGTCTTGCCGTCTTTCGTACGCAGCAGCATAAAACCGCCGCCGCCGATATTCCCGGCCTGCGGATGGGTGACCGCCAGCGCGTAGCCGACCGCCACCGCCGCATCGACGGCGTTGCCGCCCTGGCGCAGAATGTCCACACCGACGCGGGTGGCCAGGACATCCACCGAGGCCACCATCCCCTGTCGGGCGCGAACCGGGTGGAACACATCCTCCTCTACGCCATAAGAGACCGGCGGCGGCGGTGGCGGACTGGCGGCTACGGTAAAACTCCCGCCCGCCAGCAACGCAGCGATGACCACCTGACGCCAGATTGTTGTTTTTATCATTGTCTTACTCCTGATAGGTAGGTTTCATTCCCCGCTTAAGCCTGGTTGATAACTCCTAAAAAATCATTGTTATGGCGGATTCGAGGTACACTTAAGTGATCCCACGCACGGGAGGAGAAAACCATGAAAGCGATGTTATTTCTGGCGGCGCTGATGCCGCTCGGCGTTTTAGCCCAGCCAATCAATATTGATAACAACCCCAATCAGCCGGGTTACGTGGTCCCCAGCCAGCAGCGCATGCAAAATGAGATGAAGGTGCAGCAACAGCAGCAGCAGAGCATGCTGAAGCAGAATCTGAACAATCAGACTCGCTCCCAGCAGCAGCATCTGCAAAACCAGCTGCAGACCAATCAGCAGCGTGCCGCACAGGGCGGGAATATCAATCCGCCGCAGCAGGTGCTGCCGAACAATAATGGAGGGATGCTGCGGCAGACCAACCCGTAAAGGCCAGCCGCCGCGCAGTGGATATTAAGGCTGGAAATCCGGCCCGATGACGTCAATGGCATCGGTGCAGATGCAGTCTACGCCCCAGCGCAGCAGCTCGGCGGCGCGCTGGGGTTTGTTAACGGTATACACCAGGATATGCAGGCCGGCCTGTTTCAGGCTTGCCACCCGCCCGGCGTCCAGCAGCTTGTGGTTGAGGTGAATGGACACGCAGCCCAGCCGGGTGGTCAACTCCCGCCAGTCATCGCGCCACTCATCCAGCAGCAGCCCGCGCGGCAGCTCGGGAGCGGCTTCCTGCGCCGCCTCCAGGGCATCGATTTCAAACGACGACAGCAGCGGCGCGGTCATTCCCGCCCACAGCTCCCGTGCCGCCAGGGCCACCACGTTGCCGGTCTGCGGCCCAAGGCCAGTGGTCGGTTTAATTTCGATATTCGCCATCATGCCGTGACGGCGGCAGCGCTCCGCCACCTGGGAGAGCAGCGGCAGCGGCTCGCCCTTAAATTCACGGCTGAACCAGCTGCCAGCATCGACCTTCAGCAGATCGTCCCATGGCAGCTCCCCCGCCACGCCCCAGCCGTTGCTGGTGCGTTCGAGATTATCGTCATGCAGCAGAAAGATCTGCCCGTCCTTTGACAGCTTGGCGTCAAATTCAATCATCGTATGCCCGTAGCGGGCGCCAACATCGATAGCCGCCAGGGTGTTCTCCGGCGCCAGTTTACCGCCGCCGCGATGGGCGACGATACGGGGATAAGGCCAGTTACTCATGCGCGTTGTCCTGTTTCACCATCAAAGAGGTGCAGATGTTCCAAAGGCAGATGCAGCCATAGCGTGCTGCCTGCCGCCGGACGCTGCTGGTGCGGCAGTCTGACCACCAGCTTCTGTTCGCCCCAGCGCCCGTGGGCGAGGTTATCGGCACCTAAAATTTCCAGGGTGTCCATCAGCAGCGGAATGCCGCCTTGCGCCTGCGAGCTTAAGATAAAATGCTCCGGGCGGATACCGAGCGTCATTTTACGCCCGGCGTGGCGCCGATGCTCATGATTCGTCGGCAGCTGCATGCCGCCCGCCAGCTCAAAGCGACCGCCGTCATCGCTGATGCGCCCTTCCAGCAGGTTCATGGCCGGGCTGCCGATAAAGCTCGCCACAAAGCGGCTGGCCGGTTTCTCATATACTTCGACCGGGGTGCCGATCTGCTCGGCAACGCCTTTGTTCATCACCATCACCCGCTGGGCGAGGGTCATCGCCTCCACCTGGTCATGGGTAACGTACAGCGAGGTGGTTTTCAGGCGGCGATGCAGCTGCTGCAGCTCAAGACGCATCTGCACGCGCAGCTTGGCGTCGAGGTTTGACAACGGTTCGTCGAAGAGGAATACCGCCGGGTCGCGCACGATGGCGCGGCCCATCGCCACGCGCTGGCGCTGGCCGCCGGAGAGCTCGCGCGGGCGGCGCTTGAGCAGGCCGTCCAGCTCAAGAATACGCGCCGCCTCCTGCACCCGTTCGGCGATCAATCCCTTACCCATGCCGCGGATCTTCAGCCCCCACGCCATGTTCTCTTCCACGCTCATATGCGGATAAAGGGCATAGTTCTGGAACACCATGGCGATACCGCGATCCTTCGGCTCCATCTCGGTCACCCGCTTGCGGTCGATCCAGATATCGCCGCTGGTCACCCGCTCCAGTCCGGCGACCATCCGCAGCAGCGTAGATTTCCCGCAGCCCGACGGGCCGACCATGACGATAAACTCCCCGTCCGCCACGTCCAGCGTCAGCGGTTGAATTACCTGGGTTTTGCCATCCCAGCTTTTGCTTACTGCCTGTAGTTTTAAACCAGCCATTTTATTTCTCACTATCGACCAGGCCACGCACAAACGCGCGCTGCATGGCTAAAACGATGACAACCGGCGGGATCAGGGTCAGCAGCATCGCCGCCATCACCTGATTCCACTGGGTAGTGCCTTCGCCGGTGGCGATCATGCCTTTGATGCCGGCGACGGCGGTGCCAAGATTCACATCCTGAATAATCAGCAACGGCCACAGATACTGGTTCCAGCCGTAGATAAAGGTGATGACGAACAGCGCCGCGAGATTGGTTTTCGACAGCGGCAGCACGATGTCGCGAAAAAAGCGCATCGGCGAAGCGCCATCGATACGCGCCGCTTCAATCAGCTCGTCCGGCAGGGTCATAAAGAACTGGCGGAACAGGAAGGTGGCGGTGGCCGAGGCCATTAGCGGCAGCGTAAGCCCGGCGTAGCTGTCGAGCATGTTGAGATTGGCGATCACTTCCACCGTCGGGAAAATACGCACCTCGACCGGCAGCATGAGGGTGATAAAGATCAGCCAGAAGAACAGGTTACGCAGCGGAAAGCGGAACCAGACGATGGCGAACGCCGAAAGCATCGACACCACGATTTTGCCCACCGTAATGGCGAACGCCATGATGAAGCTGTTGAGCATCATCAGCCAGAACGGCGCGCTGTTGACGCCGACGCCGTTCACCCAGATGGTCTTCATGTTCTCCAGCAGATGTCCGCCGGGGATCAGCGTCATCGGCGTTTCGAACACCGATTGGTTATCCAGCGTCGCCGCCACGAAGGCGACATACAGCGGGAATAAAATGACGGCGATGCCCAAAATCAGCATGGTGTGGCTGAAAATCGTCAGCCCGCGACGGTTCTCAATCATTGGTAACGCACCTTACTTTCAACGTAACGGAACTGCACCACCGTCAGGATAATGACGAGGAACATCAGCACCACCGACTGCGCGGCGGAAGCGGAAAGATCGAGCCCGGCGAAACCTTCGCGATAGATTTTGTAAATCAAAGTGGTGGTCGCCTGCACCGGGCCGCCGGCGGTGGCAGCATCGATCACCGGGAAGGTGTCGAAGAAGGCGTAAACCAGGTTGACCACCAGCAGGAAGAAACTTACCGGCGCAATCAGCGGCAGCGCCAGCTTGAAGAAGCGGCGGATTGGTCCGGCGCCGTCGATGGCAGCGGCCTCAACCAGCGAACGCGGGATCGACTGCAGCGCGGCGAAGAAAAACAGGAAGTTGTAACTTATCTGCTTCCATACCGAGGCAAAGACCACCAGGAACATCGCCTGGCCGCTGTTCTGCGCGTGGTTCCAGTCGTAGCCCAGCTCGCCAAGGAAGTGAGTGATCAGCCCGCGCCCGGGGTTAAAGAGGAAGATCCACAGCACCGCCGCGACGGCGGGGGCCACGGCGTACGGCAGCAGCATCAGCGTTTGATAAAAGCGGCTGCCGCGCACCACATAGTCGACCAGCGCGGCGAAAAACAGCGAAATGAGCAGGCCGCTGACGGTCACCAGGGCGCTGAATTTTATGGTGGTCCAAAATGAGTCCAGATAGTACGGGTCATGGAACAGCGCAACGAAGTTATCCAGGCCGACGAACTGGCTGGAAAGGCCAAAGGGATCGACGCTCTGTAGCGAATACCACAGCGCTTCGCCCGCGGGCCAGATAAAGAAAATCAGCGTGATAATCAGCTGCGGCGCGACCAGCACGTAGGGCAGCCAGCGCGAGCGGAATACCGGACGGGATGATGACATGGAGATTGGGTTCCTGAACAATGCCGGGTGGCGGCTACGCCTTACCCGGCCTACATAGGGCACATCGTAGGCCCGGTAAGCGCAGCGCCACCGGGCAAGTTACAGATTACGATTTGGTCGCTTGTTCGAAGCGGCGCAGCAGCTGATTCCCACGCTGAACGGCGGAATCCAGCGCCTGTTGCGGGGTTTTCTTGCCGGTCCACACGCTCTCCAGCTCTTCATCGACGATGGTGCGGATTTGCGGCATGTTGCCCAGGCGCAGGCCTTTGGTGAACGGCAACGGCGGCTTGTTCAGCATCTGGCGGGTGGCGATATCGGCGCCCGGGTTCTTATCATAGAAGCCCTGCTGACGGGTCAGATCGTAGGCCGCGGTGGTGATCGGCAGATAGCCGGTTTTCTGGTGCCACTCGGCGGCGTTTTCCGGTTTGGTCAGGAAGTCGAGGAACTTCGCCACGCCGGTGTAGGTCTCTTTGTCTTTGCCCTGCATCACCCACAGGCTGGCCCCGCCAATGATAGCGTTCTGCGGCGCGCCTTTCACATCGGCATCGTAAGGCATCATGCCGACGCCGTAGTTAAATTTGGCGTACTGGCGGATATCGGCCAGCGAGCCGGACGAGGCAGTGGTAATGGCACAATCGCCGTTATAGAACTTTTCAGTGGACTCGTCTTTACGCCCGAAGTAGCTGAAATCGCCCTTCTTGTTCATCTCTTCGAGCAGCGCGATATGCTTCACCTGCTCCGGCTTATTGAACTCAAGAACCGCGTCGGTGCCGTCAAAGCCATTATTTTTCGTCGCCACCGGCAGACCATGCCAGGCGCTGAAGTTCTCGATCTGGATCCAGCCCTGCCAGCCGCTGGCATAGCCGCACTTCATCCCGGCAGCTTTCAGCTTCGCGGTGTAGGCCGCCAGATCCTGCCAGGTCTTCGGCGGCTGCTCTGGATCTAAACCGGCTTTTTTGAAGGCGTCTTTATTGTAGTACAGCACCGGGGTGGAGCTGTTAAACGGCTGGGAGAGCAGATGGCCGGTTTTCGAATCGGTGTAATACCCGGCGACCGTCGGCACAAACTGCGATTCATCAAACTTGATGCCCGCCTCGCTAAACACCTGGTAGACCGGCTTAATGGCTTTCGACGCCATCATGGTGGCGGTGCCCACTTCATACACCTGCAGGATCGCCGGCGCGTTGCCGGTACGGAAGGCGGCGATACCGGCGCTCAGGCTCTGTTCATAGTTGCCCTTGTATACCGGAACGATTTTGTAATCAGGATTGGCCGCGTTAAAGCGTTGCGCCAGAGAATCCACTTCTTTACCCAGTTCGCCTTCCATTGAGTGCCAGAACGGGATGGTGGTAACCGCCAGGGCCTGACCGGCAAAAGCCAGGCTCAGCGCCAGTCCTAAAGCTGTATGTCGTAACGATATCATCGGTTATCTCTCTTGTTGTGCCGGATGCGCGATTTCACGCGTTTTATGCTCGCGGGGTAACATGACATGTTCGAATTACAGAAAAATAACTTTTTTATTACAAAAAAAAGATAGTAACGGGTCAGAGAGATGACAAGCCGATGAAAGGACGGGGGAAGTAAAGTGGGAGCTGAGACACGGATAATAGTTGTGCGATCGGCTCCCGGGGTCGGCGCAAGCGCCTCGCCCGGGCTACAAACCGGCGAACTGAACGACGCCGGGTTGCGATGAATTAACCGCCGAGATAGGCGCTGCGCACCGCCTCGTTGGCCAGCAGCGCGTCGCCGGTATCCTCCAGCACCACGTGACCGTTCTCCAGCACGTAGCCGCGGTCGGCCAGCTTCAGCGCCTGGTTGGCGTTCTGCTCGACGAGGAAGATAGTCATCCCCTGCTCGCGCAGTTGCTCAATGGTATCGAAGATCTGCTGAATAATGATCGGCGCCAGCCCTAATGACGGTTCATCCAGCAGCAGCAGACGCGGCTGGCTCATCAGAGCGCGACCGATCGCCAGCATCTGCTGTTCGCCGCCGGACATGGTGCCGGCGCGCTGGATACGGCGCTCGTGCAGACGCGGAAACAGCTCATACACCCATTTGATGCGGGTCTGGAACTGATCGCGGTCGGCAAAGAAACCGCCCATCGCCAGGTTCTCTTCCACCGTCATACGCGAAAAGACGCGCCGCCCTTCCGGGACGATCGCCACCGCCTCGCGCATGATCTTCGCCGTCTGCCAGTCGGTAATATCCTTACCGTCAAAGACAATGCGCCCGCTGGAGGCGCGCGGATCGCCGCACAGCGTGCCGAGCAGGGTGGTTTTCCCCGCGCCGTTGGCGCCGATAAGCGTCACAATCTCGCCCTGTTTGATATGCAGGCTGACGTTGTGCAGCGCCTGAATCTTGCCGTAGTGGGCGCTGACGTTGTCAAAAGTTAACATCGCGTTTTCCATCTTATGCCTCACCAAGGTATGCGCGGATCACGTCCGGGTTATTACGAATCTCTTCCGGCGTCCCGTTGGCCAGCGGTGTCCCCTGGTTCACGACGTAGATGCGATCGGAAATGCCCATCACCAGCTTCATATCGTGTTCGATAAGCAGGATGGTGGTGTTGTGATGGTTACGCAGCTCGGCGATAAGCTCGTCCAGCTCTTTGGTCTCTTTCGGGTTCAGCCCCGCCGCGGGTTCATCGAGCATCAGAATTTCCGGCTGGGTCACCATGCAGCGGGCAATCTCCAGCCGGCGCTGGTCGCCATAGGCCAGGTTGCTGGCCTGGCGGTTAGCGTGCTCCAGCAGGCCGATACGCTCCAGCCAGGTGGCCGCGCGGTCCAGCGCTTCGCTCTGCGCCCGACGGAAGGCCGGCGTTTTCAGCAGACCGGAGAAGAGTCCGGTTTTCAGCTGCTGATGTTGCGCCACCAGCAGGTTTTCAATCACCGTCATTTCGCGGAACAGACGCACGTGCTGGAAGGTCCGCACCACGCCCATCCGGGCAATCTGCTGGCCCGGCAGCCCTTCCAGATGCTGGTCGCGCAGCAGAATGGTGCCGCCGGTAGGCTTGTAGAAACCGGTCAGGCAGTTAAAGACCGTGGTCTTCCCGGCGCCGTTGGGGCCGATCAGCGAGACGATCTCGCGCTCTCTGAGCTCCAGCGACACATTGTTGACGGCCAGCAGACCGCCGAAACGCATCATCAGGCCGCTGACGGATAATAATGGCTGACTCATGCCTGCTCTCCTTTCGCCTGACCGTTTTTCAGCTTCAACTGCACGCGCGTCATTGGCAGAAGCCCCTGCGGACGCCAGATCATCATCAGCACCATCAGGCCGCCGAGCATTAACATGCTGTATTCGTTAAAGTCACGCATCAGCTCACGCGACACCACCAGCAGAATAGCCGCCAGGATCACCGCGAACTGCGAGCCCATCCCGCCCAGCACGACGATCGCCAGTACGAAGGCGGACTCGGCGAAGGTAAAGGATTCCGGACTGACGAAACCCTGGCGCGCGGCGAACAGCGTCCCGGCAAATCCGGCAAACGCGGCGCTGATGGTAAAGGCGGTCAGCTTAATGCGCGTCGGGCTCAGGCCCAGCGAACGACAGGCGATTTCATCTTCACGCAGCGCTTCCCACGCCCGCCCCAGCGGCATCCGCAGCAGGCGGTTGATAACGAACAGGCTCAGCACCACCAGCAGCAGCGCCACCAGGTAGAGGAAAATCACCCGGTCGGAGGGATCGTATTTGACGCCGAAGAAGTTGCTGAAGGTATCCCAGCCGCCTTCGCGGGCGCTACGGCTAAACTCGAGGCCAAAGAAGGTCGGTTTCGGGATCTGGCTGATGCCGTTCGGCCCGCCGGTGATTTCGGTATTGTTGAGCAGCAGAATACGCACGATCTCGCCAAAGCCTAAGGTCACAATCGCCAGGTAGTCGCCGCGCAGACGCAGTACCGGGAAGCCGAGCAGGAAGCCAGCCGCCGCGGAGACCAGGCCGGCCAGCGGCAGACAGGTCCAGAAACCGAGACCGTAATAGTGGTTCAGCAGCGCGAAAGTGTAGGCGCCGATGGCGTAGAACCCGCCGTAGCCCAGCACCAGCAGGCCGGAAAGCCCGACCACCACGTTCAGCCCGAGACCGAGGATGATATAGATCATCGTCAGGGTGGCGATATCCACCGTGCCGCGCGACACCATAAACGGCCAGGCCACGGCAATGACCAGCAGGGCGATCAGGAACAGCTTCTGCTTCACCGTTGAGCCGTCAATCGCCGGCATAATAAACTTCGGCCCGGAGACGTTCTTAACCGCTTTCTGGAACAGCGGCCGCAGCAGCTGGAAGAAAAAGACCACCGCGGTGCCGATGAAGATCCACTGCCAGCGAATATCGGCGGCGGTATCCACCACCAGTTTGGTGCCGTTCAGCTCCAGCTGCACGCCCATAAAGACGCCCGCCAGAATGAAGAACATCGCAGCAGAGAGCAGCGCCATTGCAATTTGCATCGGTTTCATACTTTTTCAACCTCCGGGCGGCCCAGAATGCCGGTCGGCATTACTAACAGCACCAGAATCAGCAGCGCGAAGGAAACCACGTCCTTATATTCAGTGCTGAGATAGGCAGAAGAGAGCGCTTCGGCAATACCCAGGATCAGGCCGCCGATCATCGCGCCCGGAATACTGCCGATACCGCCGAGCACGGCGGCGGTGAAGGCCTTCATCCCGGCCATAAAGCCGATGTAGGGGTTAATCACGCCGTAGAACTGCCCCAGCAGCACGCCGGCCACCGCCGCCATCGCTGCGCCTATGACAAAGGTCAGGGCGATAACGCGGTCGGTATTAATCCCGAGCAGGCTGGCCATTTTCAGGTCTTCGGCACAGGCGCGGCAGGCGCGTCCCATCCGCGAGTAGCGAATGAACAGCGTCAGGGTCAACATGGCGATAAAAGTCACCACCCAGATCACCAGCTGCATGGTGGTGATCGTCGCGGAGAAGCTGTCGCTGTGGCCGACAACCCACTGGCCGTTAAACAAGCTCGGCAGCGCCACGTCGCGGGAGCCCTGGGTCAGGCTGACGTAGTTCTGCAGGAAGATAGACATCCCGATAGCGGAGATCAGCGCAATAAGACGTTTGGAGTTACGCACCGGCCGATAGGCTACGCGCTCAATGCTCCAGCCGTAGGCGCTGGCAATCACAATGGCGCCCACGAAGCCGGCGGCGACCAGCAGCCAGCTGGTGTCGATGCCCATCATCATCAGCGCGGCGATGATCATGAAGGAGACATAGCTGCCAATCATATAGACCTCGCCGTGGGCGAAGTTGATCATGCCGATAATGCCGTACACCATCGTATAGCCGATGGCGATCAGCGCATAGGTACTGCCCAGCGTGACGCCGTTAAACATCTGCTGCAGAAAATAGAGAAACTGCTCGGACATAAGGTAACCTTTTTCAAACCGCCCGCGGTTCGCGGGCGGAGGGATAACTCATCTTCAGCGCTTATTTCGCCGCGCTCGAAGAGCCGTCGGCGTGCCACTGGAAGACACCAAACTCAAATCCCTTCAGATCGCCTTTTTCATCCCAGGTCAGCGGCCCAATCACGGTTTTCGCCCCGTGCGCTTTCAAATCTTTGATTAAATCCAGCGGCTGCTGGCTGCCGGTTCTGTCCATCGCCTGCGCCAGCGACTGAACCGCGGCGTAAGTGATCCAGACATACGGCCCGCTCGGATCTTTCTTCTCCGCTTTCAGCGCGTTGACGATGGCGCTGTTGGCAGGGTCCTGATCGTAGCGTTTTGGCATTGTCACCAGCATCCCTTCCGCCGCGGCGCCCGCGATATTGGACAGCGAGGCGTTGCCGACCCCTTCCGGCCCCATAAACACGGTTTTCAGCCCGACGGAGCGCGCCTGGCGCAGCATCTGCCCCATTTCCGGGTAGTAACCGCCGTAGTAGACGAAGTCGATGTTCTCTTTCTTCAGGCGCGCCAGCAGGGCGGAAAAATCTTTTTCACCCGCGGTGATGCCGTCAAAGAAGACGATGTTGGCCCCGGCTTTCTTCAGGTTGTCCTGCACCGAACGCGCCAGCCCTTCGCCGTACTGCTGCTTGTCATGAATGATAGCGATACGCTGCGGTTTCACTTTCTCGACGATATATTTCGCCGCGGTCGGCCCCTGCGAGGAGTCGAGGCCGGCGGTACGCATGATGTACTGGTATCCGCGCTGGGTCAGCTCCGGGTTGGTCGCTCCCGGGGAGATCATCAGGATGCCTTCATCCTCATAGATATCGGAAGCCGGCTGGGTGGAAGAGGAGCACAGGTGGCCGATAACGTACTGAATACCGTCGTTGACGATTTTGTTGGCTACCGCGACCGCTTGCTTCGGATCGCAGGCGTCGTCGTATTCGACGGCCACCAGCTTGTCGCCCTTAATGCCGCCGCTGGCGTTGATGTCTTTAATCGCCTGACGCGCGCCATTGAACTCCATGTCGCCCCACTGGGCCACCGGACCCGACATCGCGCCGACCACGGCGACCTTAATATCCTTGGCCATCGCCGCGTGCGACATCGCTAATGCGACAATGCCCGCGACGATGGTTTTCGCGTTCCTTTTCATGCTGCAGAACCCCGTTCGTGATGTGGTGTAAATGTTTTGTATTTTTATGGTTAAAAAGCATTCTGTGCTTTTATTAAACAACGCCATTTTTACCATTGAGTTTAATGGTTTAGCGCAGCTTTTCACTAAAAAACAGATTAAAATCTCTATTTTTCAGTCGATTAAGCAAAGATAATATTCTGTATTTTGCTGAAGATAAACAAAAAAAAGTCCATGCGGCAGCATAAAATAACGACACATAAGGCGGAATAAAACGCTGCACATTAGGTTAAAATTCTGCTTATTTTTCGATCCATGACGGATTGCGCTACCCCAACAACGCCAGGAAAACGAATCCCCTGATGTATGCGCAAAAAACAGCGCTCCGCCAGACAGCAATTTTGGGTACACTGGCGCCTCTGTTTTGCACTGGACTTGCCGCCCATGAAACTGACCATTATCCGTTTACAGCACTTCAGCGATCAGGATCGCATTGATCTGGGAAAAATCTGGCCGTCGCAGGATCTGTCGACGCTGACCCTTGATGAAAACCATCGTCTCTACGCCGCCCGCTTTAACGAGCGCCTGCTGGGCGCCGTGCGCGTTACCCTGCGCGGCGTTGAAGGTGAGCTCAGCGATCTGTGCGTGCGTGAAGTGACCCGCCGCCGCGGCGTCGGGCAATATTTAGTGGAAGAGACATTACGGGATAACCCGACGATCAATAGCTGGCGCGTCGCCGACCGTGGGGTGGAAGACCGCGGCGTGATGGCGGCCTTTATGCAGGCGCTCGGCTTTAGCGCCCAGCACACCGGTTGGGAAAAGCATTAAGCTGTAGCCCCGGTAAGCGCAGCGCAACCGGGGTCAGACAACGCATTTGCAGCGTGAAAGGCGCCCCGCCCATTTAACCCAGCATTTCGCGTGGCAAAAAGGCGTCAAGACCCGAAATCCCCGGGAGCTTACATCAGTAAGTGACCAGGGTTGAGGGTCGCAGACAATGCATTTGCAGCGTGAAAGGCGCCCCCGCCCATTTAACCCAGCATTTCGCGTGGCAAAAAGGCGTCAACACCCGAAATCCCCGGGAGCTTACATCAGTAAGTGACCGGGGTTGAGGGTCGCAGACAACGCATTTGCAGCATGAAAGGCGCCGGTTAAATTATTTGGCGTCGGTCGCCGTACCATTCGCATGCCAGGTAAAGACACCGAACTCGAATCCTTTCAGGTCGCCTTTCTGATCCCATGACAGCGGGCCCATCACGGTGTCCACGGTCGCGCCTTTCAGGTATTTAGCGATTTCCGCCGGATCGTCAGACTGATTCAGGCCCGCCTGCAGCGACTGCAGCGCCGCGTAGGTGGTCCAGACGAAGGCGCCGCTCGGATCCTGTTTTTTCGCCTTGATCGCATCCACAATCGGTTTGTTCGCCGGCACCTGGTCGTAGTTCTTCGGCTTGGTCACCAGCAAACCTTCCGCCGACTCGCCGGCAATGTTAGACAGGGAGACGTTCGCTACGCCTTCCGGGCCCATAAACTGGGTTTTCAGACCGGCAGCGCGGGCCTGACGCAGGATCTGGCCCATTTCCGGGTGATAGCCGCCATAGTAGACGAAGTCGATATTCTCTTTCTTCAGGCGCGCCACCAGCGTGGAGAAGTCTTTCTCACCGGCGGTGATCCCGTCGAAGAAGACCACGTTCGCCCCGCCTTTTTTCAGGCCATCCTGCACCGCACGGGCCAAACCTTCGCCGTACTGCTGTTTGTCATGCACCACTGCGATACGCTGCGGCTTCACTTTGTCGAGAATGTATTTCGCCGCGGTTGGTCCCTGGTCGGAGTCCAGTCCGGTGGTGCGCAGGATCAGCTTATAGCCGCGCGCGGTCAGCTCCGGCGCGGTCGCTGCCGGGGTGATCATCAGAATGCCTTCGTCTTCATAGATATCAGACGCCGGCTGAGTGGAAGAGGAACACAGGTGGCCGATAACGTATTTGATCCCGTCGTTGACCACTTTGTTGGCGACCGCTACCGCCTGTTTCGGGTCGCAAGCGTCATCATATTTTACGATCTGCAGCTTATTGCCCTTAATGCCGCCCTTAGCATTGATATCCGCTACCGCCTGCTCGGCGCCGGTAAATTCCTGATCGCCGTACTGGGCCACCGGGCCGGACATCGCCCCGACTACCGCGATTTTGATATCTTCCGCCAGCGCCGCGCTGCTCATAACTAAGGCAATACATCCTGCCAGTAACGCTTTACCCTTCATATTCATCCTGAGGCTCCCCATTATTATGGTTTTTGCATTTGTTGTGATGTTGTTTGTTAGCGCATTATTTTGTTTATATCGATAGGAAAAGCATATGATAGCTAATCTACCGGGGGCTGCTCGCGCTTTTGCAGCACACTATGCTAAACATACCGTCATTCTGAGGAATTTGAAACGACTAAATTGCGGGCTATATAACAGATAAGTGACAAATAAAAAAACCGCGCCAGCATGAACCGGACGCGGTGCAAAACAGGCCCTAATTACCAGCCAGCGGGCAGGTAGCCTACCGCGGACGCTATCGCGTAGACGGCGCTGCAAAGATACAACAACACAATGAAGCATTGGATAAGCGGATGGGTCATCCAGGCCGGACAGGTCCAGCCCGGCGTCAGGTCGCCACGCTGGCGGGCGCCCTTGAGCATCAGGATCGGCATAATCGATAAAATAACGCCGCTGAACACCCCGGCAAAATAGAGCGCGTTGACGAAGGAGACCATGCCGCTGTAGGCCAGCGCGAACGGCGGGATCGCCACCACCAGCAGCACCATCAGGCGACGGGCGGGCTGTTCGTCATTCCCCAGGCGGAACTGATCGAAGATATTGGTCAGGAAGCTGCCGCCCAGTCCCCAGTAGGAGGTCAACATCGCGCACAGCGCAAACAGGTTGGCGGAGAAGAAGGCCCATTCGCCAAGCGCCCTGCCCCAGGAGATGGTGGCCACATCCGAAATATTCTCCAGGCCGTTAAGCGAGATCACCGACAGCGGCACCAGCGCCAGCAGGGTAAAGGTCAGCGCCATGCCGACCATAATGGCTTTAGGCAATTTTTCCGGTTTGTCGGCGAAGCCCCGCGCCATTTCCGGGACGATATACTGTGCCGAGAAGCAGAACGCCACGACGTTGAAGACCGGAACCATATACAGCCAGTTGCCGTCGAGCAGATAGCCCACGCGGGTGGTCTCTTTCAGCAGCGTGGCAATCACCAGCACCGAGATCATCACCACCATGCCGATGCTGATAAATTTCTCGCCGCGGCCGATCGCCTTCAGCCCCAGATAGAGCACCCCTGCCGCCGGGACGAAAAACAGCACGCTGCCCAGCGCCGGCGAGATGCCAAACAGCGAGTGCAGCAGCTTGCCGCTGCCGGTCATATAAGCCGTCAATGCCCCGACGCTGTTGACGCAGACGGAGAGGAACATCATTAGCGCGCCGAAGCCGCCGACGTAGCGCTTTGATAATCCGCTGAGCTGCAGATGTTTACGCGTGCGGAGCGTGGATTCCGCGACATAGAGCATGGTCACCGTGGTCAGACTACCCACCAGCACCAGCCAGAACAGCAGTGGTAAAAAGCCCGCTTTGCTTGACGCATAGGCGATAGAGAGGACACCCGCGCCAATATTGGTACCGACAATCATCGATACCCCTTCGACGAAGCTCAGAGATTTTGCAGGGACAGCCGTACGTTCCCGGCCGGTGAGGACGGGAGAAAAGGTGGAGTTTTCAGACATAATACTTTCCGTTTTACTCCGGCGGTTTTCACCGCCGGAAAAAAGGTGATATCAGGGTGATAAACCACTCACGCTGAGCATAAACAGCCGGCTGCGGCGTCCTGTTTCTGTTCGGCTTCCCTGCCGCCGCAGCCCGCCGGGGAGACGTTAGCTCTTCAGTACGCGCGCCAGAATATCCAGCGCTTTCGAGAACTGGGCATCCGGAATCGTCAGCGGATAGAGGAAGCGGATCACGTTGCCGTAGACGCCACAGCTCAGCAGCAGCAGGCCGTTCTCCTGCGCTTTCTGTTGCACCTGGCGGGTGAACTCCGGCGACGGCTCGCCAGTTTGCGGATCGTTAAACTCCACTGCCACCATCGACCCCCGGCCGCGGACATCGACAATCGCCGGACAGGTGGCGCGCGCCTGGTTGAGCACTTCCTGCAGATGGCTACCCAGCTGCTCAGCGCGCTGGCACAGCTGCTCTTCGGCAATCACATCCAGCACCGCGTGCGCCGCGGCCACCGCCAGCGGGTTACCGGCATAGGTCCCGCCCAGTCCGCCTGGCGCTGGGGCATCCATTACCTCGGCGCGACCAACGACGCCCGACAGCGGGAAACCGCCGGCGAGGCTTTTCGCCATCGTCATCAGATCCGGTTTCACATCATAATGCTGCATGGCGAACAGCTTGCCGGTACGAGCGAAACCGGTCTGCACTTCATCGGCGATCAGCAGAATGCCATGGGTATCGCACAGGTCGCGCAGCGCCTGCATGAAATCGGCCGGCGCGACGTTAAAGCCGCCTTCCCCCTGGATCGGCTCGAGGATGATGGCCGCGACCTGATCCGGCGCAATATCCGCTTTGAAAATGCGCTCCAGGCTTTTCAGCGCATCCGCTGTGGTCACGCCATGCGCCGCATTCGGGTAGACACCGTGATACACCGAGCCCGGGAACGGCCCGAAGCCGATTTTGTAGGGTGCGACCTTACCGGTGAGGGCCATGGTCATAAAGGTACGGCCGTGGAAGCCGCCGCCGAAAGTAATCAGCCCCGGACGGCCGGTGTAAGCGCGGGCAATTTTCACCGCGTTCTCGACCGCTTCCGCGCCGGTGGTGAAGAAGGCCGTTTTTGCCGGCCCGTCAATCGGCGCCAGATCGTTGATACGTTCCGCCAGCGTGACATAGCTTTCGTACGGCACAATCTGATAGGCGGTGTGGGTGAACGCCTGCAGCTGGTCAGCGACCGCGGCAACCACCTTCGGATGACGGTGACCAGTATTTAACACGGCGATACCGGCGGCGAAATCGATCACCTCATTGCCTTCGATATCCCACAGCGTGGCGTTCTCCGCCTTCTCGACAAAGTAGTTACACATTACGCCTACGCCGCGCGGCGTCGCCTGCTGGCGACGTTGATTCAGTTCTGAGCTTTTCACCTGCGAATCTCCTGTCGTGTATGTCACGTTATCGCAACAAATTAGAAACGATGTCGTTTATTTACACAGGAGTTGGCCCTATAATCGAGTACCAATTTTGAATATCTGAGGGATCCAATTGCGTTCGCTGGTGGGTGACCTGGTGCTGGTCCGTCTGCAGGAAGAGCGCGACCCTCTTCTGCACAAACGCTTATACAACGCGCTTCGCCGCGCGATCCTTGACGGTTCGCTGGCGCCGCAAAGCCGCCTGCCGCCGTCGCGGGACCTGGCGGGAGAACTCGGCGTATCAAGAAACACCATATTAACAACTTATGAACAATTACTGGCGGAAGGATATGTGGTTTCCCGTCGGGGAAGCGGAACATTCGTTGCCCAAACCGCGCCTGAAAGTTCATTGACCGCTAAGGGGAAGCGGGAAAACAGCAGTATCGCGACTTCGACGGCGCACCTTTCACGCCGCGGCCAGCACCTGCTCGGCCAGGTCAGCGCCAGCCCACGCCAGTGGGGAGCGTTTATTCCCGGCGTACCGGACGTTAACGCCTTTCCCCATCCGCTGTTCAGCAAGATCCAGGCGCGCATCAGCCGTCGGCCAAAGCCCGAGCGGCTCAGCTACAGCTGCAACGGCGGTACCCCGGAGCTGCAGCAGGCGCTGGTGGATTATCTGCGGGTATCGCGCGGCGTCCACTGTCAGGCAGATCAAATTCTTATCACCGAGGGGATCCACCAGGCTATCGATCTGGTCACCCGCATGCTGTGCGACAGCGGCGATCTGGCGTGGGTGGAGGAGCCTTCCTACTGGGGCATTCGCCACCTGCTGGCGATGAACGACGTCCGGGCGGAGCCCCTGACCGTCGATGCCAACGGCCTGTGTCCGCCGGAAACGGTTGACGATGCGCCGCGGCTCATCTTTGTCACCCCCTCTCACCAGTATCCGCTGGGCGCAGTGATGAGCCTTGAACGTCGTCAGCGGCTGCTGGCGCTCGCCCGCCAGCAGGGGAGCTGGATCGTCGAAGATGATTATGACAGCGAGTTTCGCTTTTCCGGCCAGCCCATCCCCGCCCTGCAGGGGCTGGTGGCCGACGCGCCGGTGGTCTATATCGGCACCTTCAGTAAAACGCTCTATCCCGGCCTGCGTCTGGGCTATGTGGTGATCCCCCGTCCGCTGGTCAGCGATCTGAAGCACGCCCACGCCGAGCTTTACCGCGGCGGCCATTCGCTGATCCAGATGGCGCTGGCGGAGTTTATTACCGCTGGTCACTACTCGGCCCATATCCGCCGCATGCGCCTGCTCTACAGCCGTCGCCGCGCCTTTTTAACCGAGCTGATTCAGCGGCACTGTATGCCCGACGCCCTGTCGGACTTCAGCGATAATGCCGGGCTGCATTTGATCCTCAATTTACCGGAAGAGGCTGACGATGTGGCGATCGCCCGCGAGGCCAATGCACGCCACATTCTGGTGCGGCCGCTCTCGCGCTACTACCTGACGGCGGCGCGTAAGAAAGGATTATTGATGGGATTTGCCAGCCAGCCCGAGGAGCAGATGGCGCCGGCATTTAGCGTGCTGATCGGCTGCCTGCGGACGCACTGTCCAGAGGTGCTGCGGCCCATGGATGGCGCAGAAAAACAAAACGCCCCAACCTGAGGCGGGGCGTTATCGGGTTGCCTGGCGTCAGGCAGGGGTGGCGTATCAGGCTTCGATCGCCGCACGCAGTTTTTTCATGGCGTTCTTTTCCAGCTGACGCACGCGCTCTGCGGAGACGCCGTAGCGGTCAGCCAGCTCCTGCAGCGTGGACTTGTTGTCTTCGTCCAGCCAGCGGGCGCGGATGATATCCTGGCTACGCTCGTCCAGGCCCTGCATCGCGTCAGTCAGCTTATTCGCCGCCTGCTCTTCCCAGTTATCGTCTTCGATGCCGTCGGCAAAGTTTGACGTTTTGTCCTGCAGATACAGGACCGGCGCCATCGGCTGGCTGTCGGACTCATCGTCGGACGACATGTCGAAGGTCATGTCCTGGGCCGCCATACGGGATTCCATCTCGCGGACGTCTTTGCTCGACACGCCCAGCTCACGGGCCACCATTTCCACTTCATCCTGGTTGAACCAACCCAAACGCTGTTTGGTTTTACGCAGGTTAAAGAACAGCTTACGCTGTGCTTTGGTGGTAGCGACCTTCACGATACGCCAGTTGCGCAGCACGTATTCGTGAATTTCGGCTTTAATCCAGTGCACGGCGAAGGAGACCAGGCGCACACCCACTTCCGGGTTGAAGCGACGCACGGCTTTCATCAGGCCGATATTGCCTTCCTGGATCAGATCCGCCTGCGGCAGGCCATAGCCCGAGTAGTTACGAGCAATGTGAACAACAAAGCGCAGGTGAGACAGAATCAGCTTTTTCGCTGCTTCCAGATCGCCCTGGTAATGCAGCTTTTCAGCAAGCTCCCGCTCTTCATCAGCCGACAGCATCGGCCAAGTGTTAGCGGCCCGGATATACGATTCCAGGTTACCAACGGGGGCTAAAGCTAAAGTTTGCATTTCTTTGGTCATTCAAATCCTCTCAATTGATATCTTCTGACGTGGTCTTGTCCCCATCAGGCAACAAGCATGCCAGCATTCATGAGCAACGAGAATATCACTCACATTAGTATCAGACAGTGATTTTATCCACAAGTTCCATGCAACGGTGTGAATAAATTACGCACAAAATGTGACACCACGATGAAAAAGTGAGGGCAGGAAAAGGAGAACAAGCTTGCGGTATCTTTCCCTGCGAACAGGAACTCATTGCAGCAGGGAAAGATTATATCACGCTTTTTTTAATCGGGAGTAAAGTGACGTAAATGTTGCACTGTCGCCAGCCAGGCGGCTACCCAGCCGATCATCGAGCAGACGATCAGCATCAGCAGACACTCGTCAAAGCCTAAGCCGCTTAGCTCAAACTGGGTGCCGAACACCTTCGCCACTTCGGTCACTGCCGACGAGAGACGCATCACCAGAATCTCCGACAGGATCAGCGATAAAAACGCGCCGGAGAAGCCCAGCATCGCCCCGCCGTAGAGGAACGGACGCAGGATAAAGCCGTCGGTAGCGCCGATCAGTTTCTGCACGTTAATGGTATCGCGGCGGGCGAAGATGCTCAGGCGCACGCTGTTGCCGATCACCAGGAACACCGCCGCCACCATCAGCACGCCAATCATCGCCGACACGCGGCCCACCAGCCCGGTGAGCGAGGAGAGGCGGGCAAACCAGCTGTCGTCCATCCGCACCTCATCGACCCCCTGGATCCGCGATACCCGATCGCGCAGGGTGTTCAGCGCTTCCGTGCTCTGGAAATCCAGCTTCGGCACCACGATGGCGACCGCCGGCAGCGGGTTCTCTTCCAGCATATCCAGGGCGCCGCCAAAGCCGGACCAGTTACGGAATTCACCCAATGCCTCGTCACGTGACAAATAGTTCACCTTGTCGACGCCCTGCTCCGCCTGCAGCTGACCTACCACCCGCGCCGCGGCGTCGTCATCCAGCGTTTTTTCCAGATACACGGTGATCTGCGGCGAGGGATAGTACTGTGACGCCGCGCTGCTGACGTTTTTGTAGACCATGTAGCAGACGCTTGGCAGGGTCAACGAGATGGCGATAACCATCACCGTCAGGAAGGTGGCCAGCGGTGTGCTTTTTAAATCCTGGAGCGCGCCGTGCCAGGCGTAGCGCACCTGCTCGTTGAACACGTTGCTCTTACGCGAGGCCGGGTTAGGCGCCGCTTTCGGCCGTTTTGGCGCATTGCGCCCGCCGCCGCCGCCGCCCGCCGCGTTGCGCAGGCGATCGAACTTGCTGCCGAACTGGCGGATTTGGTTCATTGCGTCGCGCTTATTCACCCCGAATGCCTCCATGCAGATGGCCGTCGCTGAGCGTCAGCACGCGGTACGGACGGCTGGAGATAAGCCCCAGATCGTGCGTGGCCATCAGTACCGTCACCCCGACGCGGTTAAACTCTTCAAACAGACGTAAAATCCCCTCCGAGAGCGCCTCGTCGAGGTTACCGGTCGGTTCATCCGCCAGCAGCACCGCCGGCTTGTTGACCACCGCGCGAGCGATCCCCACGCGCTGCTGCTCGCCGCCGGAGAGCTGAATCGGAAAGTTCTTCGCTTTGTCCAGCAGCCCGACCTTATCCAGCGCCGCCGAGACCCGGCGACGAATGTCATCGCCGCTGGCGCCGGCGATAATCAGCGGGATCGCCACGTTGTCATACACGGTGCGATCCATCAGCAAATGGTGGTCCTGGAAAATCATGCCGATCTGACGGCGCAGGAACGGCACCTCACGGCTCTTCAGGCGGCTGATTTCATGACCGCTGAAGAAGATTTTGCCGGCGCTGGGCCGTTCGATACCACAGATAAGCTTCAGCAGGGTACTTTTCCCTGCGCCGGAGTGGCCGGTCAGAAACGCCATCTCGCCCGGCTGCAGGTGGAAGTTCACCCCCTGCAGCGCTTGTCTCCCACCGAGATAGGCTTTGCTGACTTGTTCAAAGCGAATCATTCTTAATCCTCTCGGGCAAAAAGTGCCTCAATAAAGTCGCCCGCATTAAACGGACGCAGATCCTCAATACGCTCGCCGACGCCAATATAGCGAATCGGAATGCCGAACTGGTCGGCCACCGAGAAGATCACGCCGCCTTTGGCGGTGCCATCCAGCTTGGTTAGGGTGATCCCGGTCAAACCTACCGCCTCATGGAACAGTTTGGCCTGGCTAATGGCATTCTGCCCGGTGCTGGCGTCGATGGTTAACATCACCTCATGCGGCGCGTCGACGTCCAGCTTTTTCATCACCCGGACGATCTTCTTCAGCTCTTCCATCAGGTGCGATTTATTCTGCAGACGCCCGGCGGTATCGGCAATCAGCACATCAACATGGCGCGCCTTCGCCGCCTGAATGGCGTCGAAAATCACCGAAGCGGAATCGGCGCCGGTGTGCTGGGCGATCACCGGGATATTGTTACGCTGCCCCCAGACCTGCAACTGTTCTACCGCCGCCGCACGGAAGGTATCCCCCGCCGCCAGCATCACCGATTTGCCCTGCTGCTCAAACTGACGCGCCAGCTTGCCGATGGTGGTGGTTTTCCCCACCCCGTTCACGCCGACCATCAGAATAACAAATGGCGTTTTGCCTTCAACGTTCAGCGGCGCATCCACTTTGGCGAGAATCTCACCCATCTCTTCTTTCAGCAGGCCGTACAGCGCCTCCGCATCGCGCAGCTGCTTACGGCTGGCACCCTCAGTGAGGTTAGTAATGATCTTGCGGGTGGTCTCCACCCCGACATCAGCGATCAGCAGCTGCTCTTCCAGCTCTTCAAACAGATCGTCGTCGATCTTCTTACCGCGGAACAGGCTGATAAATCCGGAACCGAGATTTTCTTTTGTTTTCAGAAGACTACGTTTTAGGCGGGCAAAAAAGCCTTCTTTCGTCGGTTTTTCCTGCTCCTGGGCCAGTTCTTCCACCGGCGCCTCGTCTTCTGGCGCCGGCACCACCACCGCCGCCTCTTCTGCCGCCTCGGCCGCCAGCGCCTGCGCTTCCAGCTCTTCATCGCTTAACGGCGCGTCCTCTTCCGGCGCTTCCGTCTCCTGCGGCTGGGCAACAGCATCCTCTACAGGCTGCTCAGCCACGACCTCCGCCGCCACCGGTTCGGCGATAACCTCTTCCGCCAGCGACTCAACCACCGCAGGCTGTTCAGGCGGTTCGCTGACTGCGGGATCCGGTTCAACAACAGGCGCTTCTTCGGTCAGAGCAGGCGCTTCCACCCACTCTTCTTCCTGCGCGCTGGCAGGCTCCGCAAGGTGGGCCTTTTCGTTTTCGACCACCGTCTCGGTGACGTCGACGACCTCTTCGGCAAACGCCTCCGGGTCCGCTTTCGGCGCGCTCGGCTCGGCAGGGGTTTCCGCCGCCGGCGTCTCATCGGCAACCGCTTGTTGTTCTTCTACTTTTTGTTCAGTCTCGGTTTCCTGTGCCTGTTCTTTCTGTCCAAAGCCCAGCCAGGAAAAGAAGCCACGTTTTTTCTCTTTTGCCATTTGCGACCACACTCCTCGCTGTTTATTCATGGCGCAGCTTCATCAGAAGCTGAAAAAATGATGAAATTAGTTGGATAGTCTATCACTTAACTTAACTCGCAGCACCGCCCCCGGATTAAGGTTTCGTCAACCGCCGTCGATCGCTAGAATAGCAGGCCGGAAGTTGAGACTTGAGCAGAGAGATGAAAAAACCAAACCACGCGGGCAGCGGTCAGATCCGCATCATCGGCGGGCAATGGCGCGGCCGTAAATTACCGGTGCCGGAGAGCCCGGGCCTGCGGCCGACCACCGACCGGGTTCGCGAAACCCTTTTTAACTGGCTGGCGCCGTCCATCGTTGACGCGCACTGCCTCGACTGCTTTGCCGGCAGCGGCGCGCTGGGGCTTGAGGCGCTGTCCCGCTATGCGGCCAGCACTACGCTACTGGAGATGGAGCGCGGCGTCGCTCAGCAGTTGCAAAAAAACCTGGCCACCCTGAAAGCGGATCGCGGCAAGGTGATCGCGACCAACACCCTCAGCTTCCTGAGCCAACCGGGCACGCCGCATGAGATCGTATTCGTCGACCCACCGTTCCGTCAGGGGCTGCTGGAGGAGACGCTGCGCCTGCTGGAAACGCAGGGCTGGCTGGCCGATGAGGCCCTGGTGTACGTCGAAAGCGAAGTCGAAAACGGTTTACCGCCGGTACCGGCAAACTGGCATCTGTATCGTGAAAAAGTGGCCGGACAGGTCGCGTACCGTCTTTACCAACGTGAGGCCCAAGGAGAGAACCATGCTGATTAATTTAGGCCGCCTGCTGATGCTGTGCGTCTGGGCCTTTCTGTTATTGAATCTGTTTCAGCCCTTCCCGAAGCCGCTGAATATCTTCGTCAACGTCGCGCTGATTTTTATGATCCTGATGCATGGTCTGCAGCTGACGCTGCTCAAGGCGACGCAGCCGAAAGATGCCCCGCCGCTGGGCCGCTTTGAGCAAATCCGCATTTTTATCTTCGGCGTGTTTGAGCTCGTCGCCTGGCAGAAAAAACTGAAGGCGACGCTGAAGAAATAGTCCTGACAAGGGCTCAGGGATCGGGCGTAAACGCCACGAACGCTGTGCCCTTATAACTCAACATCCCGCGATCGCCGACGCTCAGCGCATGATACTGCGGCGCGTCAAGGCGAAACACCACCTCCAGCCCGCCGCTCTCAGGGCGAAAGCTCGCTTCATAGCGCATCTCGCTGCCCGCAGGCGTCACCGTCTGCTGGCGCGAACGCCGATCGTTAATCACTTTTTCCCGCTTATTGCTGACGATCACCCGCTTTTGCAACACCGGCGCGGCGTCGTTCGCCAGTTTTTCGCGGCGCTGCTGCACATAGCGAAACGAAGCCGCCACCACAATCACCGCGACGACCAGAACAAAAAAGAGCGGCATTTTACTCATTAAGGTTACCCATAAAAAATATCAGGAATCAGCATACTGCGACTGGAATAACATTGTCATCTGCTGCGCCAAACCACTACACTGAGTGGTAGCTTCACGCATCCGTAACTTTCTTTATGATAACAGATACAGGGACTTACTATGCTTTGGTCATTTATTGCTGTCTGTTTCTCCGCATGGCTTTATGTCGATGCATCCTATCGCGGGCCGGCCTGGCGACGCTGGGTATTTAAACCTGTCACCCTGATTCTGTTGCTGTTGCTGGCCTGGCAGGCGCCGATGTTCAATGCCATCAGCTACCTGGTGCTGGCTGGCCTGTGCGCCTCGCTGCTCGGCGACGCCCTCACCCTGCTGCCGCGTCAGCGGGTGATGTACGCGGTGGGCGCCTTCTTCCTGTCGCATCTGCTGTATACCATCTGGTTTGCCAGCCAGCTGACGCTGTCGTTCTTCTGGCCGCTGCCGCTGGTGCTGCTGGTATTCGGCGCCCTGCTGATGGCGGTGATCTGGAGCCGCCTGGAAGAAATGAAAATGCCGGTGCTGACCTTTATCGGCATGACGCTGGTGATGGTCTGGCTGGCCGGTGAGCTATGGTTTGCCCGCCCTACCGACACCGCGCTGTCCGGTTTCGCCGGCGCCGCTCTGCTGCTGCTGAGCAATGCCGTGTGGCTGGTAAGTCACTATCGTCGCCGTTTCCGCGCCGATAACGCCATTGCCGCCGCGTTTTACTTTGCCGGCCACTTCCTCATCGTGCGCGCGCTGTACCTGTAATTTAGTCCTTGACTCTGGAGTCGACTCCAGAGTGTATCCTACGGCTAATGAGAAAATTATCATTTACCGGAGGGTGCCATGTCGACTCCAGACGCGCAGGATAAAAAAGTCCCACAATTCTCGTCATTCACCATGCGGCCAGCGCCCGCCCCGGCGGAGAGCTGCTGCACAGACCACGCCTGCGCCGTAGAGAGCGCACCAGCTGCCGAAGCGCTTAGCGACGCCCGCTACAGCTGGCAGGTTGCCGGCATGGACTGCGCCGCCTGCGCCCGCAAGGTGGAAACGGCGGTTCGTCAGGTGCCCGGCGTCAGTCAGGTTCAGGTGCTGTTCGCCACGGAAAAATTATTGGTTAACGCTGAAGGCGACGTTCGCGCCCAGGTTGAGCAGGCGGTACGTCAGGCAGGCTATACGCTGCGCGATGCCGATGCCCCCGCGTCAGAGAAAACGCAGGGCTCGCGGCTGCGCGACAATTTACCGTTGCTGACGCTGGTCATTATGATGGCCCTGAGCTGGGGGCTGGAGCAGGCCAACCACCCTGCCGGTCAGTTAGCCTTTGTTGCCACCACCCTGGTCGGCCTGTGGCCGGTTGCCCGCCAGGCGATGCGCCTGATCAAAAGCGGGAGCTGGTTCGCCATTGAAACGCTGATGAGCGTCGCCGCCATCGGAGCGCTGTTTATCGGCGCCACCGCAGAGGCGGCGATGGTCCTGCTACTGTTCCTGATCGGCGAGCGTCTCGAAGGCTGGGCCGCCAGCCGCGCGCGGCAGGGCGTGAGCGCGCTGATGGCGCTGAAGCCCGACACCGCCATCCGTCTGCGCAACGGCGTGCGGGAAACCGTCGCCCAGCGTGACCTGCGTCCCGGAGATGTGATTGAAGTGGCTGCCGGCGGGCGTCTGCCGGCGGATGGACAACTGCTGTCGCCGTTTGCCAGCTTTGATGAAAGCGCCCTGACCGGCGAGTCGGTGCCGGTGGAGCGCCAGGCCGGAGAACGGGTAGCGGCGGGCGCCACCAGCGTCGACCGCCTGGTGCAGCTGACCGTGATCTCCGAACCGGGCGACAGCGCCATCGACCGCATCCTGAAGCTGATTGAAGAGGCGGAGGAACGTCGGGCGCCGATCGAGCGTTTTATCGACCGCTTCAGCCGGATCTACACTCCGGCCATTATGGTGGTGGCCCTGTTGGTGGCCATTGTCCCGCCGCTGTTCTTCGCCAGCGCCTGGCTGCCATGGATCTATAAAGGCTTAACGCTGCTGTTGATCGGCTGCCCGTGCGCGCTGGTCATCTCCACCCCGGCGGCCATCACCTCCGGCCTGGCGGTCGCCGCCCGACGCGGGGCGCTGATCAAAGGCGGCGCGGCGCTGGAACAGCTGGGCCAGGTGCGCCAGGTGGCGTTCGATAAAACCGGCACCCTGACCGTCGGGCAGCCGCAGGTGACCTCGGTCATCGCCACGGCTGAGAATGACGACAACGCGCTGCTGGCGCTGGCGGCGGCGGTGGAGCAAGGCTCCAGCCATCCGTTGGCGCAGGCCATCGTCCGAGAAGCGCAGCGGCGCCAGCTGAGCATTCCGCTGGCCAGCGGCCAGCGGGCGCTGGCAGGTTCCGGTATCGAAGCCGAGGTCAACGGCAGCCGGATTTTAATCTGCGCGGCCAGCAAAGCCGCCCCGGCAGAGTATGAGGCGCAGATCCAGCAGCTGGAGAGCGCCGGGCAAACGGTGGTGCTGGTCATGCGCGGCGAGACGCTTCTCGGCATCCTGGCGCTGCGCGACACCCTGCGCGACGACGCACGTCAGGCAGTGGATGCCTTACACCAGTTGGGGGTGCAGGGGGTGATCCTCACCGGGGATAACCCGCGCGCCGCGGCGGCCATCGCCAGCGAACTGGGGCTGGAATTCCGCGCCGGCCTGCTGCCGGCGGACAAAGTCGAAGCGGTGATGGCGTTGAATGCCGATGCGCCGCTGGCGATGGTCGGGGACGGTATCAACGACGCCCCGGCGATGAAAGCGGCGACCATCGGCATCGCCATGGGCAGCGGTACCGACGTGGCGCTGGAGACTGCCGACGCCGCGCTGACCCACAACCGTCTGACCGGCCTGGCGCAGATGATTTCCCTGGCGCGGGCGACTCACGCCAATATCCGCCAGAACATCGCGATTGCCTTAGGGCTGAAGGGGATTTTCCTTGTCACCACCCTGCTCGGCCTGACCGGTCTGTGGCTGGCGGTGCTGGCGGATACCGGCGCCACCGTGCTGGTAACGGCTAACGCGCTGCGGTTATTGCGTAAGAAGTTGTAGCATAGATACCGGTTTCCCTGCTCGCGCTACGCTTAGCAGGGCTACGGTTCCAGACCGTCGGGTAGCCCGGATAAGGCGCTACGCGCCGCCATCCGGGGTATTCCCTGCTCGCGCTACGCTTAGCAGGGCTACGGTTCCGGACCGTCGGGTAGCCCGGATAAGGCGCTACCCGCCGCCATCCGGGAGAGGCTCAGTGGCTTTTGCGGATCAGGTAGCGGTACGGCAGGGCTTCGGTTTCCTGGGCCACCAGCTCATGCTCCATAAAGCGGCAGAATCCCGGGATATCGCGGGTGGTGGCCGGATCGTCAGCAATAATCAGCAGCGTCTCGCCCACCGGCATCGTCCGCACGGTTTTACGCACCATCATGACCGGCTCCGGGCAGCGGAGTCCCAGGGCATCCAGAGTGTGGTCAGGAGTGGAGAAAAGTTCGCTCATTTTAGTCTCACGTCAACAAAACGGCCCTAGTTTACCCCCTGCTCGCCAGTACGCAAGCCAGGTTAACGTTTGCGCGAAAAACAACCATTGCATTACGCCGGCAACGCAGTATCATGCAGCCGTTTTTAATTGGGTTCCCTCACCCCAACGTTCCGCTGCCGATTGCTCATTTACCTGAAGCATGACGGGCATAAAAAGGTCACAATATGAATCCGTTTACTACCGTACAGCGCAAAAAAGCGCTCGTCTGGCTTTCGCTATTTCATCTGCTGGTGATTACCTCCAGCAACTATCTGGTTCAGCTGCCGATCTCCATCTTTGGTTTCCATACCACCTGGGGCGCGTTCAGTTTTCCGTTTATCTTCCTCGCCACCGATCTGACGGTGCGAATTTTTAGCGCACCGCTGGCGCGACGCATTATTTTTGCGGTGATGGTCCCGGCGCTGGTCATCTCCTACGCCATCTCCGCCCTGTTTTACATGGGCGAGTGGCAGGGCTTCGCCGCGCTGGGCACCTTTAATCTCTTCGTCGCGCGCATCGCCATCGCCAGCTTTATGGCCTATGCGCTGGGGCAGATCCTTGACGTCCACGTCTTCAACCGCCTGCGGCAGAGTCGTCACTGGTGGCTGGCCCCCACCGCCTCGACGCTGTTCGGCAACATCAGCGATACCGTAGCGTTCTTCTTCATCGCCTTCTGGCGCAGCCCGGATCCGTTTATGGCCGCTCACTGGGGGGAAATCGCCCTCGTCGACTACAGCTTTAAAGTGCTTATCAGCATCATTTTCTTCCTGCCGATGTACGGCGTGCTGTTAAATATGCTGTTGAAAAGGCTGGCGGATAAATCTGATTTGTCGGCATTGCAGCCGAGTTAAAGGTACTCGCGGACTGATGTGTTAAGATAGCCGGATGAGCCATTAGTGGCCGTTTATCGAAAGGAAGATGTCAATGCGCAATTTGGTTAAATATGTCGGTATTGGCCTGCTGGTGATGGGGCTTGCCGCCTGCGATAACAGCGATTCAAAAGCGCCAACCGTTGGGGCAGCAGCGGAGAGCAACACCAGCGGCCAGGCGATCAGCCTGCTGGATGGCAAACTGAGCTTCACCCTGCCTGCGGGCATGGCCGACCAGAGCGGCAAACTGGGTACTCAGGCGAACAACATGCACGTCTATTCTGACGCCACCGGCCAGAAAGCAGTCATCGTCATCGTCGGCGACAGCACCAATGAAGACCTGGCGGTGCTGGCGAAACGCCTGGAAGATCAGCAGCGTAGCCGCGACCCGCAGCTGCAGGTGGTGAGCAATAAGTCGCTGGAGATCAAAGGTCATACCCTGCAGCAGCTGGACAGCATCATCTCCGCCAAGGGGCAGACCGCGTGGTCTTCCGTACTGCTCGGCAAAGTGGATGACAAACTGCTGACCCTGCAGGTCACCCTGCCGGCGGACAACCAGCAGCAGGCGCAGACCGAAGCGGAAAGCATCATCAGCACCCTCACCATCCAGTAATTACTGGCCTGGTGCGACGGCCTCCGGTTCGCTGACCGGGGGCCGTTTTTTTAACCGCCAGCCCAGCAGCAGCGCCGCCATCACCAGACCTGCCGCCGCCAGATATATCACCGGGATCCCGGTCCACGCCATCAGCAAGCCGGCCAGCGGCCCGGTGACGCCTAACGACAAATCCATAAACACGGTATAGGTGGCCAGCGCCGACCCTTGGTTGTGCTGCGGCACCGCTTTCACCGCCACCACGCCCAGCGCCGGAAAGACCAGCGAGAACCCGGCCCCGGTAAGCAAGGTGCCGATTTTCGCCAGCAACGGCGTATCAGCAAAGCCGACCAGCAGCAGGCCGATGATCTCCACGCTAAAGCAGAGCATCGCCACGTTCAGCCCGCCGAAGCGGTTAATGGCGTTAGGAAACAGCAGCCGCGCGCCAACGAACGCGCAGCTGAACAGCGTCAGGGCGAAGGCCGCCCCGTCCCAGCCTTTGGCCTCATAAAACAGCGTGATAAAGGTGGCGATAACCCCGAAACCGGCGGAGGCCAGGGCCAGCGCCATGCCGTAGGGCCACACCCGCCCGAACACCGCGCGAAACGACATCGCTTTGTCTTTCGCCGCCTTCACCGCTGCGCGGGGCAGCGCGCAGAGGATAGCCGCCAGCGCAACCGCCATAATGACCCCGGCCAGGCCGCTGAGGCCAATGTACGAATAGCACAGCACGCCGAGCGGGGCGCCCATCGCCATCGCCCCGTAGGTCACAATGCCGTTCCACGAGATCACCCGCCCGATATGCAGCGACCCAACAACGCCGACGCCCCACAGCGTCGAGCCGGTGCCGGCAAAGCTCTGGCCGATGCCGAGAATGACCCGCCCCAGGCATAGCAGCAGCAGGCTAACCAGCGGCCAGCCGCTGCTCCAGGCGGCAAGCAGGTAGCTCAGGCCGCTTAAAAAGCAGCCGCAGAGGCCGAAGACAACGATCTTTTTGGGCCCCAGCAGGTCAGCATAGCGCCCGGCGTGCGGGCGGCTGAGCAGCGTGGCGAAATATTGCAGACTAATCACCAGGCCGGCCCAGAAAGCGCTAAAGCCCATTACATCATGCACATAGCCGGGAAGCACCGCCAGCGGCAAGCCGATGGTGAGATAGCTGGCAAAGTTAAAAATGACGACGGAGACAATCCGCAGATTGAGGCGCAGTCCGTTGAGCGCCGGTTCGGCGACGGGTTCGGGCATCAGGTTCCACCAGATTTCGACAACCAGCTTTCACTATTACCACGCTGGCGGCGGAAAAGCCGCTCGCCTTTCGGAATATTGGCAGCCAGCGAACCGCTACACTTATCAGGCGCGACTCACAAAAGGAATACCTATGTCCCCTCCGCAGGCTGATAAAGCCGGGCTCCATATTTTACTTAAGCTGGCGGCGCTGGTGATTATCCTCGCAGGGATCCACGCCGCCGCCGATATTCTGGTGCAGCTGCTGCTGGCGCTGTTTTTCGCTATCGTCCTCAACCCGCTGGTCACCTGGTGCATTCGCCGCGGGGTGCGGCGCCCGTTCGCCATTACGCTGGTGGTGACGGCAATGCTGGTCATGCTGACCGCGCTGCTTGGCGTGCTGGCGGCGTCGCTCAATGACTTTGTCGCCATGCTGCCCGATTTCAACCGCGCCCTGACGCGTAAGATCGTCCAGCTCCAGGAGTATCTCCCCTTTCTCAACCTGCATATCAATCCGGAGCGCATGCTGCGACGTATGGATTCAGAACGGCTGATGACCTGGGCCACGACGCTGATGACCCAGCTTTCCGGGGCGATGGCCAGCATTGTGCTGCTGGTGATGACGGTGATCTTTATGCTGTTTGAGGTTCGCCACCTGCCCTACAAACTGCGTTTTGCCCTCAATAACCCTCGTCTGCATATCGCCGGGCTGCACCGGGCGCTGAAAGGCGTTACCCACTATCTGGCGCTGAAAACGCTGATCAGCCTGTGGACCGGGCTGATTGTCTGGCTGGGGCTGCTGGCAATGGGGGTGCAGTTCGCGCTGATGTGGGGGGTGCTGGCGTTCCTGCTGAACTATGTGCCGAATATCGGCTCCGCCATCTCCGCCATCCCACCCATGCTGCAGGCGCTGCTGTTCAGCGGCATCTATGAGTGCCTGCTGGTCGGGGCGCTGTTTCTGGTGGTGCATATGGTGCTGGGCAACATGGTGGAGCCGCGCATGATGGGCCACCGGCTGGGGATGTCGACCCTGGTGGTGTTCCTGTCGCTGCTGGTCTGGGGCTGGCTGCTGGGGCCGGTGGGAATGCTGCTCTCGGTGCCGTTAACCAGCGTCTGTAAAATCTGGATGGAGACCACCGTCGGGGGCAGCAAGCTGGCGATCCTGCTCGGCCCGGGGCGTCCCAAAAGCCGGCTCCCCGGCTAGCGGCGTTTCACCGGCCAGAAGATGGTCAATACGCCGGCGACGATAATCGCCACGCCCAGCAGCGATTGCCAGTAGAACGGCTCATGCCAGCCGGGCAGCCAGATGGCGGCAGCCCACACCAGGATATAGCTCAGGCTCAACAGTGCATACGCTTTTGATAACGGTAGACGGTGGAGGGCAAAGTACCAGCAGACCATTGACAACAGGTAGCCCAGCAGGCCGAAAAACAGGCCGAAGGTACCAGGCTCGAAATGCAGCAGATGCTGGAGAAAGGCCAGAATATCGGTCAGCGGCGGCAAGGCCACCATGGCGCTGCGCAGCAGCAGCTGCGCGGCGCTGACAAGGCCGACGCTGAATAATGCCCAGAGAAAGCCCATCAAACGCTGGTCCCCAGAATGACAATGCCCACGACGATCAACCCGACGCCAAACCAGTGGCGGCGAGCGACCGGCTCATGCCAGATGCCCCAGCCCGCGAGGGTGACCCAGACGAAGTTCAGGCTCAGCATCGGATAGGCGATGCTCACCGGAATAGACTGCAGGACGCTCAGCCACAGCAGCATGCCGCAGCCGAGGCATAGCAGCGCCATCCCCAGCCAGAAGAGTATATGGCGACTCCGCCGTCCGCGACGGGACGGGCGGGTCGCCTGTTTCTGGCACAGCTGTCCGGCGCAGCTCAGCAGGCTGGCGAAAACCAGACAGATCCAGACGCTCATTGCGGCAGGTACTGAAGGAAGACCACCCGACCCAGCTCGTAGGCGTTATCGGGTTTCGGTAACGGTAAGTCGACCATACTCTCTCCTTTATCCATCAACAGCACCAGCGAGACCGGCCCCTGCTGACGGTGCGTGGCCAACCAGTCGGCAAACCCGGCCTGGCTGACAAAGCTTCCCTGAGCGTCAGGCCAGTCGAGACCGTACTTCAGCTCACCCTGTTTGTCGAACATAATAATATCGCTTCGCTTCAGCTCCCAGGCCAGGCCGCCGGCGATCCCGACGTTGTTCGTCAGGACGTAACGGCTGGGCTGCAGGGATTCGCTGACGATATCCACGAGGAACTGCGGCTGTTTGCTGTCGATAACCCGGTCCGGAATGGCGAAGCCCACCAGCAGCGCCAGGCCAAGCGGGCAAAGCGCCGCCAGGCTCCAACGGCGGCCAGCGTCTTTCATCGCCAGCCAGCCCATCAGCGCCCAGACGGCGAAGGCGATGGCCGCCAGCAGACATTTATACAGCTCAATCTTGGTCCACACCGGCTTATGCATCACGCCCCAGGGCGAGACCACCAGCACGGCGATCAGCCCCAGCAGGCCGACGCCCAGGTTGATCATCCCGTTGACCCGTAACGCTTTCGCGCCGGTCTTCGCCGCCTCCAGCGCGTAGCGCGCCATCAGGATCGACAGCGGCGCAAAGCACGGCAGGATATAGGTCGGCAGTTTGCCTTTGGCGATGCTGAAGAACAGGAGCGGCATCACCACCCAACCGAGCAGATACAGCGCGCCGCGGGCCTCATCGCGCTCACGCCAGCCGCGCTTCAGCGCCCCTGGCAGCAGGGCCAGCCACGGCAGGCTGCCGGCAATCAGGAACGGGATGTAGTACCAGAACGGCGCTTTGTGCTGGGCGTCTTTTTCGGCGAAACGCTGAATATGCTCGACCCAGAAGAAGTAGCGCCAGAAGTCCGGCTCGCGCTGGGCGATAGCCAGCCCCCAGGGCAGCACCACCAGCGTACAGACGACCACCGCCAGCCAACCGTAGGTCAGCACTTCACGCCAGCGTTTACGGGCGATCACCCATGGCAGAACGCCCACCACCGGCACCGCCAGCGCAAGGAAACCTTTGGTCATCACCCCCATACCGCAGGCGACGCCCAACAGCACGTAACCCAGTATTTTGCCGCCGCGGCTCTGCGCCTGCGTCGCGCCCCAGAAGCTGCACATCGCCAACGCCAGCCACAGGGTGATCATCGGGTCCAGCACCGCATAGGTACCAATCGCATACACCAGCATCGCGGTGAGAAAAATCACTGGCGACAGGACGGCTACCCGCTTATCGCGAAAGATGCGCCACGCCAGCCAGGCCACCAGCACGGCGGTCATGGTGATGGCGAAGACCGACCCGAAGCGTACGCCGAAGTTATTATGGCCAAACAGCCACTGGCCGACACTGTTGATCCAGTAACCGGCAATCGGCTTTTCGAAGTAGCGCAGCCCGAGAAAATGCGGCACCACCCAGTCGCCGGTGGCCAGCATTTCACGGCTGATCTCCGCATAGCGTGTTTCATCGGGTTGCCAGAGCAAACGGAAATTGAGCGGCAGCAGGTAATACAGCGCAAACAGCGCAATCAGAGAGACGCCATAGCGAATGCTTTTCATCAAACACCCGAAGTCAGTAATTGTTCACGTCCGAGCCAGCCTTCCCGGCCAGCCAGTTCACCCCGAACCACTTTGCCGGACGGCAGCTCGCTAAAGTCAGCGGGCAGCAGCTGGCTCAGTGGGCAAAACTGAATTTCTTCTTCCGCCGCCATGGTCAGCAGTTCATCGAACTGATCGGCATAGGCAATACCTTCCACTTCGGCGTGAATGGTATAGACCGGCACGCCAGGGTCGCGATGGATGCAGTCGAGGAGATAGCGGTTAAAGCCGGCGATATCCACCGCCGTGCCCACCGCCTCGTCCCAGGTCGGCAACGTGACCGGGATCTGCACCGTACCAGAGACGCCGCTGCCGAGCTGGGGCAGAAACGGCCGCGTGCCGCGACAGTCGCTGTTGTAGAGAAAATCGAAGGATTCTTTGGCTTTCACCACCCGCTGATCGGCGCGCCAGCCGGCAACGGCCGAACAGGTGACCGGGCGGCCGATGATGCGCTCGAGCTCCAGCAGGCCACGCTCGACCTCCAGCGTCAGCCGTTCCTGCGGCCAGACGCCGCTCCACGCCTGCCAGCTGTAGTGGTCCCAGGCGTGCAGGCCCACTTCATGAGACTCGGCGGTCGCACGGATCACCGCCTCGTTCCCCGCGCCGATGCGGCGTCCCGGCCACGCGGTGCCGGCCAGCAGAATATCCCAGCCGTACAGCGAAGCCGCTCTGGAACGCAGCATCTTCCACAGAAACTTCGGTTTTACCAGGCGCCACAGGTGACGCCCCATATTGTCCGGCCCGACGCTGAAGAAGAAGCTTGCCTGAATCCCGTGCTGGCCTAGCAGGTCCAGCAGCCGCGGAACACCGTCCCGCGTCCCGCGAAAAGTATCGACATCTATGCGTAAGCCGACCTGTTTCATGGATGTTTAGCGTCCACCAGTTCTACCGTGCGCAGGAAGAAGTCCAGCGTATGCTCAACGGTCTCTTCCATCTCCACCTTCGGCTCCCAGTTCAGGCAGCGTTTGGCGTTGCGGATGCTCGGTTTGCGATGCTCAACGTCCTGATAGCCCTTGCCGTAGTAGTCGCTGCTTTCCACTTCGCGGAAGCCGGCAAACGGCGGGAAGCGATCGCGCAGCGGATGGCGTTCGAAGCAGGCCAGCAGCATCTCCGCCAGCTCTTTGATGCTCGCTTCGTTATCCGGGTTACCGATGTTGATGATCTGCCCGTCGCAGCGGCCGTCTTTGTTCTCGATGATGCGGAACAGCGCTTCGATACCGTCGCTGATGTCAGTAAAGCAGCGCTTCTGCTTACCGCCTTCGATGAGCTTGATCGGCGAGCCTTCCACCAGGTTGAGGATCAGCTGGGTGATGGCGCGGGAGCTGCCGATACGCGCGGCGTTGAGGTTATCCAGACGCGGCCCCATCCAGTTGAACGGACGGAACAGGGTGAACTTCAGGCCATTCTTATCGCCGTAGGCCCAGATCACGCGGTCCAGCAGCTGCTTGGAGACCGAGTAGATCCAGCGCTGTTTGTTGATCGGCCCGACCACCAGGTTGGAAGTATCTTCGTCGAAGTTTTTGTCGGTGCACATGCCGTACACTTCAGAGGTCGACGGGAAGATGATGCGCTTATTGTATTTCACGCAATCGCGGATGATCTTCAGGTTCTCTTCGAAATCCAGCTCGAACACGCGCAGCGGGTTGCGGGTGTACTCGATAGGGGTGGCGATAGCTACCAGCGGCAGCACCACGTCGCATTTCTTAATGTGATATTCGATCCACTCGGAGTGAATGCTGATATCGCCTTCCACGAAGTGAAAACGCGGGCAGTCGAGGAAACGGCTGATGGCGTCGGAGCCGATATCCAGGCCGTAAATCTCATAGTTGTCGTCCTG
Source organism: Klebsiella sp. 1SOBk10mer (assembly GCF_046602535.1). Classification (NCBI taxonomy): domain Bacteria; kingdom Pseudomonadati; phylum Pseudomonadota; class Gammaproteobacteria; order Enterobacterales; family Enterobacteriaceae; genus Klebsiella; species Klebsiella sp. 1SOBk10mer. The sequence goes on from NZ_JBKIUP010000008.1 coordinate 127,735, forward strand.
CAGCAGGCGTTCGGTCAGATGGTTACCGATAAAGCCATTGACGCCGAGGATCAGCACCCGGGTACGACGCTTAACCGCCACCACCGGTTTGCTGCTGATCACCGCCCCGGACACCAGGCCCAGCGCCTGCGCCAGCTGGGCGCCCTGCATGTACACGCCGCGTTCGGTCTGGCCGGTGACAATCTCCAGCGCCCCTTCCTGGCACGCCACGATCAGCGGTGCAACGGAGATAACGGTGCCCGGTTTGGCTGCAGGTAGATCACTGCGTACACGGGATTTCCAGACAATAAATTTGTTCGCGCCAGCGTAGCCGAAGGCCCCCGGCCACGGATCGGAGACCGCGCGCACCAGATTGTGCAGCGTCTGCGCCGGCTGCTCCCAGTCGAGGCGGCCATCTTCCGGGGTGCGCCGTCCCACATAGGTCGCCTGGCTGTGATCCTGCGGACGTTCATCGGTGGTTCCGGCGAGGATCGCCGGCAACGCCTGGCTCAGCAGCTCAGTGGCGGCAGCGCACAGCTTGCGGTGCAGCGTCAGGGCGGCGTCATCCGGGCCAATCGCCACGGTTTGCTGAGCGACGATATCGCCGGCATCCGCGCGGTTCACCATCCGGTGCAGCGTCACGCCGGTTTCGCTTTCGCCATTGACCAGTACCCAGTTCAGCGGCGCGCGGCCGCGATATTTCGGCAGCAGCGAACCGTGTAGATTAAACGCCCCTCTCGGCGCAAGACTGAGGATCTCATCGCCCAGCAGGTTGCGGTAGTAGAAGGAGAACAGCACGTCCGGCTTCATCTCGCGGATACGCTCAATCCACAGCGGATGGTTCACGTCTTCCGGCGCCCACACTGGAATGCCCTGCTCGGCGGCAAGGCGCGCCACGGAGCCAAAGAAATGGTTTTCGCCAGGGTTATCCGGGTGGGTGAAAATAGCAGCGATATCATATCCAGCGTCCAGCAGAGCCTGGATACCGGTGCAACCCATATCGTGATAAGCGAAGACTACGGCTTTCATGAACGATCTTCCTCTTTAGATGCCGTTTCCGGCTGGCGAACAACACGTTGAATAAAGTAGCGGGGACGCGCGCGCACGTCGTTATAGATGCGGCCGATATACTCCCCGAGCAGGCCCATCCCGACAAACTGGGCGCCGATGAACATAAACAGCACGGCAAAGAGCATAAATACCCCTTCCGCCGCCCACTGCGGGCCAAAGGCCAGACGCAGCACCACCAGCATCAGGCCAAAGGCGAAGCCCAGCAGGGCAATCACGCTGCCGAAAATACTGAGCAGACGCAGCGGCGTGGTGGTCAGACAGGTCACCAGGTCATACATCAGGTTGATCAGGCGCATAAAGCTGTATTTGGAGTCGCCGAATTCACGTTCGGCATGCATCACCGGGATCTCCACCGCGCGACGGGCGAAGGTATTCGCCAGAATCGGGATAAAGGTGCTGCGTTCGTGGCAGTTGAGCATGGCGTCGATGATATGGCGGCGGTAAGCGCGCAGCATGCAGCCGTAGTCGCCCATCGCTTTGCCGGTGGTGCGCTGGATCAGGCGGTTGATCATCTTCGACGCGGTTTTGCGGAAGATGCTGTCCTGACGGTTCTGGCGGACGGTGCCCACCACGTCGTAGCCTTCATCCGCCTTCGCCACCAGCCGCGGGATCTCTTCCGGCGGGTTTTGCAGGTCGGCGTCGAGCGTAATGATTAAATCGCCGGTTACATGGCTGAAACCGGCCATGATCGCCGAGTGCTGGCCGTAGTTACGGTTTAACAGCACGGCGACGACATGACTGCCTTCCGCCTCGGCGGCTTCGGTGAGCATGCGCGCGGAATCGTCGCTGCTGCCATCGTCAATCAGCAGAATTTCATATTGCCGCCCCAGCGTGGCGCAGGCGGTATCCGTACGACGAAGCAGCTCCGGCAGGCTATCCTGTTCGTTATAAACCGGAATAACCACCGAGACCTTCTTCACGGGAGGGTAAGTAAGCATATCAACGTCCTGACAGCTGGCGCAGTGCGGAAATGACGCGAGTAACATCGTCATCGGTCATGTCCGGGAACAACGGGAGAGAACAGATGCGGGCGCTGTTCCATTCGGTATTCGGCAGGGATACCTCCGGGAAGCGCTCGCGGTAATATTTTTGCGTATGGGCCGCACGGAAGTGCAGGCCAGTGCCGATGCCCATCGCCTTTAGCTTTTCCATCAGCGCGTCGCGGCTGATGCCGCAGGCAGCCTCATCGACGCGGATGATAAACAGATGCCAGGCGTGCTGGTGATCCCAGGCCGGGACGCTCAGCGGCATAAACGGCGTGTCCGCCAGCTCGCGCAGATAGCGCTGGGCAATTTCCGCCCGCCGCTGGTTGGCATGAGGCAGTTTTTCCAGCTGGACCAGCGCCAGCGCGGCGTTGATGTCGGCAAGATTGTATTTAAAGCCCGGAGCGATCACCTCCGCCTGCGGCGCGCGGCCATGGGTCTGGCGGTCATAGGCGTCCACGCCAAGACCATGGAATTTCAGGCTGCGGATGCGGGAGGCCAGCTCGTCGTCGTCGGTGACAATCAGGCCGCCTTCAGCGCAGGTCATGTTTTTGATCGCGTGGAACGAGAAAATCGCGGTCCCCTGCCAGCCTACGTGGCGGCCCTTATAGTGGGTCCCCGCCGCATGGGCGGCGTCTTCGATCACCGGAATGCCATGGCGCTCGCCCACCGCGCGAATGGCGTCGATATCGGCTGGCGCCCCCGCGTAGTGCACAGGAATAATCGCTTTGGTACGCGAGGTGATCGCCGCTGCCACCGCCTCAGGGGTGATCATCAGATTGTCGTTATCGACATCGATCATCACCGGCGTGGCGCCCAGCAGGCAGATCATATTGAGAGTGGAGACCCAGGTCTGGGACGGCGTAATGACTTCATCGCCAGGGCCAATACCCAGCGCCATCAGGGTCACATGCATCCCGCCGGTCGCTGAACTGACGGCAATCGCGTGGCGGTTGCCGGTCAGCTGGCAAAATGCCGCTTCAAGTGCCTGATTCTTCGGTCCGGTGGTGATCCAGCCCGACGTTAAAACTTCACGCAGGGCTGCCAGCTCTGCGTCGCCCATCGACGGGCGCGAAAAAGGCAAAAAATCGCTCATCATCATCCTGTTCTGTAGATGACCCACGCACAAACCTGGGTCGTTAGAATAAAATATCCTGCGCCTGCGGACTTAAACGAAATTAAAATGAAGTGAGTTCAGCGCGGCATTCCATTTCAGGGTATTTCGACCACTATTAATGTAGTTGACCTTGCTTAGGATAATATTAAGAAATTAATCTTTTCTCAGCATAGCCAAATAAATCATTAAGAAACAGAATGATAGGTTTTATTTATGGCAGAATTTTGACAAAAAAGCGTTCCTGTCTGGAAAAGCAAACAGGAACGCTATCGCGGAAAGTAAACGGGGGTTAAACCAGATAACAATTAATGACGCTGTCTTTGTCACGCTTGATGACAAAAAGTTAGCGCAGATCACAAAGTTATTTCTGCTTAATTACAAATTTGCAGGAAAATCAGCTGGCAATTCACTTGCCGGGCAATTAATAACCTCGTCATTATCCGCGCCACAGTCGCGAATGAAGGTGATAGTAGCAAACTCGTCAATCACTTCCGTCGGGTAGGCCGGGCCGGCATCGCGGTACGAATTCATCAGAGGAATGTGATCGTTCTGGAAGCAGACGGTTTTTTCCGGGTTATTCATGATCCAGCGCGGGAAGAAAATGGTGCCGTGGAACAGTTTATCGCCCAGGTTGACGATCAGGCTGACGTCGGTACCGGTCGGTTCGGTCCATGAGATTTTGTAGATACTTTCCCCCACCCGCACGATGTACGCTTCCTGATCTTTCACCCAGCGATTGCCGACGATGCCGCTGTGAATACGGTAGTCGAGGGTGTGGCCGTTTTTGACGTAAATTTCGTAGTTCCAGCCGTTGTCGTAGGTGTAGACCAGATGTTTACCGATAAAGCCGCTGAGGTCATGTTTGTCGAAAGTGCTCATCATTTATTCTCCTCTGTGTTGTTGAGGACAGCATACGTCTTTAAAAATTGAATGAATAACGCTATGTTTGGATTAAATACATCCAAATTTTAGATTGATTATGCACAAGACAACCCTGGAGCAGTGGGCGTTACTCGAAAAGGTAGTGGAATTGGGGAGCTTTGCCAGAGCGGCGGAGGAGACCAATCGCAGCCAGTCTTCGGTGAGCTATAACCTCGCGCTGCTGCAGGAGCGTTTAGGGGTAGCGCTGCTGGCGCCGTCCGGGCGGCGGGCGGTGCTGACCCCGGCCGGCGAACTGCTGCTGAATCAGGTCAAACCGCTGCTACAGGCCTTCGCCTACGTTGAGACGCATGCCGCCACTCTGCGCAACGGGGCGCGCACCCGTCTGGATCTGGTGGTCGACAGCATTTTCCCGCGCCAGCGGTTGTTCGCCATTTTGCGCCAGTTTCAGCAGCGTTATCCGCAGACGCAGGTCAGACTCACCGAAGTGCTGGAAAATATGGATGACGAGGGTGCGGCGCGAACGGAAGCCGATGTCATGGTTCTGACCCGCCGCCAGGATATTACCGGCCGCGGAGAGTGGCTGATGAATATTGATTTTATCGCCGTCGCCCACCGCGACCATCCTCTCGCCGCCCTCGACGGTCCGCTGGAGGATAGCGCGCTGGCGCCATGGCCGCTGGTGCGCATTGCCGACCAGACCGGCGATGGCCAGGCGACGCGTGACGCCTGGACTTTCTCCACCATTGACGCCGCCATTGATGCGGTGATGTATCAGGTCGGCTTCGGCTGGCTGCCGGAAGAGCGCATTCGTTCCCATCTCGATCAGGGCGTGCTGAAGCGGCTGCCCCTCAGCCATGGCGCGCGCCGCGCGACGCCGCTGCATCTGATCGTCAAGCGGGATCTGGCGCCGATCGACGAACAGGTGGCCACGCTGCTGGGGTTGTTCCGGGCGCCCTGAGGGGTAAAGCGGCGCCTGCCCCTGCGCATAATCATACGGATTACTTATACTTTTCGGCGCAATATTGATCCAGGTTACTCCGAAAGTATGATGAATCACTAAAATCGTCATACTTTCCTGTCGTTGAGATTGCCGTCTTGTCTATTTTCCGCCTCACTCTGCTGGCGCTGATCGCCTGCGTCCCTCTGCTGGCTCAGGCCGCGCAGCACTCGCTCACCACCGCCTGGCCGGTGAACGTCGGCCCGCTGAATCCGCATCTTTATACCCCCAACCAGATGTTTGCCCAAAGCATGGTCTATGAGCCGCTGGTGAAGTATCAGGCTGACGGCAGCGTGCAGCCCTGGCTGGCGACCCGCTGGCGTCACTCCGCCGATGGTAAAACCTGGTGGTTCACCCTGCGCGAGGATGTGACCTTCTCCAACGGCGAACCCTTTAACGCCCAGGCCGCAGCGGCGAATTTCCAGGCGGTGCTCGCCAACCGTCAACGCCACGCCTGGCTTGAGCTTGCCAATCAGATAACCGACGTGCGGGCGCTCAGCGCCAGCGAGCTGCAGATCACCCTGAAAAGCGCCTACGCCCCCTTGCTACAAGAGCTGGCCCTGCCCCGCCCGTTCCGCTTTATCGCCCCCTCGCAGTTTATCGATGGCGGCACCGCCAACGGCATCAAAGCCCCGATCGGCACCGGGCCGTGGCGACTGGCGAGCTCGCAGCTCAATCAGCGCGACGTGCTGGTACGCAACGAACAGTACTGGGGTAATAAACCCGCGCTACAGCAAATCACCATCAAAGTGATCCCTGACGCCACCAGCCGCGCGGTGGCGTTCGAAACCGGGGAAATCGACATGCTCTACGGCGACGAAGGGCTGCTACCGCTGGATACCTTCGAACGCTTTCGTCATCACCCCGGCTACGTGGCTCGACTCTCCGCCCCGACGGAGACGGTGATGCTGGCGCTGAACGCCAGCCAGGGCCCGACCCGCGAGCAGGCGGTTCGCGAGGCGCTCAACTACGCCGTCGACAAGCAGACCCTCGTCGATAGCGTGCTCTACGGCACCCAGCAGGTTGCCGATACCCTGTTTGCGCCCTCGGTCCCCTACGCCCCGCAGGATCTGACGCCGCGCCGTTACGATCCGGCAAAAGCCCGCGCCCTGCTGGCGCAGGCCGGCTGGCAGCAGCCGGAAGGCCAGCCCTGGCGACAAAAAGCCGGGCAAGCGCTGGCGATTGAGCTGGCGTTTATCGGCACCGACGCGCTGGCTAAATCGATGGCCGAAATTATTCAGGCCAATCTGCGGGAGGTCGGCGTCCGCGTCACCCTGGTGGGCGAGGAGGAGAGCAGCATCTATGCGCGCCAGCGCGAAGGCCGGTTCGGCATGATCTTCAATCGCACCTGGGGCGCCCCCTACGATCCGCATGCCTTTTTAAGCTCGATGCGCGTGCCCTCGCATGCCGATTATCAGGCCCAGCGCGGCCTGCCCGACAAAGCGCTGATTGATAAAGAGATTAGCGAGGTGCTGACCACCAGCGACGAGGCGCAGCGGAAACGGCTGTACCACGATGTGCTGACCCGTCTGCATCAGGACGCGGTGTACCTACCCATCAGCTATGTCTCGCTGATGTCGGTTGCGCGCCAGGAGGTCGGCGAGATCCCGTTCGCGCCGGTGACCACCGAGATCCCGTTCGACCAGATTAAACCGGTAACGCCATAATGCTACGCTATATTTTACGCCGCCTGCTGCTGCTGATCCCGCTGTTGCTCGCCGCCTCCGCCATCATCTTTCTGCTGCTGCGGCTCGGCACCGGCGACCCGGCGCTGGATTATCTGCGCCTGTCGAACTTGCCGCCCACGGAAGAGATGGTCGCCTCGACCCGCGAACTGCTGGGTCTCAACCAGCCGCTGGCGATGCAGTATCTGCACTGGCTGTGGCGGGCGCTGCACCTGGACTTCGGCCTCTCCTATGCCACCCGGCGGCCGGTGCTGGACGACCTGCTGCACTTCATGCCAGCCACCCTGCTGCTCACCGGCGCGGCGCTGGCGCTGATCCTCGTCACCTCGCTGCCGCTGGGGATCTGGGCGGCGCGCCATCGCGATCGCCTGCCGGATTTTGCTGTACGGCTGATTGCCTTCCTCGGCGTGTCGATGCCGAACTTCTGGCTAGCCTTTCTGCTGGTGATGCTCTTTTCCGTGCATCTGCAGTGGCTCCCGGCGATGGGATACGGCGACTGGCAGCACCTGATATTGCCCGCCGTCTCCATCGCCTTTATGTCGCTGGCGATTAACGCCCGGCTGCTGCGCGCCAGCATGCTGGAGGTCTCCGGCCAGCGTCACGTGGTATGGGCGCGGCTGCGCGGGTTGAGCACGCGCCAGGTGGAGCGGCGGCATATCCTGCGCAACGCCACCCTGCCGGTGGTGACCGCCATGGGCATGCACATTGGTGAGCTGATCGGCGGCACGATGATTATCGAAAATATCTTTGCCTGGCCGGGGGTTGGCCGCTACGCGGTTTCCGCGATCTTCAATCGCGATTATCCAGTGATTCAGTGCTTTACCCTGATGATGGTCACGGTGTTCGTACTGGCTAACCTGGCGGTGGATGTGCTTAACGCGGCGCTCGACCCGCGCCTGCGCCGCCATGAGGAGGTGAGCGTATGAGATGGCTGCGAAACTTCCGCTGGCCGGTGAAACTGGCCCTGCTGGTTATCGCGCTGCTGGCGGTCATCGCCCTCGGCAGCGGCTGGTGGCTGCCCTGGGATCCGGCGGCGATTAACCTGCAGCAGCGGCTGCTGCCGCCAGGGGGGGCGCACTGGCTGGGAACCGATCATCTTGGACGGGATATTTTCTCGCGCCTGCTGGCCGCCACCCGCGTCTCGCTGGGGGCGGTAATGGCCTGCCTGCTGCTGGTGCTGCTGATCGGTCTGGCGGTTGGCGGCAGCGCCGGGCTGCTGGGCGGCCGCGCCGACCGCGGCCTGATGCGCCTCGCCGAACTGTTTATGACCTTTCCGACCTCGATCCTGTCGTTCTTTATGGTGGGGGTGTTGGGTACCGGGCTGACCAACGTGATCCTCGCCATTGCGCTGTCGCACTGGGCCTGGTACGCCAGAATGGTGCGTAATCTGGTGGTCTCCCTGCGCCAGCGCGAATTTATCCTCGCCGCCCGCCTGAGCGGCGCCAGCCAGTGGCGGCTGTTCAGCGACCATCTGGCAGGGGCGGTGATCCCCTCGCTGCTGGTGCTCGCCTCACTGGATATCGGCCATATGATGCTTCACGTGGCCGGCATGTCGTTCCTTGGCCTCGGCGTCAGCGCGCCGACGGCGGAATGGGGGGTGATGATCAACGACGCCCGGCAGTATATCTGGACCCAGCCGCTGCAGATGGTCTGGCCGGGGCTGGCGCTGTTCATCAGCGTGATGGCCTTTAACCTGCTGGGCGACGCGCTGCGCGATCGCCTCGATCCTCACCTGATCGCGGAGCATAGCCACTGATGCCGCAGAAGATCCAACTGCAACAGATCGCCCTTGCCGCCGACCGCCCGCTGGTCAGCGACGTCTCGCTTACCCTGCGCCGCGGCCAGGTACTGGCGCTGCTCGGCAGCAGCGGCAGCGGGAAATCGCTCACCTGCGCCGCCGCGCTGGGCCTGCTGCCGCCCGGCGTCAACCAGACCGCCGGCCGGGTGTTGCTTGACGGCATGCCGGTGCACGGCGAACAGCTGCGCGGCGCGACTATCGCCACTATCATGCAGAACCCACGCAGCGCCTTTAATCCGCTGCATACCATGGCCGCCCACGCCCGGGAAACCTGCCGGGCGGCGGGCCGCGAAGCAAGTGACGCCGCCCTGCTGGCGGCAATGGAAGAGGTGGGTCTGGATAATCCGCGGGCGCTGCTGAAACGCTACCCCTTTGAGATGAGCGGCGGCATGCTGCAACGGATGATGGTCGCCCTCGCCCTGCTCAGCCGCGCGCCCTTTATCATCGCCGACGAACCGACCACCGACCTCGATGCCATCGCCCAGGCGCAGATCCTCGATCTCCTGGCGGATATCGTCTCCAGCCGCGGTCTGGGGCTGCTGCTGGTGACCCATGACATGGGCGTTGTGGCGCGGCTGGCGGATTACGTAGCGGTCATGGAGAACGGTCGCCTCGTTGAACAGTGCGATGTAAATACGCTGTTCAGCGCCCCACAGCACCCGCTGAGCCAACGCCTGTTGGCGGCGCATCTGGCGCTGTACGGACTGGAGAAAACAGCATGAATTTACTCAGCGTCACCGGGGTGAGCCACAATTACCCGCACCACGGCAGGGTCCTGCACGAGATCCAACTCGCCATCGCCCCCGGCGAAACGGTGGCCCTGCTCGGGCGCAGCGGCTGCGGCAAGAGCACCCTGGCGCGGATGCTGGTGGGCCTGGAAACGCCGCAGCACGGCGATATTGTCTGGCGCGGCACACCGCTGACCGCCCTGAAGGGCGAGGCCGTCGGCACCTTCCGCCGCGATATTCAGCTGGTGTTTCAGGACGCCTTCAGCGCGGTGAATCCGCGCAAAACGGTGCGCGAGATCGTCAGCGAGCCGCTGCGCCATCTGTTGCGCTTGTCGCGCGAGGAACGCGCGCGTCAGGTGGAAGAGATGCTGCAGGCGGTCGACCTTTCCACGACGCTGCTCGATAAACGCCCGGCGCAGCTCAGCGGCGGACAGCTGCAGCGCGTCTGCCTGGCTCGCGCCCTCGCGGTACGGCCGCAGCTGTTGATTCTGGATGAAGCGGTCTCGAATCTCGATCTGCTGCTGCAGGCGGAGATTATCGCCCTGCTGAAGCGTCTGCAGGCCCAGTTTGGCACCGCCTGCCTGTTCATCACTCACGACCTGCGGCTGGTGGAGCGCTTTTGCCAGCGGGTGCTGGTGATGGAGCACGGACGCATCGTCGAAACCGCAACGGTCAGTCTACCGCTGCGCCTGCGCTCCCCTGCCGGACAGGCGCTCCAGCAGGCGGTGCTGCCACCTTTTCCTGCCACTCTGCTTAACGAGGCCATGCCATGCAGCGCGTAACCCTGACCCTTGATGATGACCTGCTGGCCGCTCTCGATGCGCTCAGCGCCCGCCGCGGCTACCACAATCGTTCGGAGGCGGTACGCGATATTCTGCGAGACGCCCTCAACCAGGATCCCGCGCCGTCGGAGCCGCGGCGCGGTTATGCCGTCCTGTCATATGTCTACGAGCATGAAAAACGCGAACTGGCGAGCCGGCTGGTGGCCACCCAGCATCATCATCACGATCTCTCCGTCGCCACGCTGCATGTGCATATCAGTCATGACGACTGCCTGGAGATTGCGGTGCTGAAGGGAGACATGGTCGAGATACAGCATTTTGCCGACGACGTGATTACCCAGCGCGGCGTGCGCCATGGGCATTTGCAGTGTTTAGCGGATGATTAACTATTTGAAAATTCTTATGTGGTTTATCAACAGTTGATAAACCACATAAATTATACGCTTTGTGAATTATCCCGCTTCGCCAATAATGGCGCTTCATTTAACGATCTCGTTATGGCGAGGCTCCTGCATAAATACAAGTTACCGCCCTGTTGGTATCGAGAGAGACCACTCAGGGAAATACAGGCTTCCATCGAATCAAGGTGTTGCCAAGGTAACTTCTGGCGGTCATGACCGTTCAGATACGTTATGCAGTGCTAAAACCAGGACGTAGGGATCTGCCTGCGCTAACCCTGTCTTGTTCGCCCCTATGAGTGATTTTTTATAGGGATTTTAATCATGTCTTCCATTCAACTCTGCGCCGCCCATCAGGCGACCTCTGGCTTCAACGGCGATGCCATCGCCCAGTACATGCGTACCGACTTTATTACGCTACAGGAACATCTCAGCGTCCATGAGGCGCGGGAGCACTTTATCTCGCAGCTCACCAGCGATGATATTCCCGGCCAGGTGTTTGTTGTCGCCGGTAAAAAGCTGCGCGGCAGCCTGTCGGTCAAAAAGCTACTGCAGGAAGGGGATGTCGGGCAGTCTATCCGCTACCTGATGGACAGCTGCCTGTTCCGCGTCAAACCTGACGATGAACGCCCGCAGGTCATTGCCGAGCTCAACGAGCGCGGCCTCGAGCTGGTTCCCGTCGTCGATAAAGGCGAGCTGGTCGGCTGCCTGATGGAAAAGGAGATCGCCCATCTGCTGGAGGATGACGTCACCGAGGACGCTCAGCTGCAGGGGGCGACGCTGCCGCTGGAAAAACCGTACCTCGAGATCAGCCCCTGGACGCTGTGGAAGAAACGCTCGGTGTGGCTGCTGCTGCTGTTCGTGGCCGAAGCCTATACCAGCAGCGTGCTGCAGCATTTCGAAGAGGCGCTGGAGTCGGCCATTGCGCTGGCCTTCTTTATTCCGTTACTCATCGGCACCGGCGGCAACAGCGGAACGCAGATCACCTCGACGCTGGTGCGCTCGATGGCGCTGGGAGAAGTACGGCTGCGCGATATGGGGCGGGTGATCCGCAAAGAGGTGTCGACCTCGTTTCTGATTGCCTTAACGCTGGGGCTGGCGGGCTGCCTGCGCGCCTGGATGATGGGGATTGGCATGGAAATCACGCTGATCGTCAGCCTGACACTGGTATGCATTACCCTGTGGAGCGCAGTTGTCTCGTCGGTCATTCCGATGGTGCTTAAACGGATCGGCATCGACCCGGCGGTGGTTTCCGCGCCGTTTATCGCCACGCTGATTGATGGCACCGGACTGATTATCTATTTCAAAATCGCCCAGTATTTTCTTGGGTTGAACTAACATCACGTAACAGCCCGGCCGATTAGCGCCGGGCTTATTCAACCAGGTTCTGGGCGCAACGAATCGTGGCGATAGCATTCAGGATACAAAGGATCTCTGGCGTGAGTTTGTAAAAAGCCTTTCCCTTTTCCGTTAATATTACCTTCCTGATATTTTTCCCTCGCACGATGAGATTAAAACCAATCTCGTTTTCCAGCGCACAAATACTGGTGGTAATGGACGCGGCATCGATACCAAAACGTTGTGCTGTATGATGAATATTCCCCGTTTGTACCATAACACTGAACATTTCAATCTGGGCATTATTCATAGTCAATACCCCCTTTTTATTTATTCATTCCGCCATCGTTTTAGTTAACCGCAAACAAAATGTCATTCACTGGCTGCCAATGCCCTGTCGAGCAACAATGTGAAATGCATAACACCGTTATTTAATTTTGCAATCCAGCCATTTCATAATGAAAAAAACCGACGATAACCCCTAATATAAATTTGTGATACTCATCAACATAAAAACAATTCACCATTAATTAACAAAATAAAAATCATTTTAATTTCAATATATTATAAAAATTATCACACTATAAATAAGTTGTGGCATAGGGCATGCATTTATCTCCACGTAAACAACACTGGAGAAATTGACATGACGTATAAAATTCTACTCCCGCAAGAGATCATGGCCGAAGGGAGAGAGTATCTGGAAAGCCGGGGTTATCAGCTAATTAATGGTTCCGGGATGGAAGAGGAAGATATCATCCGCGATATCGGCGACTGCGACGGTATCATCGTGCGCCTGTCAAAAATGTCCGACCGCGTTTTTGAAGCGGCTAAAAAGCTCAAAGTGGTGGCCCGCCATGGCGCAGGTTACGATACCGTAGATTTGGAGTCCGCCAAACGTCATGGCGTTGTGGTATTAAATGCCCCGATAGCCAACAGCATGTCAGTTGCGGAACTGACCATATTTTATATGCTGCACTGCTCACGTAATTTCAAGCTGGTCGAAGAAAAAATGCTTGAAGATTATTACTGGGCAAAACTGCGCACCCCGAAAGTTGAACTTGATGGTAAAACCCTGGGTTTAATTGGCGTAGGAAATATCGGCTCGCGCGTCGCGTTAAAAGCATTGCACGGCTTTAATATGAAAGTCATTGCCTATGATCCCTATAAAACGCAGCAGCAGATCCCCGAGGGTGTCGAACTGACTGACGATTTCGACCGAATTTTCAAAGAGAGTGATTTCGTTTCGCTGCACTGCCCAACAACAGCGGAAACCACCGACTTCGTCGGCGAAAAACAGTTCTCGATGATGAAGCCCAGCGCCTATTTCATTAATACCGCCCGCGGCAAACTCGTCGATGAGCGCGCACTTTATCACGCCTTAAGCCAGCAAATTATCGCCGGCGCCGGTGTTGATGTTTTGAAGAAAGAACCCTTCGATGCCAACGATCCTATTTTCGCGCTGAGCAATATCGTCATCGGCCCCCATATCGGTGCCGCCACTATCGAAGCAACCGACAGGGCGTCTCTTCATTCCGCCATCGGCATTGACGAAGTGTTATCGGGTAAAAAACCGTCCTGGCCGGTCCCAGGTTTTTAAGGAGCAAGAGATGACTATTGGTAACCGTATATTTTTAAAACGTCCGGTGGGAAATATTGCCCTGCTGAAAGAATATGAGCACCTGCCGGCGGCAAATATTGCTGACACCATGAACCGTATCGCGGTATTAGGCAACGGCATCAAGCGTATTTCCTCACCCCAAAAACCGATTATGGCCGGCTTCGCCATTACGGTAAAAGCTCGCGCCGGCGACAATTTGATGCTCCATGCCGCCCTGGATATGGCGGGAGAAAATGACGTCATCGTGGTCTCCAACGAAGGGGATCGCTCGCGGGCATTGATGGGCGAAATCATGGTGGCGTATGCCCATCACATGAAGAAAATTGCCGGTATCGTGCTGGACGGGCCGATTCGCGATATCGACGCCCTATCGGTGCTTGATTTTCCGCTCTATGCCACAGGCTCGAATCCGGCAGGCCCTTTCAAAATGGGACCCGGGGAAGTGAATACCCCCATTGCCGTGGGCGGCGTCGCTGTCTGCCCAGGCGATTTAATTGTCGGCGATGCGGATGGCGTCATTGTCATCCCACTGAGCGATGCAGAAACGGTGCTGGATAAAGCGAAAGAGTACGCCAAATTCGATGCCAGCAAAGTGGACGCCGCCAAACACGGTACCGCCAATCGTCAATGGGTTAAAAAATCGCTGGATGCAACGGGCGTCGAATTTATCGACGACACGTATCGTTAATTCGATTAAATAATATAAGCCACGGTGGTTTATCTGCCGTGGCCTTAAAGCAAAGGTAACAAAAATGCTTTATTTAAAACTCTTGCCGATTATCTTTTTCCCTGTTTTATTTTGGATAATACCGCATCCGGAAGGCGTTGCCGCCCCGACATGGCATATGGTTGGCATTTATCTGGCCATGCTCTGTGGCTTGGTTTTACGCCCGTTTACCGACGCGGTGATTATGCTGATTATTCTGGGATTCGCCTCTCTGGTACTCGACCCCGGTCCACTATTCGCTGGATTTGGCAGCCCGATGGTATGGTTTATTATCAGCGCTTTTATTATTTGCAAAGCGTTTGTCATTACCGGGTTAGGGGCTTTGTTGAATAAATCGAACTTTTGCTGAGTTGAAGGATCAGATCACGCATCTTCCCGACAGCGCAGACCGTTCCGTGGCAAAGCAAAAGTTCAAAATCACCAACTG